>CALBVY010000029.1 GCA_937969495.1 uncultured Verrucomicrobiales bacterium | reverse complement strand
GGCTGCTTATTGTTAGCTGGGGAGCTTTAGGGGCTATTATTTATGACCAATTGACATCCACTTGGGTGGGGTTGCCGTTGCGATCGTTGTATTTTAAAAAGCCGTTTTTAATGCCGAATTCGTGTACTTCCTTGGTGACTTTTACATCGTAGCAGCAGTATTCGGCGATTTTCATCATCGGTTCATTATTGCCGGTTTTTTTATACTCCTGCCACCAGCGCAGGGCATCGAGTCCGTCTGCGGACTTGCCAGTGCCTAGGGAGGCAGATGCTAGAGAGTCTAACTTCAGGCGATGGCCGAGTATCTGCTCGATATCAACCATCATATCGAGGTTGACGGTTTGGTTAGGGAGATCGAGGATGGTGTAGCCTTGGAGTACGGGGTAATCGAAGTACATGTGATTATAGCCTACAACGAGGTCTGCCTTGATGAGCATATCGACGAGATCGTCTGTTTGGTCCTCGCCAAAGACATGATATTGCTCGGTGTGTGTGGAGTAGGCTACTCCAACGGAGATTCCCATTTTATCTTTATTCTTGGCGCCGCCGACATCGCCGAAGCTTCTTTGGGTTTCCAAATCAAAATAAACGATGTTGCGCATGGCGGCTAGGTTTAAGAATCGGGAGCCAAGAAGCAAGGACGGAGTTAGTCCTTAGTGATTTGAGATTGAATGCGGGAGGTTAGCCATCTGGGGGCGCGGTGTTTGCGGAGTTTGCGCAGAGTGGCCTTGGCTTCTTTTTGTTTTCCCATGAGAAGTTCTGTGTGTGCTTGGTCTGCGAGGAGAAAGATATCTGGGTGGGCAGGGTTGAGCCGTTGTTGAATTTCTTGAGTGGCGATCTGGAGGCAAGTCTGAGCCTCTATCTGGCGGTCGAGAGTGATGAGGACGCGTGTTTTTTTGATCTGCCAGTGTGCTTGCCAGCGTAGAGTGGGGAGTTCTTTTTCAATGATGGAGAGCGCGGCTTGGTGTTGGCCGGCATCGATTAAGGCATCTACGTAGTGAGGCTTGAGAATGGTTTCTGGATAAGTGTTGAGGCCGGCTTTCAGTCCGCGAATACGTTCCTTGTGAAGTCCTAATAAATAATGATTCTCTGAGCGAAGTAAGAACCAATCGATTTTACCATCGGGGACTTCTTTAAATGCGAGCTGGCATGCGTGAAGAGATGGTTTGGGTTTGCTGCTGAGCTGGTAGGCCTGGGCGCGTAGGATGTGGATTTCTGCGCGTTGGGTGTTGGATTTAGCAAGTTTGAGGCATTTGTTGGCTGTGCCCAGGGCAATGTCTGCTTGGTGTTTGATGAGTTCGATGCGGCAGCGTTCGATTAGCCATGGGAGGTGATTAGGTTTTTCCTTTAGGGCAAGGGTTAGATCGGCTATGGCGAGGTTCATTTTTCCTAATTCCTTATATGCCATGGCTCGCTGAAACAAGAGGGAGGGTGTGGAATGCTCTTCAATATGCTCGTTGAGAAGCTCAAGAGAATGGCTGGGGCTCTCGTGTGCCTGAGTGTGGCAGATGAGACAGCTGAAGAAGATGACGAGTGTGCGTGGCATACTTAGCGTGTTTTGAGCAAGAGTGAAGGGTGCAGGGTGAAGTCTGAACTATTCTTTTTTATATTATGACCTTCTACGGCGATGACGTTGCGGCCTTTTCGGAAAAGTTGTGCTGAAGGGGCGAGGTGGAATAGCTCGAACTTACCTTGGGCTTCATGGCTGACGATGCGCCGAGCCTTTGCTCCTCTGCCTTTACCGACACCTTTGCGCAGTGCTTCTTGGCCGTTGATGTATAGGATAAAAGCATCATCGTAGCTGATGGAAAGCCAGAGATCCTGTGCATCTCCCACATTATCCAAGGTGAAATCTCGGCGAATGTAGACGCTGGGGAACTGATTTTTAATGGCGAGTGGAGTGCTGTCATCTTCATCTCCGTAGCCAAAGCCTGCCCTGCCTTGTTTCCATTCGGAGGTGGAAAAATCGGGTGCTGTCCAGTGGTCGGCTGGGTGACTCATGGTGTGGTATTTCCAGAGCGCATTTTGTGGGATGATGGGTTTGCCTACTTTGATGACGCCTGGTTGCCATGGCTGGGCGATACGCTTAGGCTGTATGGGTTTCTTTTTGTGAATTTGGAATGTATCCGCGATTTTGCCGTCTTTGTTCAGCATTGATACTATGAGCTCTGAGCCTTTTACCTGAATGAGTGTCGAGCCGTACTGGAGGATGCTGCGGCGCATGACTGGTGAGTAGCCTTTGCGCTTCATGCCTTTACCGCCGTGTCCGGTGACGATCTGAACGGTGCCTTGATTTGGCTTGAGGCCGGGGCTTTTCTGGTAAGCGCCATCACCTTTTTGATCACCGTCTCCATCATCGAGGATTTTATTTTCTGCGATGGTGGGTGTTTCATAAGCGCCATCCATCAGCATGGAGCGCTCATAGATGTGGGAGTGGCCTGAGAGCACGAGATCGACGCCGTTTGACTCCAAAATCGGCATGATATGCTCACGCATTTCGATGAGTTGGTGCTCAGTGTCACTGTCATGAGATCCCTTGGTGTAAGGTGGATGGTGCCAGTAGGCGATGAGCCAGTCTGTTTTCTTAGGAGATGTTTTAGCTAGATCTTCGCGTAGCCACTGAGCCATGGTGGCTGTGGGGCGGCGGTCTAAATCATGAGAGTTAAGAACGATGAAGTGGATGCGGCCGTAATCGAAGGAATAGTAAGACTCGTTTCCTGAAGCTACGCCGCCTGCTTCAGCTTTGGTAGGGGTGATGTAAGCGTCATAATAAGGGCCGGTGCCTGTTTTTCCCTGTGAAGTTTTTCCTTCATGATTCCCCATGGCGGGCCAGCATACGGTGTTCTGTAAAGTTTGTTGGTAGACCTTAAAGTATTTTTTCTGAAATTCAGGATCGGTGCCGCTGCCGTATGCCATATCACCAACGTGGAGGAACATATCGAGGGTCAGCTTGTTTTTTTGGTTATAACGAAGCATTGCTTGGTGCACTTGCTTTTGCGCCTGTTCTCCCGTTCCTGAGTCTCCAACTACCCAGATATAAGTATCACGTTTGGTGCCTGGCCTTGGGTGGGTGCGGAAGGTGAAGCGCTGGTTTGCTGATGTTAAGCGCTGGTCGCCATCATAAACAGCATAGTGATAGAGGGTATCCGGCTGAAGCTGTGAAACGGTGGCTTCATACTGGTGGGTGCCGCGTGGGGCTTGGGAAAGAGGTTTGGTGAAATGACTCTGGTGGGCTTTTTGAGTCTGGCGGAGTAGGATGGAGCTTCCTGAGCTCGTCATATTAAGATCATGAGCTTTGAAGCCATAGCGGACTACAGGCGTGATTTTTTTTTGAGTTCTCCAGACTATTCTGATGGAGTTCTCTGTGGCTAGTTGGAGATAGGGGCCACGCTTGATTGGTGCAGCAGAGGGTGAGGCAAGTAGGCTTCCCCAAGCACATAAAGTGAGTAGTAGCGTTGGGATTTGGGCGGGTAGCTTCATGATATCAATAGAGGGCAAGGGTATGCCCAATATACGAGATAAATACGCAACTAGAACCTTACATATTTCGTAAAGATTTCGCGGCATCACTGCGGGAGGCCGCAATGGCTGGGATGAGGGTGGCAAAAATACACATCACAAAGGCAAACGTAAATACGCCGATGAATTCCGCTGGGTTTAGGATGGCTGGGAGGCCTTCGAAGCCATTGAATTCAGAAGGAAAAGGATCAAAGCCCCAAGAGGCAAACATGCTTAGGATAGATTGCCGATTTAAAATAACAAGATAGCCTATACCGAGGCCAATCAGGCCGCCAAAGAGACCGATGATAACACCCTGATAGAGGAAGACTCGGATGAGCTGGGCGGGAGCTGCGCCGAGTGCTTTCATGACGCCGATTTCGCGCTTTTTCTGAATGGTGACAGTGAACATGACGGCCATGATGGAAAATGCGGAGACCATCATGATAAAAGAAAGTGAGAAGCTGAGGAGCTGCCGTTGTGTTTTAATCAATGAGAACTGTTGCTGGTGGTCCTCCATCCATGTCTTAGCGTGCCAGTCATTACCATTTGGCATATTGGGTAATACTACCTCATTGAGAACTTGCGCTGCGTAGTAGGGATCGTCTAAGCGAAGGGCGATGCCACGTACGCCATCGCCTACTCCTGTTAGGTCTTGTCCGGTTGGTAGAGGGACAAAGACATCTGGGCTGTATGCGTGGCGGGTAGCTTGATAGATACCGATGACCTTGAGGTCTTTGGGAAGGACGATGTTTTTGAGGTTTTTGACATCGTTGATGTCTTCTTCCTTGGTGTCGATTTGTTCTAATGTTTGTAGTAGCTTAATGGCTTGTTGCATGTGGCCTTTTTCAAAGATGTAGTCACCACTTTGATCTGGCCGTTCCGTGGTGCGTTCAAGGCTATCTGCGAGGTGGTCTCTTACACTCTCGATGATTTCTTTTTCACCGTTTCTTAGATTATTATCTCTGAGATTGGGAAGGCTGTTGAAGTAAAAATTTTCAATAGCGGTGATGGCTACGGCTTCTTTTTCTCCGGCAGGTTTTACTGCTTTTTTCATATCGTTGATGATGAAATCGATAGGCTCAGAGTAGCTTAGCCATGCGGAATCTGCGCCGATACGATCCATCGCTGGCTGAAGCTGTTGCAGGTTACGGTTAGTGTGGATCTGAATGGTATCGCCCACTTGGATTTGAAATTTCTCTGCGGTGAGTGATGAGATGACAGCAGTTTCGCCTAGTCCCATATCGGCAGTGCCATCACCAGGATTGATCAGTTTTTCCAGTGAGCGGAGCTGTGCTTCATTGGTGGTATCGATAGCCTGCATAGAGGCTGGAGCGACTGCGCCATTGCGATCTAACAGTATGAAATCATTCACTAGTGCATAGGCGCTTTCCACGCCCTTGAGTGAGCTCATGGCGCTCTCCACAGCACGCCAGTCCTTCTCCACATTGAAATCAGGTTGTTCATCTGGAGTGGGCCAAGGGCTGATTCTCTCTAGGGTGATGTGCGGCGTGTAGCTTAGTACTCTGTCTTTTACGAGTTTCTCAAAACCGCCAAAAACGGAGAGCACTACGATGAGCACCATCACACCAATGGCGACACCGGCCAAGGAGATGAGAGTGATGACGGAGACGTGTGTGCGTAGCGGATTAAGATACCGCAGAGCGAGTAGAAGGCTGAAGTTTTTTCTAACGATAACGTGGATGCCGGTTTCTTTGAGGCCACAAAAAAGTGATACCTGAAGAGCTGATTGTCCACTGAATTATGGTGTGATCAATGCTGTAGGATAAGCGTTTGTGCTCCAGAGAGTGTGGGTTTCATACTGAGACTGTCATTTTCTAGACTCATCGTCACGGCACCTGTCATCTGTTGATCAAATAGGGTGATACCCTCTCGTTGTAAGAACATGCGCCAATGTTTTGGGATACGCTCGTGGGCTGGGAAATCAGTATTGGTACTGATGATCGCCTGTGGAGAGACTGCTTGGATAAAAGTCTCGGTGCCTGAGAAATCGTCTGAGTTTCGTCCCATGACAATAACATCTGCGCATAGATCCATGCCTGATTCCAGTAGTCGTGTTTCGGTGATAAAGCCTGCGTCACCTGTGAAAAGAATCCGCCAGCCCTGCCAGTGCAAACGGACTACCAAGCCTGTGTCATCAGCGAGGCCATAGCCATCTAGCTCTGCAGGGGCATGGAGGACTTCGAGATAGGCACCGGGCTCAATCTGGAAGGTTTGAGCTCTCTGAGGAACAATGAGTTTGCATGTTGTTTGCTGTGCTTTAGTGAGAAACTCTTGATAACTTGTGCTGCGGAGATCTGTTCGTGGGATGAGTGCTTGTTTTGGTTGGAAATGATTGAGGCACTGGCTCATGCCGCCGCTGTGTGCAGATTCTGCGTGGCTCACGATGATGGAGTCCAGAGATGTCCTCCGTGCTTCCAGAGTAGGAAAGACATGCCACATGAAATGGTTTTTCTTGCCTGAGTCTAGCAGTATTCCGCCACCTAGATCGATGAGGCTAGATCCGCCACCGTGGGGGATATCAAAGACGATGATTTGGCGTTCTCCGTCAGCTGCGGATTTTTTGTAATAATAGCTCCCCGGCAAATGGGCAAAAAAAGATGCCGTCTGGTAAGTCCCGTGCGCGATGACGGCAGTGGCTTGGTTAATCATGCTGCTAGCTGGCTGCCAGAGTGCGCCACTCGTCAGGCTGAACATGGTCATGGCGAGGATGAGAAATACCATGACCATCAGAGGAATGCCGGCGAAAACAGCGATGGGGGTAATGATGCCGAAATGCACCCACATTAAGGGGGCTGATCCCATCCACGCTGCCATTGAAATGGATAGTGAATTTTTTAGCCATTTCCTAACATTGAGTCGCATTTCCTGCCATGATGTGAGGAGGAGATGTGGCATGAAGGGATCGATTTGCGCCATGGGTTTTAGAACGCGAGCCCACATGCCTGCTAGTAATGCTAGGCTTAAAAGTACACCGTAGGAGAGCTGAAATCCTGGGGTGAAAAGCTGATGGCCATCCCAGAGTAAAACGATTACTGCACTAGCAGCGAGGCTATTGATAAGGGTGGGGCGTCTCTGAATGAGGAAGCCTGATAGGAATACTGTAGCCATTAAAACGGCTCTTACCGAAGGTGGGCGTAGTCCTGTAATTCCAGCATAAGAAGCCATTCCTAGAAGGGTTAGTGTGATAAGCATCCAGCGGGGGACACGTAGAAACCATAAGACTAAACCGATAAGCGTGCCTACCATGCCTACGTGGAGGCCGCTGACAGCAAAGACGTGCAGGGTGCCGCTGTGTCTAAAGTCCTCTAGCATGGTAGAGGGCTGTGGGGGTCTCTCCCCTAACACTACAGCGCGGATGAGCTGGGCCTCCTGAGAGTTATTGTCCAGCCCAAGTGTCATCTGATCACGTAAATGAAGCCGCCACTCGTTGGTGATGCGCAGTGGTTGGCGCATGGGGTGAATGCCTCTGATGGGGGTGACTTTCTGAGCGTGTAAAGTTAGATTAGCGCCCTGTCTATGGAGCCACTTGGCGCGATCGAATCCATGAGGGTTTCGTAGTTCGGGGATGATGGTTAGGTTTCCTGTGGCGTGGATTTGATCGCCATATTTGAGAGGGGGATTAGCTGTTTCATTTATGAGATTTGATCTAGGAATGGAAAGTTGGATGCGGACTCCTGAGTGAAGCAGATGTTGTGTATCGTTACTGGTTACTTTGACTAAATAGGGTCCGCTACCGTTTGCTCCCGTATCAATGATCACACCCGTCAACTCGGTATGACGGATTTGATGAGTAGGATCTAAGGATTTCACCCAAGATTGTTGCCTATCAATGGTGCTCCCGTGTAGGCCGTGTGCGAGAATGGTACCTGTTATAAATAGGCTCAATGCTTGGTTACGAACTAAAATGCCAAGGATGGAGCCGCAGAGTAACCCTAGCCACCACCATGACGTGCCGTAGTGATCGCCAAAGACAACACCGAGGATGACTCCGATCATTAGTGACCAAAGCGGGCAGCGGACAAGAGCCTTGCGGATAGGGCTAAAAGTTAGCACAAGGCTGGTGATTTTTGTTAGTTTTGAGGGGTCTGCTAGACTGGGGTGCGCTTATATTTCTCCCATTTCACGCAGCTTGTGTGTGGCATTGGCTGAGTGGCGCGTTTCAGGAAAGGTTTCTATGATTTGTTTGAGGACATCTGCCGCAGATTCCTGGTCTTCTTTATCCTCAATATAGATTTCTGAGAGGCGGCCCATGAAGTAGGCAGCGTCGTCGATCGGCCATTCATTGCTTTCCAGAGCATTGCGCAAGGTGTGGATGGCGGCATCAGGATCTTCTAGATTATCGTGTTGGATTTTGGCGATTTCTACCCATGGGAGGCGGTTGTAGGGATCGGTATTAGTGACGCTGAGATAAACTGCGATGGCTTCTTGGTAGTCGCCACGCGCATGGGCGGCACGGGCATCGTGGAGTGGGTCACTTTCTACCTGCTCGCCAGAGTCATAGACCATGTTCGTGGCTTTATCCGTGATGGCAGGGAGGATATACATGATAAATAGCCCACCTGCGTAGATGCCTGCTAACATGAGTGCTGGGAGTTGGATAACAGCGCTGGTGTCATCCTCACTGTCGGTGCTGACAAAGGCCATAGTGACTATCCCTGCTACAAAAAGAAAAATGAGAGTGTGAACGATCCATTTAGTCATGATGAAAGGTTTTCTATCACAATGATCTGATCAGGAAAAGAGAGAATCTTTTGCAGGAAGAGGGTTTATGTGTCAGCGCTTATTACATGCGGCGTGCATTACGGCCTTCATCAATCAGGCTCCAGAAGTGTTTGGACTGGGAGAGCTCCTCGTCTTCAGAGAGAGGCATTTTTGATCTAAAAAGGAAATCTGAGAGGGTGTTTTTGCTGAGCACCCGGTGGACGACTACGGACTCATCAACGACTTCGAAATAGATCCGAAAATCTGTTGTCCGGAAGCGATACAAAGTTTTTCCATCACGCATCATTTTGCCTAGGTGATGGCCATCTTCATCATGGCTGGAATCTAGATTGTGTAGATCAGTTTCAGTTACCTTAAATGCATCCAAGAGCTCAAGCTGCTCGAGCGTGTCTAGGCGTGATATTTCAGCAGCGCTGATTTCGTTGAAAACTATTTGAAGCACGGAATAAGAGAACACTGGAACTAGGGAAAGATCAAGCGGTAGTATGAGGAGATGGGAGCTTGCCATCAGGGGGAGCGGGTATCATGCTGATGGCACATTGATGGCTGATATTGTATCCAGACGGCGTAGCTCACTGCGCTTTGCTATGGCCTGTGTGATTATGGTGCTGGTGTCGTCATGTGCCACTGCCATCAATGGCAAACCTCAAGTTAACGTGAAACCACAGCTGCAGGAACAAGAATACATTACCTACGATGGAGATCGATTAGGATACAGTAAGTGGGTATCCGAAAA
Source organism: uncultured Verrucomicrobiales bacterium (assembly GCA_937969495.1). Taxonomy (GTDB): domain Bacteria; phylum Verrucomicrobiota; class Verrucomicrobiia; order Verrucomicrobiales; family Akkermansiaceae; genus Oceaniferula. Next base: position 37,467 of record CALBVY010000029.1, on the reverse strand, counting down.
GCCAGAGGTTAAGCCAAAGACAATTATTATAGGAGTCCATGGTATATCTGGTCACGCAGATGATTATGATAATTTAGGTGCGTTTCTCAAAAAAAACTATCCAACAACAGCTCTCTACGCCGCAGAAACGAGGGGCCAGGGTATGGATCCCAAGGTGGAACGGCGTGGTGACATCCGCGATGCCAAAGAGTGGTTTAAGGATCTTTACACATTCACTGATTTAGTGCGGAAGCTATATCCAGATGCCAAGGTGGTCTGGTTTGGTGAGAGTATGGGGTCCTTGATTATCATGCATGCCTATCACCAGACTCCGCCTGGTTCTAAGAAGCCAGACGCGATGATCGTCTCGTCCCCTATTGTTAATATCCAGGCGAAAGTAGCACCATGGAAGATCATGGCGCTAAGAGTTAGCGCGTTTCTTTTGCCCACCTTACGTCTTTCGCTCGAGTCACTTTCCGATGAGGGAAAACGTCAGGTCACTCAGGCAGATATCCATGAAGAACAGGCGGCTAAGAATGCCTGGTATATTCGTCGCTACACCTTACGACTACTTCTTGAGCTTGGGAATCTAGCAGGTGAGATGTCTCGTCAGGCTGCGCAAGTAAGGTGCCCTGTCCTTGTGCTGCATGGCGGGCATGATGTTTTTACCGGCGCGGAGAGTGTTAAGAAGTTTACACAAAGTTTCCCAGACGAGTTAACGACGACGCGAAAATTCTATCCAGATGCCTATCACCTCCTGATGTATGATGAGAACAGGGAAAAAATCTTTAAAGATGCTGCAAAATGGATTGATCAGCTGAAGTAGCTATCACGCTAATCATTGGGTAATTACTTCTGAATCTTGCTTTTTACTAATATCATTGCAAATTCATACGTAAGGATGATGGTTAAATTTATGGATAGAATCGAAAACTGTAGGCAAAAGAAGAAGGTGCCTAGCTGGCGTCCTCCTCAGATGGGGGTGCTTTTTTCTATGATTCTCCTCACCCTGACCTCCATCTCGGTTCAGGCGGAGGATCCTCCTTTTGAGGGTAAAAATGAGCCTGCTGAGAAAAACGATATCCCCGCTTTGGTAGCGCAACTCGGAGCCGATTCTTACCCAATTCGTGTTAAGGCGATGCAGGAGCTATGGGAGCTAGGTATAGTTGCGCTCCCTTCCTTACGCGCAGTTCTTGATGACAAAGATCCAGAAGTTACAAAACGAGCTAGCGAGCTAGTACTCTATATATCTGCTGGTGTGCTTCCGAATAGTCCCGAAGAGGTTAAGGAACTTGTTTTAAGGTTCTCCCGTAGTGCTCTGAACGATCAGCTTGTTATCCTGCGGAAACTGATTGATATCTCACAGTGGCAACAAGTGCTGCATCTGGCGCGCCTTGAGAAGAGTCCTGCTGCGCAAGCCAAAATGGCAACTTTAGTCAAGGAGGCTGCGTCGCGAGCTGTCCGCGATGCTATCATGTTAGATAATTTTGATCTAGCCTCGGAAATTCTTGAACTCACTGGTGACGATGAGCGGAATATGTTGATGCGTGCTTGGTTCTATGTGCGCCAGGGAAAGTTTAAAGAACAGTTGGAGAAATCTAAGGCAATGCCTGAGAAAAAAGGCTCTGCGTGGCGAATGTCTCTGCACCGTGCTAATGGGGATGTAAAAGCAGCAATCGCTGAAGCCAAGAAATCGGGATTCAATGATCTTGCTGCTGGGATGGTTGTTTTTACAGGAGATTCCTTGCCCTTGTTAAGGGCATTGGCAAAAAATGGTGATGTGAGCTCGATTCTTGGTATGGGCTTCCAGATGCAGCAGTTAAAATTGTTAGGTGAAGACAGGAAGGCGGATGCCATTGCTTTTGAGCTCTCAGGGATGAATCATGATGAAGATTCTTTTAGTCGAGTTGCTACTTGTTTAGCGGCGAATGGTTATAGAGATCAGGCAGTAGATCTGATGATTCGTCATGATCAAAACTCCGCTGTTGATTATTTTGATAGGATTGAAATGCCGCAGCGTAGTTTGGAGTTATTAGGTATTCCGAAGACGGCCAAGCTTCCTTACCCTACATGGGTCAAGGATGTTACGGCAGTAGCCCTGGAGGACAAAGAGGCACAAGACAGGCTACTGATGCTTGCTGGATTTCTTGACGGGCGCGGCCATGGAGAACACGCCCTATCAGTGATGCGCCCGATCATGAAGGCACTGGAGAAAGGTGACCCGGATGCATGGTTTGATTTACTTGCTAAGCTACGTTCACAAGATCTCGGCTGGCTAGCGATTACGTTTGCTAGAGAGCGGGGGAATGAAGACATGATGATGGATTTATCGGTGAAAAAAATCCTCGGTGCTCGTGATGACGTAACAATGATCTGGGGTGTTCTTAAAAAGCGGAACCCCGATGATATCAATCAAGCTCTACACGAGCTAGCTCTGCTAGCGGGAATCATACCAGATACAAATCAAGAGACAGACCAAATTCATCAAACTCTACTCGATGCTGTCATCGGTGAAAATCCGGACCCAGATCTGATCAAAGACAAGTATATAGAGGCGCTGTTTAATTTTGCATTTAAGCGCAATAACGCCGTAGAGGCCTCGCGGCTATTGGATATCATAGCAGCTCGGAACAATCGCTGGAGGGCTTACCAAATGTATCTAGATTACTTGCTACACCGTTGGGAAAAGGTAGAGCCCGCCTATGCTGCGATAGTTGAGGAGCGTCCAGGAGATTATTTAACCCTGATGAAATGGTGCATGAGTTTGCGTAAGCTGGGGCGTGTGGATGAGGCGGCTGAAGCTTATGATCGAGCTTTAATGTTAAGCATGGGCGATGCCAGTGCGTTGCATAGAATAGGATTGGAGCTAGCAAACGCGGGCTATGACGATGAGGCGGCTGCTATCTGTGAGCATGCTGCTATCATGGCGGCATCAGGTTCTGCAGAATATGATAGCGCCATTTTGTATCTTGCTTTATCTGGAGAGCATTTATACACGTCCAAACAGTGGCAAAAAGCTGCGGCTATTCACGAAGTTTGTGCGAGTATTCTCATGCGTGGACGTAGTAGGAGTAGTTATTTAAGCAGTATATTACGCGTGCGTTTTTATGCGAATTTCTACCATGCTATGTATCTGTTGGAAAATGGTGGTCGTGAACAGGCAATAATTAAGTTGGATAAAGCGCGTCAGCTGATCCCTGGTGACGGCTCTCTAGCGGATCATTTTTTCCCAGCGTTGAGAAAAGCTGGGTTAGGGGCATATTATGATCGGTGGTTTGAGGATAGTTACCGCCATATCGCGTCTGTTTGTGAAGCTTATCCTCGTGCTCATAACTCACAAAATACAGCTGCGTGGTTGGCGTCCCGTGCTGTTCGGCGTCTGGACGATGCGCATCAACATGCTGAGGCGGCCTTGCAAGAACGCCCTCTTCAGGGGGCTTATCTGGATACGATGGGGGAAGTTTGGTTTGCTCGTGGGAATCGGGCTAAAGCGGTAGAGTGGGGAGAGCGTGCGGTTGCTGCAAGTATCGGTAATGCCCAGGGGATACCACGTGGAGAGTCGCAAGTGTTGGATAATTTCAATCAGCTGATGAAGCAGCTACGCCGTTTTAAAGAGGGAGCGCTGCCTAAGTAGGTTTTTCTCATGCATCGTATCTTGTTACTCTTTTCACTCCTCACACTTCTTGCAGCTGTGGCATTGAGGAAATTTAATGCGGATCGTGTCCTACACCGGTTAAAGGATGTTCGGCTGAGCTTAACGGCAGGGGAGCTTGCGCGGAAAATGTTAGATTCTGTGCAGCAGGAAAAGGTAGAAGTGAGAACGCCTGCTCAACGCTGGGCCGCGGCCGCTGATATGGGAGGGCAATGGCTGAGTTTGCCGCGCGATAGTGCAAGTGGTATGACCGCGTATGCTCATGGGCAGGCAGCCCTTCAGGTAGGGCTCTATCTGCTTTCCTTAAAAGACCCCAAGGCACTTGCGCGCCGTCGCTGGGCTATTCGCTTTGGACATGTTTTTCCTGTTTTTACCACCATGGTGGTTATTTTTGCAGTGATTGTAGCACGGTTAGCAGGGTTGTGGGGCTTTGGCATCATCATGGCATCTTGTGGTCTTGCGGCTTGCGCCCAGTTACTTGCCTTGAGTGCTGAACGCCGTGCCTGCGCCTTGACTGCGGTGGTGCTAGAGAAAAAACGTATTTTTCCAAGACTTAGTGATGAAGAAGCGGTGATTACCTCCGCGCGTGCCCACGCTTGGCGTGCTATATTACCCGGTATCCTCTCGCGACTAGTGCCTTGATGCCTTGATTAGGATTCTTTACTCGCCATGATCTTATAAATTTGCTAAAGAAAACTTAAGCAATATTCCAGATTACTGATACCTCAAACTATGATTTCCTACGAAAAAGACCCTCAGCAGACCATCCCTGAATCTTCAGTTAAAATCATCGGACTCGGTGGTGCTGGAGCAAATATGTTAGATCGTGCGGCTCTTGATGGTATGACAGGGGCTGAGATGATGTGTATTAATACAGATATGCGCACCCTCTCAAGCTCGGTAGCGGGAGGGAAAATTCAGATTGGTCGTAATCTTACCAAGGGGCTAGGTGCAGGCGGAGACCCTTATCTTGGGTTGAAAGCAGCGCAGGAGTCAGAACAGGAAATCCGTGACTCATTGCGCGAGCGGAAGATGATTTTTCTCTGTGTAGGACTCGGTGGCGGTACAGGTTCTGGGGCAGCTCCGTTGATCTGCCGTATCGCACGCGAGGAAGGCGCGTTTGTGGTGGTTTTTGCAACCATGCCATTTAGCTTTGAGGGTGCCCGACGTCGTGAGCAGGCAGAGACCGCTCTCAATGAAATCGCCGTGCTCTCGAACGCTCTGGTTACTTTTGATAACGGCCGTATGGGTGAGCTGGTATTGGCGAAGCAGGGGATTCATGAGGCTTTTGCCGCAGCAGATCGGATGATCTCAGAGTCGATCAAAGCTGTTACTCGGTTAGTTGTTAGACCGGGGTTAATCAATGTTGGGCTTGATGATTTGATGTCTGCTCTGTCTACCACGCGCTCTCGATGCCTGTTTGGTTCCGGTATTGCGGAGGGAGAAGATCGCTCTCAAGCTGCACTGGATAATTCGCTTACCAGTCCTTTACTTGATAAAGGAAGCTTGCTGGCAGATGCCACCACGGTGCTGGTGCATATTTGTGGTGGAGAGAGTCTTACTCTCTACGAAGTTGAGTTACTCATGCGTGGGCTGGCTAAGCATGTGCCGTCTAGTGCGCATATTCTTTTTGGCGCAGCTGTTGATCCAGCTATGGGTGATAGCCTCAGTGTTACCCTCGTTAGCGCCCTACCAGAGGATAAATTAAATCCTGAACATCAGGATGAGGTATTGCCAAATGAGGAAAAGTTAGATGAAGCTGAAGACAATGAGCAAGCTGTGGCTTCTACCGTAGTGGCTACTGAGTTGATCGATGTTGCTGAGAAGGAGCCTATCATGGAGCCTGCCGAGGGCTTTAGTATGGGAGAAGATTCTGAGCCTGAAAAATCCAGTATGGATGATGATCCATTCTTTGCTACAGCAGATGAGGTGAAGGTTGAGTTAGAGATCGATAAGCCCGAGCATGATAGCGAAGATATTCCTCTGCTTGCAGATCCTCTCACTCAAGAGGATGATGCTCAAGAAGGTGAGCCGGTATCAGCTGAGCTAGAGGAGGATGCCATTGGAAGTATTGAGCCAGAAAATGAACCAGAGAGAAAATCTCATCTCCCACCACGCCGTAAGTCCGTGGCGCCATCCCAGTCTGAACTTGAGCTTGATGGCGGGCCAAAGGGTAAGTTTGAAGGTGAAAGCCCGAATTTCCATGAAGGTGAAGACCTTGATATACCACCCTTCCTGCGTAAAAAGCGACGTTAGCAAAAGAGGTTATAATGATTGATTGGCGACAGCTTTTTAAAAGAAGACTAAGAAATATAGGTTTTGATTCGTAAGTAAAATCTCATATGCAATGAATCTTGTAGGATCATCTCTTAAATGCTAAATTGCTTAAACGATGAACGCTGGCCCCATTATTTTTATTCTTGTTTCCATTGGCATAGGCTACGTACTAGAGCCTATTTTAATTTCTGATACGAAAAAACTAGCCGAGCAAAAGGCTGAAGACAGTATCGATAGTGCTGGCGAAGACGTTATTAAACCAGTTGAAAATACTGAGCCAGAGTTGCAAGTAGATCTCAATAAAATTACTGCGGATGACTTCCCTGAAAAAGTAGCTCTTAAAGTTCCTTTCACCATCAAAGATGCCGCCAGTGGTGCTAGTATGAGTTTTAAAAAGGGTAATGAGGTGCAGCCTCTACGTTTAGAAGGTGATCAACTAGTCATCCAGTCAGTTGCATTTCCTGTGGAAGGGAAAATCGATGTTAAAGAGACAAATTTCGTTCAGCTAGCAGTTCCTCGTATGCTGGCTCGCTTACAGAAAGAACGGAGTATCGCGAAAAATGATCCCCCTTCTGCCGTAACACCTGATCCAGAACCTGTTACAATTCCAGAGCCTGCCCCCGCTCCTGAACCAGTGGTCAATAAGCTCGATGAAGCTGCGATCGTGCTTGTTATGAAAGCAAGCGTTGAGGATGGAGAAGTCTCCGAGTTTGAAACCTCTCAAGTTACTTCTTGGAAGGCAGGAAATGACATGGAATTTGACGGTGAGACATACCAGACTGGGATTGTGACCTTTAAAGCGCAGACTATCCTTGGTGTTCAAGAGCATGATGCCATCGCCTTAATCAAAGATGATGGTATTCACAAATGGATGTGGGCAAAAACGAAATTAGAAATGCGCTAGCCCCTCTAGCTTCTTGGTGATACACCATGAGTGATGTTTGACTCTGCACTTCTAGCAGCCTCGAGTGAGGTGGCTCCAGTAGTGGCCTTGATGGCCATGGTTTTAGGGGGCGTGGTGCTTGTTTCGTTACTGCTTATTCGGTTTAAGCAGTCATTGCTTGTAGGCTATTTTATTTGTGGAGTGATCTTGGCAAATACGGGGGTTTACCAGTGGCTGGGTGATGCTCCAGATGATGCTGTGGCAGGTCTCTCTGAGTTAGGCGTGGTGTTGTTGATGTTTACGTTAGGTCTTGAGTTCTCTATCCGTGAATTGCTTCATTTACGACGTGTGGTCTTAGGTGGGGGTGGTTTGCAGATGCTGCTGAGTGCAATTGCGGCGATGGCTGTATGCTGGGTCTTTGGGGTTTCAGGCAGCACTCTACTTGTTGTTGGTTTTGCGCTAGCGCTTTCATCTACGGCAGTGAGTATCAAGTCTTTTCAAGACCTAGGTCAGCCAGATACCCCTGGCGCGCGGATGGCGCTAGGGATTGCCATTTTCCAGGACCTTGCCGTGATTGTTTTTATGGTCGTGTTACCATCGATTGTTGGAGATGGAGCTGGTGGCGCTATGGCGATTAGTATTTCCCTGCTGAAGGGAGTGGTATTTTTATTACTTTGTTGGCTCTTAAGCAGAGTAGGTGTGCCGCATTTGTTTCATGCCGTTGCGTTATCACGCAGTAGGGAGCTGTTTACTGTTACGGTGGTGGCCTTGTGTGCGGTGATTGCGTGGGTGGCAAACTGGTTTGGACTTAGTCTTGCCCTTGGGGCTTTTGCTACAGGTCTGGTAGTGAGTGAATCTATTTATTCACACCGTGTTATGTCAGATATTCTTCCGTTTAAAGATTTGTTCCTCACGGTGTTTTTTGTGTCGATTGGGCTAATGATCGATCTCTCGGTTGTTAGGGAGTCTTGGTGGGTTATTGCTCTCGCTGTTACGGGAATTTTGATTGTGAAAGGTCTTATTGTCATTGGGATAGGGCGTTGGATGGGGTTGCGTTTGCGGCAGGCGATGTTAGCTGGTGCCGCGCTTTCAAGTAGTGGTGAGTTTTCCCTTGTGCTGATGAATCGCGCTGCGGATCTTGGGGGGTTACCCCCAGAGCTAGAGCAGATATTGTTAGCCTGCACGGCTGTTTCTATGGCACTTGTACCTGGCTTGATGCGCGGTATGATTCCGCTTTCTGTAAAGTTAGAAGCGCGTGGCTGGTGTAAGCCTAAGGCGGCGCATGATAATCTGACATACCATGCAGACGCGAGCGCACTTCGTGATCATGTTATTATCTGTGGTTATGGTCCAGTGGGGAAGAGGCTCCATGAGGAGATGGAGCGAGCTTCTATCCCTGTTGTTGTGTTAGAAATGAATGCGGAAACAGTGCGTGATCTTCATCAGCGTGGAGTGCGCGTGATGTTTGCAGATGCTACGCAGGAAGATACGATGAAACTTGCGAGAGTTGAAGCTGCTAGAGCTATTGCATTTACCTTTCCTGAACCCCGTCTAGCTTGCGATGGTATTCGTGCAGCTCGGGTGCTGAACCCTGGCATTGTTACTTACGCTCGCGCTAAGTTCTCTCCAGGAGTTGAGTTATTACAAAAAGAACGTGTGCATTATATTTTCCATGATGAAGCCACGAGTGGAGATGCTATGGTGCAGGCGGTGCTTGGTTGTTACTCGGTGAAGATTTAACTGAGATATTTCTTGTTATAGATGCATGTCATCTAATTTTTTTTATTCAATTAAACAAATTGAATAAAGAGTGCCGTTTTTATTGAAGAATTTAACCTAAAAAAATCATGAAAACTACTCTATCACTCATTCTTCTAAGCATTGTCATTGGTTTTACAGCTGGCTGGCTTATTAAAGGTCAACCTCAAAACTCAAAGCTAGAAAGTGAATCTTCAGAAATGGCACGGCCAAGTAGCCGTGTGACGGCAGCATCTCAACCATTACAAGATGATGCTCCTAGACCAAGTAAACGTGAGAAGCGTGAGCCGAAGGTGGTTGTTTATGGTGGAGATCTTGAGAAGGAAACGAACCCTGAAATGAAGCGAAAACTTGAAAAGATGAAGGCTAATCATGACGAGCGGGTAAAAAAACGTTTTAAGGATCGGCTGGATAGTAAAATTACTGATATGGTGAAAGAATTGAACCTTAATGCTGAGCAAGCAAAGGCATTACGTGCGTTTTATGGTGATTATTTTGACGATATCAATATGAGTAATCTAGGATCGCTCATGAAGGATAAAGAAAAAATGAAGGAGACTGCGGCTTTGTTACGCGGTGATGGCCTGGGTGAGTATATGGAAGATCATTTATCTCCTGATCAGTTAGAAAGTTTTAATGCCATGCAGGAGCGCAAAAAAGAAAACGAAATTGAATCTTTAGCGCTTAAAGATTTGGCCAAGTTTCAAAAGAGTCTTGATCTCAATCAAGATCAGAAAGACGCTATGTATGATCTTCTGATAGAAGATGCAGAGAAAAAACTCGCTGAGCGCAGTGATCAGGAGGTAGTTATGAATGCTATAATGCCGGGGATTGGAGACGTCATTTCGCAGGTGGGGCAGGGTTTGAATTTAGGGAAATTAGGACAAAAGACAGAAGCGCAGCAGAAGGAGATTGATGATCAAGTGCAGCGTATGAGCACTGTGCTTAATGAAAGCCAGCTTGAGAAATATCGCGAAAATCTGGAATCTCAATCTCCAAGTGGTTTAATCCAAGGTGGAGAAGTTCAAAGTATTTCCATCCTCCCGCCAGAGTAGTGGGTAGAGTAAAAAGCTCTACTTGACTCGGATGCTAACAGATTCACCATGCGCATCAAGACCTTCTACTCGAGCGAATGTTTCTACGGTGGGAAGTGATTTTTGTAGAGCTTTTTGATCCATGCGCACGATGCTAGCGCGGCGTTGGAACTGGTCTGCACGTAAGCCGGAAAATGATTTTCCAGATCCCCCTGTGGGTAGCGTGTGGCTGGGGCCAGCGAGGAAGTCTCCCACCGCGACAGCAGATAATGCACCTACATAGATAGCTCCTGCTGTTTTGATTTGATCAAGCCCTTTTTCTTCATTTTCTACGACTAACGAAAGGTGTTCGGGTGCAAAGGCGTTACAGATTTCAATGGCTTCTTCTAGAGACTTGGTAAGTAGACAAAAGGTTCCTTTTTTTAAAACTTCGCGGAGATATTTCTCTCGGCTCAATTGTGAGGCTTGCTTCTCGAGGGCTTTTTCCACTTGTGCTAACAGTCTTTTTGAATCGGTAACAAAGCCAATGACGCTGTCTCCACCGTGTTCAGCTTGTGCTAGCATATCGGCGGCGATGAACTCGGCATTAGCAGATTTGTCGGCAACGATGAGCACTTCACTGGGTCCAGGGAGGAGGTCAATGCTCACGGCACCCACGAGCTGGCGTTTGGCTTCTACAACAAAGCTGTTCCCTGGGCCAAAGATTTTCTCTACTGGGCGGATGGAACGCGTGCCGAGTGCCATGGCGGCGATCGCTTGTGAGCCACCTATTTTGATAATTTCCGTGGCACCACTTTCCACAAGGGCGTAGAGTAGGGAGGGGTTAATCTTACCATCAGCGCCGGCGGGTGTGGCGGCAAGAATTTCTGGTACGCCTGCGGCTTGTCCAAAGGCAGCGGTCATCAGAGCTGAAGAGACTAAGGGCGCTTTCCCTCCTGGGACGTAGACTCCTACGCGATCGTATGGGGTAAAACGCTCCCCTACTTCAACACCCTGAGGGTTTTTCATCTTCCAGTCCTTGCGCATGCTACGCTTGGCAAAAGCGTGGATATTTTTGCGGCTGATAGCGACGGCTTTTTTTACCTCGTCATCTACCAGAGTGTAAGCTTCCTCGATTTCTTTTGAGCTAACAAAAAGTGATTTTGCACTGAGCTTCAGTCCATCAAACCGCTGGGTGTATTCAAACACGGCGGCATTACCACGCTTCTGGACGTCAGCAATGATATCCGAGACGATGGTCTCTACGTTTTTCGCTGTGCCGCCAGGTGTGGCGCGGCGATCTAGGCTGCGGACAAATTTTGCGTAAGCAGTGTCCTTGTAGCTGAGGATTTTCATGCCATGGCACATACATGGTGACAGCTCTTTCTGCAAGCGCGAGCTGTACTAGAACATCGTCTATTTCTGTTTTGGACTTGTTGTTTTATGTGTGAATGCTGCTACGGCTGATGCTGCAGAATGGATAATGCGCGCTTCTAGCACATGTGGATAGAATTTCTTAAATGAGGAGCAGAACTCATCATTTTTGTCTTTGGAAAAAGATTTGTTTTAGGACATGTTGTTTGTAATTCGGTTGCAAAAATATCTAACTCATTAATTTCATGGTGAAAAAAATCTTTATTCCTATTTTGGCTGTTATTTTGTGTGGTACGATCCAGGCCGCTCGGGCCAAGCCGCCAAAGCCGATGCAGGTGGAAGATATTCTACTTAACCAAAAGCTTTGGGAGACAAAGTTGGAGAGTTTTGCCAAACATCATCACCTCAACGGATTTAAATACATGTCGAGCGCCAAAAAGGCGGTAAGAGCAGAGGGGAAAAATTTTACTTTCTTTGGGAAACAAGCTGGTGAGGTAGTGTTACGGTCTAATAAAGACCTAATCTCTGATGTTAATATATCGCTCTACAATCGTGGTGATAACGGTGAGATCAAGTTGAAAAATCTGATGGCGCGCTATGATTATGCGGTAGCAAAGATCACTGAAGTTACGGGCCAAAAACCTAGGGATATGAGTGGCAAAAAAACCGTAGAGCTCACCAGAATGCTGTGGATGTGGGAAAATAGTGCTATTCTCGTTGAGCGAAGCACGAGTGCTAAGGGGGTAAAGCCTGAGTTTCTTCGTATCAGGATAAAGGCACAGAATGCACGTTCAGGGGGGATTGCGAATCGTAGTTCACTCCGCAGCAATCTAGTGAAAGACCGTGATAGTGGTGATGTTTATATTGAAAATATACCGATGATTGACCAAGGGAAAAAGGGCTATTGTGCTGTGGCTTCTGCTGCGCGAGTATATCAGTATTATGGACTTGATACGGATCAGCATATGTTAGCGCAGATTGCTGGTACGAAATCTCGTCAAGGTACTTCACTTGGTGAGATGGTATCTGCTCTGAAAAAGGTGACTCGTCATGTGCGTTCTCGGGTGTTAGTCCTTTATGAATATCCCAAAGGACTGGCTGATAAAATGCCTGATAAAAATAGCTCAGACCAAGAGTACATGCGCCTCATTAGGAACTATGAACTAGGGCTCAAGGAGTTTGCTCGTGACATCAAGAAATACGATAAGCTCGCCAAGAAAAAAAATAAGCAAACTTTTTCAGATGCCTTGAAAGCTAGAGGCTTTAAGCTGTCGAAGTTTATTAGTCAGTGTGATCCAGAAATCTATCGAGAGGTGATGACGGCTAAGTCCAGCTATACACGTTTTGTGAGTAAGATAGAGGAATACATCGATCAGGGTATTCCGATTGGCTGGTGTCTCCAGTTAGGTATGTTTAAGGAAGGTAAGCTGCCGCAAATGTTTGGCGGTCATATGAGACTTATCATTGGTTATAATAAAAAGACCAAGGAAGTCATTTATACGGATTCTTGGGGTGCAGGGCATGCCAAGAAACGAATGCCAGTTGCAAATGCATTCTGTATGTCGAATGCTTTGTTAGTCCTGCCTCCTAATAAATAGTATAGGTTTGGATCGGGTAGATTTTAGGTGCTGAGGGCCATTCCTAATGGCATTATCTGTGCCAATAGGTAGGTGGAAGCTTCAGATGAGACCTAGACTCTACTGGTAAAGTAAGATAAATGAGTTACGATGAAAATAGAGTGATTGTGATCGGTGCTGGCGTGATTGGCCTATGCACTGCATGGCATCTTTTAAAAGCAGGGAGACCCGTGACGGTGATTGATCGTGATGGGGCTTCGAGGGCTGGTTGCTCATATGGGAATGCAGGGATGGTGGTGCCCAGTCATTTTATTCCTCTAGCTGCGCCGGGTGTTATTTCCCAAGGTTTAAAGTGGTTAGCAAATCCAGAGGGCCCCTTTTACATTCGTCCAAGAGTTAATGGAGATCTCATCCGTTGGGTTAAGCTATTTGCGAAGCATGCCACATCAAGGCATGTGGAAGCCAGTTTGGAGTTATTGCGTGATCTTAATTTAGAAAGCCGTCGGATTTTTAAAGAAATGGCTCAAGAAGCGGGGAGTGAGCTTACGGAAAAAGGGCTGCTTATGCTTTGTAAAACAAACAAAGGTCTGGATGAAGAGGCGGAAGTTGCAGAGCTAGCATGCCGGCTGGGTGTGACTGCGGAGGTGTGTGATCCTGCTCGGCTCCGAGAGCTGGATGGTGGTATTCAGATGAATGTTAAAGGGGGGGTGTGGTTTAAAAATGATTGCCACATGGATCCTGCTGCATTTGTGAATGGGTTACGTGCTCGCTTGGTGGAGATGGGGGCTGAGTTTGTCGAGGATGTGGAGGTCAAAGGGCTAAGTCACCGGGGTGAGGGAGTGGTTTCACTAGATGGAGTGGAGACTCCACCTGGGCTTGAGGTTGTGCTTGCTTGTGGGGCATGGTCTGGAGAGTTGATGAAATCGTTAGGTCACCGGATGCCGATGCAGGCAGGTAAAGGTTATTCTATCACGCTGAGCAATCCGCGTGAACAGCCTGAGCTGTGTTCTATTTTATGTGAAGCGAAGGTAGCGGTGACACCTATGGGAGATAAGCTGCGCTTTGGTGGGACGATGGAAATTTGTGGTAATGATCTCTCTGTAAACCCTCGCCGTGTGAATGGGATTATCAGCTCGGTAAGTGATTATTTCCCTGCTTATCAGCCAGTGGACTTTGAGGGGGTAGAGCCATGGTCTGGCTTACGTCCATGTTCGCCAGATGGACTACCATACATTGGCCGTGTTCATGGCTATAAAAACCTAACAACAGCAAGTGGGCACGCCATGATGGGCTTTAGTATGGGGCCTGTCACTGGGCGCCTCATTAGTCAGATGATCACTGATGAGGCTCCGTGTATGGATATCAGGAAGCTAGATCCGCTACGGTTTAATTAGGTCTCTGGCCGCGGTCTCGGTATGCCTTTGGGGTAATACCTGCGGTTTGCTTGAACTGCCGGGTAAACGCAGACTGATCTGAATAACCGCAATCCAAAGCAATGTTGGAGATGGTTTTTGCGGTTGTTGTTAGCATATGGCATGCAGCATCAATTCTTGCATGGGTAATACATTGCCCTGCCGACATGTGATAAAGTGACCTTAGGCGCTGATCGAGCTGATAGACAGAGAGGTTTGCCATTTCTGCGAGATCTGGTAGGCGGAGTTGTTTATCGATATTTTTCCGGATGTGGCTTAAGACCTCCGAGATCACGGCGAGATCTGCGGTGCTATCTGCAGACGAGTGGAGATCGCGTGAAATGCCGGATACTCCGATGATAAATTGGTTTTGGTCGAAGATCGGTTCCTTATAAGTTAGGCACCATCCTTGACGTCCTCCAGGGTAAAGATGTAGCTCCAGCTGTCCGTGGATACTTAATGCTGATTTAAGAACTTTTTGATCCTGATCTGCAAAAGAGAATCCTAGAGGCGGCGGGAATACTTCATCTGCTGTTTTACCGATTAAATCCTCTTTGGTATTGGCATTACAGCGTTTTACGAGCGTTTCATTGACTGCTACATAGCGGCCTAAATGATCTTTGATGAAGAAGGTAATATCCGGTACGTGATCAAATAACCTTTCGTTCACCAAAGGTCGATCAAGTCGCTCAAAAAAGGCTTTGCGAATATCTTTTGTAGTGTGCATGGATAGCTGGAAGGTATACAAATTGAAGGGGCGCACCTAGAAATTCATACAAGACCACTGTGATAATCTTACAAGTCTAATTAGAGGATTACGAATGAATAATTTTCGATATATGCATCTTTCAATTATAGACTCTCACACAGGTGGTGAGCCTACACGAGTTGTGATCGATGGGCCAGAGGAGGTTACAGGGATCAATGTGGAATCAATGGCTCAGAGAAGAGACTTGCTTGCTGGTAAGTATGATTGGATTCGTAAATCCTGTGTCAATGAACCTCGTGGACATGAAGCGATGGTTGGCGCGCTTCTTTGTCAGCCAAGTGATCCAGATTGTGTAGCTGGGGTGATTTTTTTTAATAATGTAGGGTATCTGCATAGCTGTATCCATGGAACGATTGGTCTTGCGGTTACCCTTTTGCACATGGGGAAAATTCAGCACGGTAAACACCGTATTGAAACCATAGCAGGAGTAGTGGGTGTTGAAATATGTGAAAAAGGCCGTGTGACTGTGACCAATGTGCCCAGCTATAGATACCGGAAAGGCGTTGAGCTGGTTGTTCCTGGCTATGGCCAAGTGACGGGAGATATTGCGTGGGGGGGGAATTGGTTTTTTCTTACCAAGGTGTCTGATTCAGCTGATGCTCCTACGGTGAGATACGAAAATATTAGAGCGCTTACGGACTATGGTGCTGCCATCTCTCAGGCGCTTGCGGATCAGAATATCACGGGGGATGATGGTGGTAAGGTTGATCATATAGAGATTTTTGATCAGCCTACAGAAGGTGTTTCAGATAGCCGTAGCTTTGTTCTCTGCCCGGGGATGGAGTATGATCGATCTCCTTGCGGCACTGGAACGAGTGCAAAGCTGGCTTGTCTTTACGCTGATGGCGAGCTAGAGTCTGGGCAAGTTTGGCGGCAAGCGAGTGTTTTGAATACGGTCTTTGAATGCCAATTAGAACCACTTGATAATGGTCGTATTACCCCTATCATTACTAGCAGTGCTTACGTCAATGGTGAAACAACGCTTATCATTCAAGACGATGATCCATTTCGTCACGGCATCTCCTCCGCATCATTCTCTCAGCATTAATTCATTTATTTTATTCTAAGACTACTAACAACATGAAACTTCAAGGAACATCAATCATCGGATCTAACCGCGGCCAAGGCAGCGAAGCTATGGGGCAGAGCATTAATCCTGCTACGAATCAAACAATCGATCCAAGCTATATCACGGCTACTGAGGCAGAAATGCAGCAAGCAGTTAGTCTAGCCGCTGAAGCCTTTAAAACGTATCGCCATACCAGTGGTGCGGATAAGGCGGTATTTTTGCGGACGATTGCTGATAATATCGAAGCAGTCATCGAAGAGCTCGTGGCACGTATGCCTTTGGAAACAGGCTTGCCGGAAATGCGCGTCCGTGGTGAAGCTGGGCGCACATGTGGGCAGCTGCGGCTTTTTGCAGGATTATTAGAAGAGGGTTCGTGGGTTGATGCTCGTATTGATTTTGCCCAGCCAGAACGCCAGCCACTTCCTAAGGTGGATACGCGCAGTATGTTACGTGCCCTTGGGCCTGTTGCGGTATTTGCGGCATCTAATTTTCCATTAGCATTTTCTACTGCTGGTGGTGATACGGCATCTGCTCTAGCTGCTGGTTGCCCAGTCATTGTTAAGGCGCATTCATCGCACAGTGGTACTGCGGAAATCGTAGGCCTCGCTGTGCAGCAGGCTGTAGCTAGCTGTGGTCTGCCAGAGGGGGTGTTTTCTTTACTTTACGGAGGTGGGCGCACCATTGGTCAGGCCCTGGTGCAGCACCCTGTTATTAAAGCTGTAGGTTTTACTGGTTCTTATGCAGGTGGGCGTGCCTTGATGGATCTTGCCGCTGCTCGCGCTGAGCCTATCCCAGTGTATGCCGAGATGAGTGCGATTAATCCTGTGGTGATTCTCCCAGGTGCTGCGGCAGAACGCGGGGCGCAAATTGCCCAAGGTCTTCATGGATCGATGACTCTCGGAGTGGGGCAGTTCTGCACGAATCCAGGGTTGATTTTTATCCATGAAGATCATGCAGAGGTGCTTGCTACGGAGACTGCCAAGCTCGTTGCTACCAGTGCTAGCTCAGCGATGCTTAACAGTGGTATCTGTGATGCCTATTGTAGTGGGCTAGATGCTCTAGAAAGTCATGCTGGGGTAGTAAGGCTGGCTAAAGCGGATGCCGGTGATGGTGCAAACCAAGCTGTAGCAGCCCTGTTCCAGACGGATATTAAGACATTTTTAAGTTCTGAGGCACTGACTGACGAGGTCTTTGGCCCTGCGAGTATTATTGTTACTTATAACGACGAAGCAGATTTATTAACCGCGATGCAATCTTTGGAGGGGCAGCTCACCGCTAGTGTGCACGGGACAGATGCAGAATTGGCTACTCAGGGAGAACTTGTCAGTGTGATGGAAGATCGCGCAGGCCGCCTTGTCTTTAATGGTTTCCCCACAGGTGTTGAGGTCTGTTCAAGTATGGTGCATGGTGGACCATTTCCAGCCACTTCAGATGGGCGTAGCACTTCAGTGGGTTCAATGGCGATCTATCGTTTCACTCGTGCCGTGTGTTGGCAGGATTGCCCTCAGGCATTGTTACCGGATGAACTAAAAGATGGTAATCCATTAGCGATCAAGCGTAGCGAGGTCTAGGCTAGCTCACTAAGCAGAACCCTAAAAACATACCACCTAGCTAGATGATATTCTAGCTAGGTGGATAGATAGGATGGAGGTAGCTAGTAGAGCTTAGAAGCTCTTACCTTCCCAAGATTCCCACCAGTTACGGAATAGGCTGTGTTGGGACTCAAGGTGTGCTTTTTGAGCTGGAGTTAAGGCATCGTCTTGATAGATCTGGTATTTATAGGCGCTGTGTCCTTCTAGCACCATGAGGTGCTTGTAGTAGAGAACGAGATCAGGGCCTTCATCAAAAGTGGAGAGGACGTTCATGGCCTCACTGAGCTGGAGTGCGTATTCACGTGCTTGTGAATCGCCAGTAGCTGCGCGCTCGCAGAGGCTGACCATATGCAGTACTTCCTTGCAGAGGGCATTACCTACACCTGTGATTGCTCCTTTGGCGCCACAGTTAACAAAGCCATGATAAGCCTGGGTATCTACCCCTACCATGAGGGTAAGTTGATCATTGCCAGTGGTGATATTTTCAGCGGCATAGCTGAGATCATCAGCACCACCAAATTCCTTGAAGCCAACGAGTTGAGGGTATTGATTATGAAGTTTGAAAAAGAGATCTGCCTTGGTGGCAAAGCCGTAGTAAGGAGAGTTATAAATCACTGCTGGAAGATCGGGTCCTCCAGCTTCTAGGATGGCGGTAAAGTGATTGTATTGTGCTGCGGGTGAAAGGCCACGTGAGAGCACTCTGGGGATGACCATGAGGCCATGTGCTCCTACCTCGCGGGCGTGTGCAGCATGTTCAACGGCGATCTTGGTATTCTGAGCGCCTGTGCCTACGATTACTTTGATGCCAGCGTCCACGAGGGCTTTTACGCCTGTTTGGCGCTCTGCATCTGTGAGTAGAGGCCAATCGCCCATAGAACCACAGTAAACTACGGATGACATACCGTCATCGATCAGTTTTAGCCCGGTGGCAACCAAGGCGTCAAAGTCAGGCTCCCCTTTGGCGTTGCAAGGGGTCATCAGTGCAGGAATTGTCCCAGAGAAAATGTTGCTCATGCGAATGATGCTAGCATAAGTGTCTTGCTATATTCAACTGTTACCACTGATTTATGGAAATAAACAATGGTATCATATTGGTATTTTTTAGCTCCATGACATCAGGTGATCAGAGGGAGTGGCGGTTAATAGGCACTTCCTCCTGTGATGCTTGATTCTACCGGGTGCCAGGTGGTTTTAATTTCTTGTGTAGCAAGGATGGGGTATGGGGACTCGGTCTTGGCTGGATCTTGCTTGCAGAAGATGGTGCGTTTGAGGTTGCTCGTGGCTTCTGCGCGGAGGTTAGATTTCTCTGTATCGGTAAGATCAGATGCCACTACGGCATTAATATCCATATGGCTACCAATGATGGGTAGTAGCTCGGCGCGAACACCTGTTAGGATATTGATAACGCCGCCGGGGAGGTCAGAGGTGGCTAATGCTTCTGCTAGAGTGATGGCGCATAGTGGCTTGGTTTCTGATGCGATAACAATGCAGCTGTTACCTCCAGTGATAATTGGTAACACGGTGCCGAGTAAGCCGAGCAGAGAAGATTGCTCGGGTGCAATGGCTGTGATGACGCCCATGGGCTCATACACTGAAAAATTAAAGTGCGCACTCGCTACAGGGTTTACCGAGGAGAATGTCTGCTGGTATTTATCACACCAACCGGCGTAATAAATACAGCGATCAATGCTGGCTGCCACCTCTTTGCGGGCGGCGGTAGGTGTGGAGCCTTGCTGTTTAAGTTCGTCTACAAACTGAGCACTACGACCTTCTAACATTTCTGCGATGCGGTAGAGGATCTGGCTACGGTTAAAAGGATCACGTGGCGCCCAGCTAGCGAGTGCAGTGCGTGCGGCGACCACGGAATTTCTCAAATCCTTGCGCGAGCTCTGGCAGATGTTACCTAGTTTTTTACCATTTTTACCAGCTGGCTGGTAGTAGCGTCCAGATTCGGTACGAGGGAATTTACCGCCGATATAGAGTTTGTATGTTTTTAAAACTTCGATGCGTTCCATAACTTGATTGTTCTATGAGAATTCCAGATTAAGATAGGCTGCTAGGCCGTGGAGGCCGCCTTCTCTGCCGTAACCGCTTTCTTTAAAGCCTCCGAAGGGTGAGGTAGGATCAAATTGATTAAAGGTATTACCCCAGACGACTCCTGCTTGAAGGCTTTTAGTAAGCTGGAAGAGTCTCGCTCCTTTATCTGACCAGACGCCTGCTGAGAGCCCGTAGGGTGTGTTGTTTGCCTTTTCGATCACTTCAGGCACCGTACGGAATGTTTGGACGGCTAATACTGGGCCGAATATTTCTTCCTGTGCGATGATGGATGATTGAGCGACATTGGTGAATACTGTGGGTAGGCACCAGTTGCCTTTTGCGGGAAGATCACATGATGGCTGATAGATCTCTCCGCCGTCCTTGATGCCAGCTTTGATGTAACGCTGGATTGTTTTTAGCTGAGCTTTTGAGTTAATGGCGCCGATGTCGGTATTCTTATCTAATGGGTCACCAACAATTAAGCTATCCATGCGCCGTTTTAGCTTCCACATCACCTCATCAAATACATTTTCCTGAACAAAAAGCCGTGAGCCAGCGCAGCAGACGTGCCCTTGGTTAAAATAGATACCATTCACGATTCCTTCCACCGCTTGATCGATGGGAGCGTCATCGAGGATAATATTAGCCGCCTTGCCGCCTAGTTCTAGTGTTAGTCTTTTCTCTGTGTGTGCTAAAGACTTTTGGATGAGCTTACCCACTGCGGTGGAGCCAGTGAATGCGATTTTATCAATATCACCGTGATTAACGATGGCGGCTCCCGTTTCGCCTGCTCCAGTTACTATATTGACCACGCCATCAGGTAGGCCGGCGTCTGCGATGAGTTCGGCTAGCTTGAGTGCTGTTAGAGGGGTGGTTTCGGCAGGTTTAAGCACCACGGTATTTCCGGTGGCGAGTGCTGGCGCTATCTTCCACGCGGCCATCAGGAAGGGGAAGTTCCATGGAATAATCTGTCCGGCGACACCCAAAGGAGCGGTTTTTTGGTTAGGGAATGCATAATCAAGCTTATCTGCCCAGCCTGCGTGATAGAAAAAGTGGTTTGCGGCGAGAGGGATGTCGATATCACGGGCTTCACGGATAGGTTTACCGCCATCGAGTGTTTCGATGATGGCGAATTCGCGAGCGCGTTCCTGAATGAGACGAGCGATACGGTAGAGATACTTCCCTCGCTCGCGACCACTCATTTTCCCCCATGACCCCTTGTATGCTGCGCGTGCAGCCTTAACGGCCGCCTCCACATCTGTGGGTGAACCATCGGCCACTTCAGCGATTTTCTTACCTGTAGCAGGATTGGTAGAGGTGAAGTAGGATTGGTTACTTGGTGGCGTCCATTTACCGCCGATGAAGTGATCGTAGCGTTTGGCTAGATTGACCTGAGAGGATGATTCTGGGGCTGGAGCATAGTTCCAGTCTGGTGCAGATTTTTTCTTGGGCATTATGGAAAATGGTTAGTCTTTGGAGAAATATTGGGCGGCTTGGTAGTGGCCACTTTCTAGCTTGGCTACTTGCATTAAAACATCATTAGCGAGACTGCTGGCGCCGAAGCGGAACCATCGATTATCCAGCCACTCTGGACCGAGCGTTTCCTTCACCATCACGAGATAGTGGAGGGCGAGCTTTGATTTGGAAATGCCGCCTGCGGGTTTCATTCCGACCATTTCTCCTGTTTTAAAATAATGATCACGGATGGCTAACAGCATTACGAGGGTGACGGGGATAGTGGCTGCGGAGGCAATTTTTCCGGTGGATGTTTTGATGAAATCTCCTCCAGCGTGAATGGCGATGTCACTGGCGCGCCGTACATTGTCAAGTGTGCCTAGCTCACCAGTTTCTAGGATGACTTTGAGGCGTGCTTTGCCACAGGCTTCTTTGACGGCGGCGATCTCATCAAAAACGTAATTGTAATCGCCTGAGAGGAATTTTCCACGAGAGATGACCATGTCGATTTCATCAGCACCATCACCTACTGCTTGTGTTGTTTCTTCTAATTTTTGCTTGAGAGTGGCGTGGCCAGAGGGGAATGCGGTGGCTACCGATGCGATATTGACTTTTGAATGCGGCCCTAAGGCTGTGCGTGCGATTTTGACAAATGTTGGGTAGACGCATACCGCGGCAGTAGTGGGGAGCCCTGGTATGGAGTCATGAAGGTGGCAAGACTTGTAGCAGAGTTGGCGCACTTTGTTTGGCGTATCTGCGCCTTCGAGGGTGGTGAGATCGATCATGTTTAACACCATGTTTAAGCCAGCGCGCTTGGTAGTGTCCTTAATACTGCGGGTGGTAAAGCGCGCGGCACGTTCAGCAATACCTACCTGATCAACTGGTGGAGAGCTTGAGGGGATGTAGCGTGCTGGAGTATTTTTTGTGTGGGACTTCATGATGCATTCAGTGAAAGCAAGCCGCTATTTTGAATCATAGCAATGGCGTTATTCTTGCTCCGATGACGGGAAAAAGAAAGCTAGATTCAGATGAATCTTCTGTGCCACTGAAAGTGTGACTTAGGGCGGCTCTACGTGCTTTGAGAGAACTCAAGAACGAAATGACTACCGTAATGAGATGGATACTACGTAGTATCTCCGGAGGTATGGGTGTCAGTAGTTTTTCTACTGTGGGAGCTCTCCGCTGGCACGAAGCGTGGTGCCCTGATTCTGGTGCAGTGGTGGAAGCAGGCCAGCATCGATAGGGAAGCTGGCCTCATCGGGTAGGGTAGGGGCTTGATAATTTTTAGGTGCTACCCAGCCGCCGGAGTAAGATGCGTAACGCTTACGGTTGAGCTGGCGTTCCCATGCCAGTGCGCGTTCTTCACCTGTAGGCATTTCTTTTAAATCCTGTGTGCGGACGGTGGCAATAGGCACACGTGATGGGATGATGCCAGTGACTGACTTGGAGACTGATTTTACCGAGCTGACGGATTTTTTCGCTAGATTGGTCGCGCTGAAATTACCGCATGACGCAAAGCCTATACAGGCAGTTAGGGTGAGGATGATCCGGACGATTCTAGTGGGGAAAGAAATATAGTCTTGGAGAGGACTCATGGGGCATTGTTATCATTCATGGAGGAAATTTGCACGTAACAAATATGTCACAAGGTTGGCCGTGCTTATACCTAAAGGGATCCCCAAGTTGTATTTAGGAAAAACTGAATATAAAAACAAATGAAGTAACCTGATGTTTTTACCATCCAAGGCAGCGGACGGCTTGGCCTCCGTGTTGCCAAGTTTTTGCATTGGCGATGAGTTTTTGAACATGAGAAATGGCGTTTTCAACGGCTTGTTCGAGAGGTTTACCGAGAGCCAAATGGCCTGTGATAGAAGCCGAGAGTGTGCAGCCCGTACCGTGAATCCCCCCCGCAATATCTGCATCAGGGTGGGTGAAGGTATGAGATTTTCCTTTGTGCCAGAGAATATCTAAGCGATCTACCCCACTTGGAAGGTGACCTCCTTTTAGTAAACAGGAGGTTTGAAATTTTTCTCCAATGTCTCGGGCTGCTTGCTCCAAGTCAGAATGATCTTGTACTTCGCGACCAAGTAGTTGGGATGCTTCAGGCATGTTTGGAGTGACGAGTGTGCAGAGTGGGATAAGCCGCTCAGCCATGGCAAGTGAGGCGTCATCCTGCATCAGGGCGGATCCACTGGAGGCTATCATAACAGGATCAGTGATAATAGGGATGCTGTGGTCCTTGAGTATCTCACAGACTGCGATGATAGATGAACGTGAGGGGAGCATGCCTGTTTTGATAGCGGCAATAGGATAGGTTTCTAAGAGTATTTGAATCTGGCTCTGCACCAGAGATGTAGCAATAGCTTCAATGTCCCGAACTTCGAGGGGGGTTTCAGAGACAATACTCGTTACAGCGCTGAGGCCGTGGACGCCTAGTTGCTGGAGTGTTTTTAAATCTGCCTGCACGCCTGCACCTGCTGAGCAGTCTGATCCGGCGATGCTGAGGGCGATGGGTTGAGTAGTTGGAGAAATAGGTGGCATGGCTTGAAGGCAGATGATCTTTTGAGTAATGCGAAGTTAAAATTGCAGCTGTTATTTGCAGTTTATTTTTTACGTTTGGCGCGATCAAAACGTGAGCTCCGGCTGCTGCTGGGAGGTGTTGGTTGTGATATGTTAGGCTGCTCTTGGGTGGCTGCACTGGATTTTTCTGGCTCTGGCTTAGGTTTGATTTTTGTGGAGGTTGTTTTTTTACCCATATTGCCTAGTGCTGGGAGAGGGATCTTCCATCCAGTGCGTGTTACGAGAGTTTCTAACATGATAAGAGTGAGGGCGATGATGAGTAGGGGGATGCGGATATCGGCATCATAAATAACTGGAGGGCGTAGCCATGCCTTCGAGAGGTCGATGAGCTCTCTGCCGCCTGTTTGAGCTGATACGGAACGAAGCTCGGCAAGGCGGTCTGGGTCGAACGCCCATTCCGTGCTAGAGCCTACAATAATGGGTCCGAAGGGGATGGCGTGTTCGCCAGTTTGAATAGCTCCGCGGATGAGGGTGCCTTCTTCGAGGTCTCTTGTTAGTGAAAATCTACCTGGGGCGATACGCTTCCATGCGATTTCGTATGGTGTGCCTGTAGTGTCACCATCGAGAAGCTTGATGCGTGGTGGATGAATGGCGAATTTTTTTCCCCATTCTTCATGGTCATAAAGTAAATCAATGGTGAGGCGGGTACCTTCGAGGCGGTGACGTAGTCCTATGCCTGGTGGGAGTTGGTCTCCCATGAGCCATTGTGTTAGTGTCTGGATGAAGTCTCCATACTGTGGCCATGCTCGAACCTTTGATGAATATTTTCCACCTAGCGGAAAGGATACGGCAGCTGTCCGACCAATGCCGCGCCTAGCGTGTGCCACGAGTGGCGCTAAGTATTCATCTGTTGTGCTGAGAGATGTGGTGGCGTCACTACGAGCGTAGGAGAGATTGTATGCATCAGCTTGTGGAAGCCATTTGAAAGGTCTGTCTGATATTTCACTCCATTTGCCCGTGGCGACTGTGCCTACTGGATCTTTGATAAAAGCAGAGCGCGCTATGGTAACAGTTTCTTGAGCAAAAAGTCGTGGGATATCAGCAGGACGAGTGGTAAAGAAGCACCTTCCTTTTCCTTGTTTAGCGATGTCTTGGAGGAGTTTTGCATCTGGGTCTGCTGGAGTTCCTAAGCCAATGACGGAAACGGTGGCGCCTTCCTTGGTCATTTCTGCTAGCAGTCTACGGTATTCACCAGGCTCCTCCGAGTCCGCAGCATCTGAAAAAAGAATCATATGTCGCGTGCCGGCGTTGGATTTCTTGAGTTCTTGCCAAGCTGCAAACATACCATTATAGACGAAGATGCCTCCTCCTTGTGATTGGATTTTCCGGATTTTTCCGATGAGAGTATTTTTCTTATCCTTGATCTCTATCAGTGGCACCATTTTGTGAGCGTGGCTATCCACCGCAAAAACAGTGATCTGATCCATCATTCCTAGGAGCTCTACAGCACGTATGGCTCCTGTATTTGCGAGATCCATTTTAGTTTTCCCAGCCCCCGCTGACATAGACATGGAGCCTGAGCGATCCATCACAATAGCCATCGCTACGGAGAGCTTGCGGTGTTCGTTTTTTAATTCCATGGACACGGGTAACAAGGGATCAATGGCTGATTGGAAATAGCCGCCAGCGCCAAATGATTGTTTTCCTCCGACCATGAGAAAGCTGCCGCCTTGTTCTTTAACATAGAAGTTGAGAGCGTCCTGAAAAGCCGAAGGTATTTCAAAGGCGGGGACATTATTAAATACCACAGATCTTGCGCCCGCTAGCTGACCTACGCGTAGGCTGCCGGGCTCTGTGACTACTTGAACATCATAATCTTGGTCTTTCAGTGCGGTGGCGAGCGGGTCATTGATGTATTTGGTTACCAGTAAGACACGAGGACCTCCTGTAACTTCGGTCCATCGCTTCATCTGGTTATTTCCTGGATAGGCATCTTTTTCAGGGATGATTTCCGCTGTGTATTCGTATGATCCGCTACGGGTGATCCGGTCTGTGAACTCGGCTTTACCAGTTCCGCCTATTATTTGGACAGTGGTCTGAGAGAGGGTTTGGCCATTACGCTTAATTAACAAGGGTACGGTTGCATCTGTGTAACCACGGACTGTTACGTCTAGCAAAAAAGGCTCGCCTACTTGACTTCGGGTAGGGGTGTGGAGACGTGCTACACGGAAGTCATCTGCGGTTTCTTCCCGCACGAGGCGGAAGTCTAACGGTATTCCCATGCGTGAGAGTTTTGCTGCGGCATCGGCAATGGGTTCTGTGGCATAACCATCGCTAAAGATAAGCACTCTTGATGGCCGATCTTTCGCTGTCATGGCCATGATGTTCTGGAGTGCCAGATTTGTCCTTGTGAGCATACGGCTACCGGTGAATACCGCTGTTTCAGTTCCAGGTTTTTGCTCCACTACTTCAGCGGCGTAGTCGATAAATCGGAGTTTATCACGGCGTGAAGGTTTGGAGTCCTCTAGTAGTTTGCGCCACTCTGGGAGGCCTTTGCCCACCAGGTCTTCTGTGGATTCTGAGCGATCTAACATTACCCAGAGATCAAGCGCGTCCTGTTGGCGAGTAATGCGCGGGTCTACGAGGAGTAAAGTGAGTGTTAAGATAATTAAAATGCGTAAAGGCTTCCTTAGTTGCACGGATTTCCAAACAAGACCTAGTAAAATAAAAACAGGTAAGAGGAAAAACCACTCTGGTGCACTGAAAGACATGAATGAAACGATACTGACTATCTGTCAGAAGATTGCAATACCTCTGAGGTCAAATTACGAACAAATTATCTTACATCTTATATGATGGCAGCCTTGAGATTGGCTTGCCATGAAAAGTAAAGGGCTTGCTTTAAAGGGACTCTCAGATTATCCTTTTTAGGGTCAGCGATGGTGCTTGATCAATGTAATATGAAAAAAACTTATCTACTCAGAGCTACTCTGCCATTATTTATGTTAGTTGTGGCATTCGTGCCAGCCGTAGCTTTTGCTAAATTAACGATTGCTTCGCCGTTTACCGATCATGCGGTGTTGCAGCGTGATATGCTAATGCCTGTCTGGGGGACTGCAGTTGCAGGTTCGGAGGTGACGGTGAATTTTGCTGGGCAAACAAAAGTTACTACGGCCGATGATAGTGGGAAATGGAGAGTCGACTTAGCACCTTTAAAAGCTTCAGTAGAACCCCAAACTCTATCCATTAGCTCTGCAGGATCTTCAGTTCTTAAACTTAACGATATTCTTGTGGGCGAAGTGTGGATTTGTTCTGGGCAATCAAATATGGAGATGGAGCATACTAACATTCCAGACCTTCAGCCACTGGTTCAGCGCGCGAAAAATATCCGAGCTTTTGAGGTAACCCGAATGGTGGCATTCGAGGAGCAGGACAGATGTGAGGGTCAATGGAGTGATACGCTACCGACTAGTGCCGTTGCTATGGCATTTGCTTATTATCTTCAGAAGTCTGCTAATGTGCCTGTTGGGATTATTCATGCTTCATGGGGTAGTTCGTCACTCGAGGCGTGGATGCCGCGTGATATGATGGAGACAGTGCCGCATTTTAAAACGATGATGGAGGAGTTTGATGCGGACACTAAAAGGCGAGGAAAGATTAAGGCGATCCTTGAAGGAAAAAGGCCTTGGAGATTAAATGATGATGTCTTTTTACGCAGGCAGACTAATATTCTCTACAATGCCATGATTCATCCGTTGGCACCTTATGCTTGTCGAGGATTCGTCTGGTACCAAGGCGAACGAAATACCCAGTCCATGCATGCCATGTCTAAACGTTTATGGTATGCTAGGCACTCTGGTATTCTTAAGTATGGCGAGACCTTGAAGCAGTGGATTAAGCGCTACCGAGCGGAATGGGGTAATGATGCTATGCAGTTTCAAATCGTTATGTTGCCCGGGTATGGGAAGACGTTAAAGGGAGGTAAGGGAAATGGTCCTGAGCATCCAGCTGCTCACTCATGGGCATGGATGCGTGAGTCACAACTCAAAGCCTTGGACCTGGAAAATACCTCCGTCACTAACACAATCGACCTTGGTCACTTAACCGATATCCACCCCAAAGATAAACTACCCATCGGCAAACGTCTCGCACTTCTCGCAGCTCGCGATACCTTAGATATGAAGATTGTGGCGCAGGGTCCCACCATGAAGAAGGTTGAACACAAAAATGGTCACCTAGTGGTCTATTTTGATTATGCAGATGGCCTGAAAACAAATAATGGAGATGCCCCCACGGCATTTTGGCTAGCAGACGACTCTAAAAAATGGATAAAGGCCGAAGCCAAAATCAACGGTAACACGGTGGTGCTCCGGTCATCTAAACTTAAGAAACCTCTTTACGTTCGTTATGCCTTTGCTGGGAAGCCGGTTGTTAATTTAGTCAATGCTACAGGATTACCTGCATACCCATTCCGCACAGATACCTTTGCGCCATAAGTTGCTGAGGATCTTTAGCGTCTCTGTTTTTGAGGCGAGGAGACTTTTCTTGAGCGAGTGAAGTGCCAGGCCAAGAGGAGTGTTACGAGGATGAGGCATGCCCAGACTCGCCACAGGTGATCATCATGGGTATGGCGGTCTACAGCTGTGGCCAAGTTGCTGGCGAGTATTTCACCAGTCGAGCACTCAGAGAAATCGGCCTCCCGAGTATCGGCAAAATAGGTAGCGGAACTTAGTAGGGCTTGCTCGCCTTGTTGAATGGTGAAAAACCCAGGAGTTCCTGGTGCTGTTATGTCATCTCCACGGGTGGATTTGCTAGAGATGATTTGGCCATCGAGGGAGGTTGTGGTATAAATTAAAGGTGGCGCATCTTGTGCTGATTGATAGCTAAAAGAAAGAGGTTCTGATGTTTCGGTGAGTTTTGTCTCTGGTGCGATTTTTTCACTTCTTAGCTGTTCGCAGAAGCGGAGCATGAGGATGACAAGAGCAGGTTGCTTCATTCCGTTAGATTGATAGATGTCAAAGTTGAATATTAGGGCCTTGTTTTTAGATTGGGGGTGAGTGCGGAGGAAGATGAGAGCGCGATCTCCCTGCCAGAGTAGTACTTCATCTTCATGATCGTGTGGGATAGAGATGCTGTTTCGGGCTAAAAGTGTCTGCCAGTTGAGGCCCTGAGTGAGGTGGTGTTTGGTGGCGACAATATTTCCTGTTAAATAGGGGCGGTTTTTTACTTTGTCTTGTGGGAAAACGATAAGGTGCTGCTCCTTGGGTGTGGTATCTGTGGAGGTGATAACGAGATCAGCATTAGCGGTGACAGCTTTGAGATTGGGGAAACTCGCAGTTATTCTTTCGCCAAGTTTGGCTATTTCTTGCGGAAGATTAGATGTGATAATGAGCGGCTTAGGTGCCGGGCGGACGAGGGGGAGAGTGTCATCAAGATCAAAGGCGTCGCCACTGAGCTGTAAGCGGCAGCGAGATTGATTCGCAGGGAATACTCCCTGAAGTGTAGTCAGGCTACCCGCGGCAAGGGTGATACTTTTACTACTGCTTTTACCCGTTGCTGTTTCAAGATGCCATGTTCGGGTTTGTTCTGTGTTAGAGTAATTTCTAACGATGGCTTTCCAGATGAGATCTTTGCTGTTTTTCTCAAAAGTAACGCCTGTGAAGCCGCAGTTGTCAGAAGGTGCACCAATAGCGATGCTGGAGCTGTTATAAGGTGCAGGGCTTTGTGGAGTAATATCGGTAATATAGCTGATGGCGCCTTCTGCGCCCACTAAGCTCCGTGCTACGCGTAGGGTGTTACTGAAGTCGGTGGCTCCTGAGCTGGGCTGCCAGTTTTCTAAAGCCAGTAACATATCTTCTTTGGAAGTTCCTTGGTAGATTTTTGTTTTTGAGGGATCAGATTCTATTAGCCAAATTTCGATGTTGGCAGCATTTCCCTGTAGTCTGGAAATTTCTCGCTGGAGTACTTCTGGGATTTTCTTTTTAAAGACTCGCATGGAAGCAGAGCTATCTAACACAATTGCTATTCGTTGAGTAGACTTTGCTTTGATGTATTTTGGTTGCACTAGTAGCCATGTGACTAACAGGACTATGAGGATCTGAAGCCATAGAGGAATGGAGTGAACGAGCCGATCAAATCTCCTGCCACTTGTCGACTCTCGTTGAGTTTGGTGTAGTAAGAACAAGGTGCTCACTATCTCCACCTTGGCACGCCGTTGAAGGAAGTGGATAATGAGCACTGCTGGGATGCCGATTAGCGCCCAGAGGCCGTAGAAGTTGGTGAAGATTAAGTTGATAGCAGTGAGATAAAAATTAGGAAATGACGAGTGCTCCCGTAGAGACAGCTTCTTCATTTAGGGCCGTTAAGAGATCCTGATTAGCACTGACTCGAGCCAGAGGTGCGCTGAAGCGCAGGGCGGTGGAATGCCAGCGTGTGAAGTGCTCAGCATAGGCGCGGTGGTAGTGGCGGAGAGTGGACTTTTCCACCCGGTGTGAATGACGCGAGGAAATTTCTGCATCGATAAATTCGTAGTTTCCCTCCCACTCAGGGTGTGCTTCACTGGCTAAAAAGGGAGCTAACAAAATCGCCTTGCCTTGCTGGTGGGTAAGGAGTTTGAGGGGTGGGCTGGGATCACCTTCAAAAAGCAGATCAGAAATCAGCACTCTGATGGCATTACCCCGCATGGGTACTCGATCAAGTGCCAGTGCTGCGGAGGGGGTATTTGTGGTCTTGGTCTTTATTTTTTCAAACCAAAGGTGCGTGTGGACAGCATCCATGGGGAGTTCCTGATAATGTTCACCACGGAGTATGTGTAGCCGTGTGGCAGCGCCTGCCTGCACGGCAGAGATGACGGCAAAGTAAAAAAGCTCTGCGGTGCGGGCAGCTTTTTCTGTTTCGAAAAACATGGACTCAGAAGCATCCAGAATGATGTCGATCACGGGTCTTACCTCTTCTCGGTAAAGTTTCATCGAGTAGCTACCCGTGCGTGCATATGCTTGCCAGTTAATGTGCCGTGGATCATCACCAGGCACATAAGCGCGGTGATCTTGGAAGTCGATGGATGAGCCCGTGCCAGCTCCCTGGAATTCACCAGCCATACCGCGCCACACTTGGCTGCGTAGCGGCAGTGCGAGCCGCTCCGTGCAGACAGAAGCTTGATGATACAGTTTGCCTAGTTCTTTACGGGTCATATTTGCTTATCGGATGGTATTTGTTTCTCTGTCTCGCTGATCTGTCGCCAGATGGGCAAGGAGGTAGAAAGTGCGATGAGGAAATACCCGCCTATATTAAGCCACGCAATAAGCTTGAGTGTCTCGGGTGAGAAGATTGTCCCTTCCTTGAGGATGAGTAATGTAGCTGGGATCCAACAGAAATAGTGCATGATTTCAAATTGATGGAAGAATTCTTCACAGACGAAAGTGATTGCGAGGATAAGAAATTGTGTGCTAAGAAATAAGATAAAAAGTCCAAAACGATTTTGATGTTTCCTGACAAGTAAGCGAGTCATCGCAATGGAAAAAAATAACATGGCAAACACGGCGTTGACGTTAATCTGAACTCCATCATCAAGACTGGTTTGTGTTTTGGAATAATAAAACATCGCGCCTTGAAGTAGGGCGAAAACAACCATCACAAAAAGAAGTCCCGTGGCCCAGCCGGGGTAGAGAAACCGACCAAGGAGTCTTCCTGCGATGCCTTTTCTGACAAAAGGTTCTGCAATAGAAGGTGCTAGATAAGGGTTCTCAGTGAGGCAGATGATACAAATTGGAATAGCAAGAAACATCCCTAACATAATTAATGTGAATGCGGATGCAGTTGTGATTAATGCCGTAGCAAGAGCTGCGGTAATCATGAGTAGGCTAATGCTGCGCTGGAGGACAGAGTGACTTTCTGCTACCGGTGCTATCTTAGCACTGCCGATATGGAGGCACATCCATCCAGCGTAGATACACATCACGATAAAAGCGATCACTCCCAGCAAGCTTGAGCTATTACTGAAGCTAAATATTTGAACTACTTCCTGATAGGAATAGCGATTGCCAATAAATATTTGCCAGATACATCTAAAAATACACATTCCTCCTAGAATGGGTAGTAACACTCTAAAAATGTTAGTTTTTATGCTGCTGAAGCCTACGGTAAAGGCGGTGAGTGTGGCAGATATCAGAAAGATCATAAGCAGGAATATGAGCTCGGAAAAAATCTGCATGTCACCGAAAAAATAGCGCAGGACGAGGTAGGGAATGACTGCTGCAAGAAGGAGCGCAGATTGGCTAACGAGGGAAATCCATTTGCCAAAAGTAATCCGCCATGCACTCAGTCTAGTAAGGCAGAGCAGATCAATGGTATTTCCTTTAATTTCAGAGGACAAAGCTGAGATACCCCGGAGAGGTTGGACGATTAAAACAGCAAAGGAAAAGAGGAAAAAAATAGTGCGTGAGAGGAGGTGTCCTGCATTTTCATGAGAGGCAATGCTTGCCGTAATGAGTAAAATAAATCCAAGAACAGCCTGTAACGCGATAAATAAAATGACAAAGCCGATACCGCGAAGCCCCTGACGAAGCTCCTTCACCAGCATGGGATTGAGTTTGTCAGAGAAATCTACGATATGTTTGATAGATGCCATTATTTGACCGTGAAAGAGGCTGATTAATTGGGTGTTTGTTTAGTGAGGTGTTCCCTCTGTGCTTGCAGTAGCTGCGGCTTTAGGCATCTGTGGCGGTGTATTTACTTTTTCTAACATATCTATAAAGGCATCCTCAAGGTTACGCTGCTCACGGTGGAATTCTATGACCTGAAGGCCGTCTTTCACCATACTTGCGAGAACACGGGAAGCTGTCTCTAAGGATTCAATGCGGACGCGGCCTCCTTGTTTGCGGCTTTCGATAAACTCTGCGTATGGGTTTGTTGCTATCCAGTCTGCTAATGCCTGAGGGCTTCCTAAAAGTTGGATGTCATATAACTGTCCGCCTACACCATCAGTTCCTTGTTTGAGGGATTCTGCATCGCCGTGGTGGACGATTCTGCCATTATTGATGAACAGTAGGCTATCGCACATTTCTCCAAGTTCGGAAAGAATGTGAGAAGAGATGAAGATGGTCTTTCCCTCTTCGGCTAGAATACGGATCAGGTGCTTAAGTTCCACGCGTGCCTTGGGGTCTAGTCCAGCTGCAGGCTCGTCCATGATGAGAACTTGTGGGTCATGGATAAGTGCGCGGCCTAGGCAGAGCCGTTGCGTCATGCCTTTGGATAATTTGTTAGAAAGGCGGTCTGCCAGTGGGATAAGATCGGCAAATTCCATGACCTCCTGAATCCGCATCTGGCGTTCTTTACCAGAGTAGCCTAATGCTCTGGCGTAGAAATCAAGATACTCAAGAACTGTCATATGCTCGTAGTTCCCAAAGTGGTCAGGCATCCAGCCAATTAATGAGCGCACTTTGGCTGGGTGATTGACTACATTGATACCGCAGATTTCCACCGTGCCCATGGTGGGGTAATCGAGCGTTGATAGCACGCGCATCGTTGTGGTTTTACCTGCGCCGTTTGCCCCTACAAATCCACAGACGGAGCCGTGTGATACTTCAAAATTAATTCCATCCACTGCTTTCAGTGGTCCGAAGTAACGGTAGAGATTATTGACGATGATAGCGTTGCTCATGGTGATTGGTGGGGCAAATTTACTGACTGATTTTACCCGTGATCAGTGTTTTGGTGCTGAGCCACTTGATCGGCTTGTAGGTCTCTGTGGCAGGTGCGTTTTCTGTGAGGGTGAAAAAACGGCCTGGTTCATTGGCTAGTTTTTTGATTTTTTTAGCATGGCTGCTAGAAAATAAATTTGCCTGTTCGTTGAGCCATTTTTTGAAATCTTTGGCACTACTTGGTGTGAGAGTAACAGAATTACCCCTCGCGAGAGCACTGGCTTGCCACCAAGAGCCATCGGCGGCGTGGTAATAAATGGGACCCAAATCATAATCAAATGTGGATGAGATCATGGGTGTATCTGTCTGTGGTGATAGCTCTATTCTGCCACGCGTGGAGCGCACCGTTTTGAGTAGATGGCCATGCACACTGCGAGACTGAAACCAGTCTCCACTGGCTGATAGACCTTTCTCGCCATCATTGGCTACATAGGAGGCGGATACGTTGCTGTTTGTGACTACACGCGCCCAACGCGATGAGGATAAAGCCACAGGGGTCATCATAGTTGGCTCAGATGTTTCAAAGGATGTCCCCATAAGAACTCCGGTGCGTGCCACCTGCTCTTGAATGATGTAGGCCTTATTTTCTTGGGCTTGGATATCCATGAGCACCACACGGTGTCCTTTTCCGCCAAATCCATCTTGGAATAAAATTAAGATAACCAGTAGAGCGCTGGTTCCTAATGAAATGATAGGCGTGGTGATAAATAGTTTGTGCCGCTTTCCAGATTTGGCAAAGACAAATAAATTGATCGGGCCGATGAGAACTCCAAAGGCTACGAGAATAATGATAAAGAGTACGATATTAAAATGCTTAGAGCCGAGGATTTGATGCAGTGGCCAGTTTCTTGAGAAGTTATAAAGGAGGCCGTGGTAGTCAGTGGGGGAAGAGGGGTTTCCAGTGGAGCCTCGTTTGAGCATATTGTATGTTTTATCGACATCGAGCCTGCCGGAAGAAGGTAAGTGAAGTAGGCTGGCGCTCCCCATGCTGCGAGAAATGGTTTTTGCACCTTTGGCGTTTTCACTGTTATCAATTTGTAAACTAGCAAAGCTATCAGAAGTGGATGACGTGTAGATGAGTAGGCGGCCACCTAGTCGGTTCCAATCTAGAATAGCCGTGCGTGCACCAGGATCTAGATCTAACCAATCGTTACTGGTGAGCATGATGATTTCCTGTCCCATGTAGCCACGCCAGTCCGTAGGCATATTTTTAGGGTCGAAGCTTCCAGCAAAATCAGGGGTATTTCCTGATGTTGAGCTCGCCATAGATTTTCCATTGATAGAAGATGCGTTAGGGGTGTAGATAGCTTTACTAGCAATAATGGCTGGCCACTGCTCATTGGTTACTTTGCTCATGTTAGCGGTGATTGTTTCGAACCCAGTGCATTTCAAAACCATGTTAAGCTCGCTATTTGTGCCGTATGTAACGTTGTTAAAAAGGGTGTTTATTGGGACAATGAGGTCATAGGTCTCACGTTGTCCTGCGGCGCAGGAGCACTTAAAGCTGGAGCCCATCTGGCTGTCTGACTCTGATCGTGAATAAGTCTGTTCTTCAGAAGTGAAGTTAAGGCTAAGATCTAGATCTATTTTTGTGGCATTATTAATTTCTACCCTAATAGGCATGTATCCATAAGAGGGAAGTGTATCAAATAAAGCGGTGACTTGTACCCAGGTGTCCGTTTTGGTATCATAGACCTTACGGATGAGCTGATGCTGTGCTTTTATGTTAGAAAAGGTGAGCAGCATGAAGCTGGCCACCATCAATATTAGGGAGTAGGGGAGTGCTCGGGAGCGCATGATAATGGAGGGTCAGTGATGTTTACTGGCTAACCATGGTGCGAGGGGCTTCTTTGGACTGGAAGGGAATCTCGGCGAGAAGTGCTGTGATGGTATCATTAGTGGTTTTACCTTCCACTCTTGAATTGTAGTCTAACACAATGCGGTGGCGTAATACCGCTGGGGCAACGTATTTGACATCTTCAAAGCTGGCATGGGTGCGTTCGTTGATCAAGGCGCGTGCCTTGGCAGCTGATGCGAGTGAGAGTGCGGCGCGTGGGCTGGAGCCGTATTTGATGCCAGTGGATGCTGTAGACTGACCAGGGTGGGTGCCGTCTACGAGCCGTGCAATGTAGTTAGCCACGACATCAGGGAGATAAATCCTACGGACGAGATTGAGAACCTCGTTTAACTGCGTGGCATTCATCATGGTGGTGACTTCAGGCTCGGCGCCGAGTTCGCGGAGGTTAACAATTTTTTCTAGAGTGTCTACGTTGTTGCGTTTGACTTCGAGTTTAAAGAGAAAGCGATCGAGCTGAGCTTCGGGTAATGGGTAGGTGCCTTCGAGTTCGATAGGGTTCTGGGTGGCGAGTACGAAAAACGGGGCTGGTAGATCGTGAGTTTCACCAATGACGGTGACGCAGCGTTCTTGCATAGCCTCTAACATGGATGACTGTGTCTTGGGTGATGCGCGGTTAATTTCATCGGCTAACAGAATGTTAGTAAACAGTGGCCCGGGCTGAAAGACAAACTTTCTCTGCCCATCCTTTTCTTGTAGCACTGGATTGCCCGTGATGTCACCAGGGAGGAGGTCGGGTGTAAATTGAATGCGCTTGGAGTCTAGGCTCAGTGCTTTAGACAGTCCTTTGACCAATTCTGTTTTACCAAGTCCTGGTAGGCCTTCTAATAAAATATGGCCGCGTGCGAGTAAGCCCGTGGTGACTAGATCGATGAGGTCTTCCTGACCAAAGAGAACTTGGTTTAATGTGTTGCTGAGTGAACGGACATGTTGACTAGCTGTGGCTACTTCTGATTCTGTGGCAAATTGCATGGTGGGATGAATGATGAATGGAGGCTAACAAGAGAGGTGCTTGTCTAGGTTAGGAGGTTTATTCGAAAAATTTCTTGAGGGCTTTTTTCTCTTCAGGGAGGAGGGAGTCTTTCCAGACGCGGGCGCCGCCTTTGCCTTTTGAGCTGGCAGCGCCACCGGCGGTGGGGCCTTGTTTGCTTTTGTTGATATCATGTTCGCCCTCCTGAGTTTCTAAAAGGTCTCCGGGGAGGGCGTTTTTTTTGTCATCAGATTCTAGTTGTTCCAATTTTCCTTTTCCAGCATCGGCGTTGGGGTCACCTAGTAGATTAGGCGCTTTGCCCGGGCCGCGTTTAATGCTTCCTTTACCTAGATTTTTGCCCTCGCCTTGTTGTTCTCCATCGTCCATCCAGTCATCTCCCTCGCCTGGCTGGGGGCCTTGTTGGCCACCTTGTCGGAGCTTTTTGGCATGTTCTCGCATGTTTTTACGGAGTTGCTCCATTTGCTGTGGTGTGAGTTGATTAAGCTCTTTGGCGTTGATTTTTTTGAGTTCTTTAAGGAGTTTTTGGTTAGGCTTCATACCGCCTTGCTGCATTTTTTGTAACGTTTGATGGAAGTTATTAAGGAGCCGTTCCTTCTGTTCATGGTTCATATTAGCGCCGCCGCGTTGGAGTTCAGCGAGATTACGTTCAGCCGCTTGCAGGTTGTTGTTGAGGGCTTCTTGCTCATTTTGGTGATTTTGCTTCAGCGTGTCCGTGGCTTCTAGGCTGGAATGGCTGAACCATTCATCGGGTGATTGTTCGCGGAGTTTTTCTAGTTTCTCACGCATTTCTTCAATGTAATCCTGTTGTACGATTTCTTGGTTATCTAGTTGATCGAGGTTGGTATCGAGCTCATTCCATGCTGAGGGTTCTTGCGCGCTATTCTCTGAGTCAGTTTTGGCATGAATAGGGATCAAAAACCCACAGGCAATGATCAGTAAAGTGCCTAGAAATGGTGGTAAAATTCGTCGCCAGTTCCAGCTTGTGCCGTCATGGATTCTTGCTGGGACTTCTGGCCATGGCGCTACGCCACAGTTAGCCGCGGTGAGTGCATTACGGAGTCTCATAGTAGCCTCAATACGAACCATGGATTGTTGGTTAGATTCAAATTTTGAGCGAGCAGCTAGCCAGCTGAGTAAACTGGTAATGGCTAGTGCGGTGATTATTCCGAGACTGATTTGCAGCCATGGAAGCTCATCTATCTCACGGCGGACGATAAGAATACCACAGGCAATAATGAGCCCAGTGATTAAGAGAGGCGTAATGAGAACTTGCAACCACCAACCGATATTGATCTTGCGTGATGTTCGTTGGGCTATATTGCGCCATAGTTGTTCTTCAGACATATGAGGTGATTACCATTCTATATAAATGTTAGTGGGTAAAAATTTCTGGGCAAGATGCGAAGTGTAAAAATTATCATGAAGAAAGTATAAAACATGGCTCTGCCGATTGATGAGGTCGTTCTTTAGAGGGTCACAGGTTACTAGTTCTTTGAACCTGTAGCAGGGAGAAAGCGGTAGTAAACTTCGAGCATGAGGATTACTAAGCAGGTGCG
>CALBVY010000028.1 GCA_937969495.1 uncultured Verrucomicrobiales bacterium | reverse complement strand
CCTTACTAAGAAAAATGGCACTCAATCTACTTAAGGCGGACACCACCGTCAAAGACACCATAAGAGGTAAGCGCCTCCAAGCAGCATTTAATGAAGATTTACTAGCTCAGTTCTTACATCTCAAAATGAGGTAGCCCTGGTAATTTTTTACAAATAATGACCCCTTCGTTCACTTTGTTCACTTCCAGTCCGAAAATTACTTTGTCACTATTTTTCACAAGACAATTCCCGACTCCAGACACATAGTCTCACTGCGCTTCACACTATGAGCCTCAAGCTCTCAACTTCATTCTCTATTTTTCAATAGTCACCCATGCCCCACACGCCACCATCTCTCCAAGCCTCCATCCACATCGGAGCTAGCTCCATTTCCATGCTCGTAGTGGAAAGCCAGGCAGATGGCTCAGGCGGCACGGAGCTTAGGCCTGGAGACTTCTTAGAACAGACAGTCCCCCTTGCTCGTGATATTTTCCAACGTGGAAGTATTCGCCGCAGCACCATTGAGCGCTGCGTCAAGATCCTCACAGGCTATCTCAAAGCATTACGAGAGCTTGGTATTAGCGATGATATACCACTACGTGCTGTAGCTACCAATATTCTAATCGAGGCAAACAACTATGATGCTTTTTTAAATCGTATCCAAATAGGCTGCAGCATTCATATTGAACCTCTTGATGATGGTGAGATGACCCGCCTCATTTACCTCAAGACGCGCCGCCGGCTACGTGATACGCCATCTATGAAACGGCGTACCACACTTGTTATTCACGT
This sequence comes from uncultured Verrucomicrobiales bacterium, assembly GCA_937969495.1. GTDB lineage: Bacteria > Verrucomicrobiota > Verrucomicrobiia > Verrucomicrobiales > Akkermansiaceae > Oceaniferula. The sequence goes on along the minus strand of CALBVY010000028.1, from coordinate 10,445 downwards.
GGGCCCAGGCAACACCCGCGCACTCCTTTTTAAAAATGGCCGTATCTCAGACTACACTAACTATCGGCTAGGGGTGTATCGGACAAATGAGGCGGTCCGCAGCCAGGAAGAAGGAGATCACCAGCTTAACAAAAGTATCCGCGAGCATGTTAGCAGCCTCATCAGCCAGATTCACCACAACTACTCAGATGCCGGACTCGAAGAGCTCGTTATCCTTGGTTATGAAATCCAGCACCTCTCTCACACCCTCACACAACCAGGAAAAACCAAAAGCACCCCACTCGCTCTTGCCTCTCTGACTAAGGAACTCAGCGTGATGAGCGAGGAAAAAAGAGTCAAAAAATACCAGCTCGACTACAACACAGCCCAGGCCATCATCCCAGCGCTGGAGATTAATCTAGCTATCGCAAAAACTCTCGATGTAGCTGTATTACGCCTTCCTGGTAGCGACTATGAACGTGAGCTACTACTAGATCTACCTGCCTCCATTGCCCTCACAGAAGGCTTTCAGGCGGAAGTCCTCTACTCCGCTGAAAGTCTAGCAAAAAAATTCAAAGTCCACCTTAGCCACAGTGCTCAGGTAGCAAGACTCGCTCAGCAGCTCTTCGAGCACACGCTGGCACTGCATCAGCTTAATGAGCATGACGCCCTGTTACTCAACTGCGCGGCCATCCTTCATGAATGTGGTAACTTCCTGAGTGTGCGAGCGCACCACAAGCACTCACAATACATTATCCAACACAGTGAAATCTTTGGCCTTGGAGGCCGTGATATAGCCATCATTGCACTCATCGCCCGCTACCACCGAAAATCTGGCCCTAAGATGAGCCACACTGCCTACCGCACCCTGCCACCAGAAGATCGTATGCGTGTCTCCAAGCTCGCCGCCATTCTAAGAATCGCTGATGCACTGGATCGGAGCCACTCGTCGCGTATCGGCGAGATTTCTACACGCCTTGAGAAACAGAAACTCGTCATTGCACTCATGGGTGTCTCTGACATCTCTGTAGAGCAGCACGCCATGCGCTCGAAGTCTGATTTATTTCACGACATCTTCGGCTTACGTGTCACCTTAGAAGGCAGCGTTTAAGACTAACATATCACTTTATTTTTCAGAATAACATCATGTCATTTATCAATCGTGAAATTTCCTGGCTTGAGTTCAATCAGCGCGTCTTGGAGCAGGCCTACCGCACCGAACTACCATTGCTAGAGAGAGTAAAATTCCTCGCCATCACTGCATCTAACATGGATGAATTTTTTCAAGTCCGTGTAGGTGGACTCCAGCTGATGCGTGCCGGAGGATCTCGCAAACGCGGCATCTCGGGCCTAACTCCATCTCAGCAGCTTACTAACATCCGTAAGCGCGCGATCACCATGATCGAGGATCAATACTCCCTCCTCAACGAGCAGCTTATCCCCGCCATGGCGGAAAAAGGCATGGTGCTGTTAAAAAGTGATCACCTAACACCACATCAACAAGAAATTCTTGCGCAGCGATTCCAGCAATCCATTTCTCCATTGCTAACTCCCCTCGCCTACTCCGAAGACAGCCTAGCTCCTTCTTTACCAGCGCTGAGTATTATCATCGCCTGTGAATTAGCATCCAAAGAGACCAATGAGACACGCACTGTCCTCATTCCTGTACCGGATCAAATCCCACGCTTTATCCACATTCACTCCAGTGATGACACTGAATCCCTCATTCCGGTAGAGGAAGTCATCCCCCTATTTGCGGAGGAATTTTTCCCTGATGAAGAATTACACTCTACCCTACCGTTCCGGATCACACGCAATGGAGATATCGCCGTGCAGGAAGAAGACGTCATTGATCTCGCGGGAGAAATGGAAGAAGTGCTCGCTGCGCGAAAAACCAGCAATACAGTTAGATTAGAATACCCCGTTCACGGCCCCAAAAAGTTAAAAGCTGCCATTAAACATATGCTAGGAGCTAGCAACGCAGAAATTTACTCCGCAAATGGTCCGCTGGCACTCACTGACTTTATGAAGCTAGCATTTGCCGCTGGCTATGACGACCTTCGTGACGATCCATGGGAACCACAGCCATCTTCGTCTATCGAGCCAGGGGAATCTATTTTTGATACCCTGGCGGATCATGACATCATGCTTAATCATCCCTACGAGAGCTTCGAGCCGGTATTACGCTTTATTGAAGAAGCCGCCATTGATCCAGACACCATCGCTATCAAACAAGTGCTCTACCGCACCGCGGCTGACTCACGCATCATCAAGGCACTACTACGTGCTGCTGAAAACGGTAAACAGGTCACCGTACTCGTGGAGCTTAAAGCAAGATTCGATGAAGCGAGAAACCTCATGCGCGCCGATGAACTCCAGCGTGCTGGCGTCCAGATTGTTTACGGCGTCAAGGGGCTCAAAACACATGCCAAAATCGCGCTAGTGATTCGTAATGAAGATGGTCAGTTAAAGCGTTACGTTCATCTAGGAACTGGCAATTACAACGAGTCCACCTCACGCCTCTACACTGATATCTCCTACCTCACCGCCCGTCCTGCTTACGGCGCTGATGCATCACTCTTCTTTAATGCCGTCACGGGTAGATCAAAGCTCACACGTTTTAGTAAGCTAGTGCCCGCACCCACGCATATGAAGCCTAGGCTGCTAGAGCTTATTGCAGCTGAAGGGAAACGCGCCAAAGCTGGAGAACCAGCCGCTATCACAGCGAAGGTAAACTCTCTGCAAGACAAGGACATCATCGAAGCTCTCTACCAAGCATCCGTAGATGGTGTGGATATTAGAATCAACGTCCGTGGAATTTGCTGTCTTAAAACGACCCCCGCCAAAAACGGACGCAAGGAGGCGAGAAACATCCATGTAATCTCGGTGATCGATCGCTACCTTGAGCATGCCCGTATTTTTTCCTTCCACCACGGCGGCAGCCCATTGGTATTTATTGCCTCAGCAGACTGGATGACGCGTAATCTGGATAAGCGCGTGGAACTGATGATCCCCATCGAAGACAAAGCCAGCCGCAGACGGCTACTTCATATCCTCGATGCGGCATTTAAAGACAACTGCAATGCCTACGAAATTCTCCCTGATGGCAGCTCTCGCTTAATTGAACGGAAGAAAGGAAAAAAACGCTTCCGTATGCAAGAGCAGCTCCAGCAAGAGGCTCAAAAATCAGCCCATGCTCGCGCTCACGAGCGTAGCACTACCTTTGAGCCACACACACCAAGTAGTTCCATCTAACTCGGTGTGTGCTGCCAATATTTGTGGCTACCTAAGATGAGGATTAATCTTTAGTTGAAGAGCATCCCCGTGCTTATTGATACCGAGACGTTCTATACGTTTTGCTAAGTCATCAGGCACTGCGGCTTTGTCTTGTTCCGTATCATAAGGGCCTTCAAAAATCACTTCACCTGCTCTATTTTTAATAATTACTTCTTTTTTATTATTCAATGTCTTGATGGTGACGGAGCCCTTCTCATCTGCCATGGTCATACTAGCACCTCCGAGCATATTCATAGCACCTACATGATCATTCATTTGAAATTCAAACATCCCAGGCTCTAATCTGAGCTGATCATTCATCTTTAATTTTTCCCTTAGCTTCTCAAAGTGCTCACGGACTTCATCTTGTATCCGCTGCATATCATCATTACCGAGGTGACCATCCATGCCATTGAGCATTCTGAAAAGATCATCCGCTCGCCGCATCGGCACCTTCTCTGCAGGCACTAACTTATCGCTCTCACCGAGTTTGACCTTTTTTTCGATGAGCTTCCCTTTTTGAATGAGCTTTACGGTCACTTCATCACCTGGTTTATACGCTGCAATGGCTACACTAAGATGTTCTTGGCTTGCGATAGGTTGATCATTTATGCCTGTGATAATATCATGGCGCTGAATACCCGCTTGGTCCGCAGATGAACCGGGAACTACATGGAAAACCACCAACCCAGCATTTGCTGCTAAATCGAGGTGCAGAGATAGGGTCTCAGAAACTGGATTCCCACCAACACCGAGCATAGCCAATTTTTTAACCTCTTGGGGTTCTTTGTTTACTTCTGCTTCCGCTACTTTTTCTTTGAGAAACTGTTGTTTCATTCTCTCTGTCGGTTTTTCGAAAGCGCTTAGCGAAGACACCAGCACGAGAGGAGTGGTCACCGCAAGAGCTTGGATACGTATTGATAGTTTGGATTTTTTTTTCATCAGATAATCAATTAGGGTGAATAGTTTATAAGCTTTAATTGCTACTTATAGTAGCGGATAAACACTTGATTTTTGTCTCTAAAAAAGCAGGAAAATTTATTTTCTACCTAGTTTGTTTTCACTGGGAGAAGGATGTAACGCACCCCTGGACGATTCAACTCGATGACGCGTCCATTTTGATCCAGAACCTTCACTCGATCAATGTAATCGATGCGAATATTCCGGTGAGGAATATTATCACGGGACATCACAACACCTGCATCTTGCGCGTTAAGAACTTTATGGCTCAATGAGTCTGGCACGGGCCAAGAATATTGGTTATCAGCAACTACATCCACGTCACCAATCGCAGGGACTGGAGTGGTGGCTATCAGCTCTCGTGGTGGCTCTTCAGCAGATACAAGCTGAGTATTAGTAGATTGACTCCAACCTGGGAAAACCAACGCAGCTGCGGCTCCCAAAAGAGCGACTGCGGCAGCGGCGGCATATATATTCAGACCTGACTTTCTAGTCGTATCACCGTTGTTACTTGTTTCTAGAACTGGCTCAGAGCTATCGAAAGATACCACTTTTTCCTCTACTGGTACGTGTTCATGCCAGCGATCCATCGCCTCTGACATCCGGCTAAGAACGTCTGAGGAGATCCCCGCAGGGGCAAGTAGCTCTAAGTGCGCTTCAAGATCTTTAAGTTCCGCATCATGCACTTCCATGGCGGCATCAATCAGTGATTGATCAATCTGAGTAGATACCGCGTCAGTCACTTCTGCAGGCAAGGCCGTAGGCACCAGTGATGCAAGCTGGGCTTCGAGCTCTAGCAATTCTTGATCGAGTTGATAATCCATATTGTCTGACATATGTTTAGTGATTAAGTATGGGAAAATGGAATATTATCGGGCAATTAGATATCATTAGATCTACGTGCGGACTCGAGGTTTTTTCTGAGCCGCTCTAGGCCATAGCGATAGCGTGAGGCTACTGTATTAAGGGAAACACCGAGGATTTCGCCAATTTCCGCAAAGGTGTTCTCACCCCAGATTTTCATCACGATAACTTCGGAAAATTTATCGGGGAGTTGCTGCAGGTTTTTTTCTAGGAGTTCGCGAGTTTCATCACTCGTTCCGCTGCTATCAAACCACGGATCGGTAGCGCCACCGCTCTCACCACGTCGATCAGCCTCGGATTTATCTTCCCGTTTAGATCTACGATCATTTTTACGCCCTAGATCAATCGAAAGGCGGCGGATAGTGGTGTAAAGATACGGTTTCCAAGCATCTTGCCCGCCATCAAAGACTCCTTCCTCAATCTTACGCGCTAGCTTTACCAAAGCATCTTGGAGGACATCTTTTGCGTCTTCAATATTGCGAGTCTGCTGCCGTGCAAAGAGTAACAGCCGTGGGCCATTTTCTTGGAGCCAAGCATCCCACACGTAACTTTTTTCAGGAGAATCACTAGCCATGATCTTAGTATCAGCAGGTGACGCGTCTTTTGAGAAATTGGCAATATTGGCAGTTGCATTCATCACAGGCATATTATCTTTGGCTTTTATAGCGTCGCACTGAAATTTAATTGTTCAACTATTTCTAGTAAATTAAATAACTCGCTCAGTGCTAGCGGAGAGAGGGTTATTTAAGCCATTTCCCTGTGATGGATGATGTTGTGCTAGCAATGTCATCAGGCGTGCCGCTGGCAACAACCATACCGCCGTGTTTACCACCACCAGGGCCCAGATCAATAATCCAATCAGATGCGCGGATAACATCGAGATTATGCTCCACGATCACCAATGAATTCCCAGCATCACGCAGACGGATCAAGACCTCTAGAAGCACCTGTACATCTGTGAAATGTAGCCCTGTAGTGGGCTCATCCAGCAAGTAAAGGCAGTGGCCGCTATTGGGGCGTGATAGTTCATCCGCTAATTTCACGCGTTGTGCCTCTCCTCCTGAGAGGGTATTAGCTGGCTGACCAAGCTTAACATAACCGAGCCCTACGTCACACAGCGCGTTGAGGATACGGTTCAGCTTAGGCACATTGGTGAAAAACTCAGCCGCTTCCTCAGCGGTCATTTCAAGAACCTCAGAGATATTTCGCCCCTTGTAAGTGACTTCCAGAGTTTCACGATTGTATCTTTTCCCTGAACAGGAATCACAGGGGACGTAGGCATCATTGAGAAAATGCATGTCGATACGGATGGCTCCATCTCCCTGGCATTTCTCACAACGCCCCCCTTTAACATTAAAACTAAACCTCCCAGCGTTATAGCCACGCTGTCGTGCCATCGGCAGCTTGGCAAAAAGTGCGCGAATGTGGTCAAGCGCTCCTGTGTAGGTGGCGGGATTCGAGCGAGGACTTCTACCAAGTGGCTTTTGATCAACCACGACAACTTTGTCCACATGCTCAATCCCCTCGATACCATCATGTGCACCAGGGGCTGTGGTTGCTCGGTAAAAATGCCGAGCGAGAGCACGGCGGAGGATACCATCGATCAAAGTGGATTTCCCCGAGCCACTAGCACCAGTAACAGAGACTAACAAACCCAACGGAATACTAACATCAATACCACGTAAATTATGCTCACGTGCATTTTTGATCACCAGAGCACCTGTGGATGTATTGATCGGTTTCCGTTTACTTTGAAAATCGTCCCCCGCTCCTGACCGCAACCATTGCCCAGTGATGGATTGTTTTTCCTGTGCCACCACCTCTGGTGTGCCCTCTGCAAGGAGCTCTCCCCCGCGACTTCCGGCACCCGGGCCAATATCGATGAGCCAGTCTGCGGCACGGATCGTATCCTCATCATGCTCCACAACGACCACTGTATTCCCGATGTCACGTAACCTTTGCAGCGCCTCAATGAGCCGTGCATTATCCGCGCAGTGTAGACCAATGCTAGGCTCATCCAGCACATAAACAACACCTGAAAGCCCCGCACCTATCTGAGTGGCTAACCTAATCCGCTGCGCTTCACCACCCGAGAGAGTATTACTCCCACGCTCCAGCGTCAGATAAGAAAGCCCAACATCCACTAAGAACTGCAAGCGCCTCAACACCTCATCTAACACACCCTTAAGAGCAGGACTGCGGTCTTCAGGGAGAGTAACTGCCTCTAACCAAGGCAATGCATCCTCCACGGCAAGAGCACAGAGCTGATCGACCCCTAACTCATCCACCCCCTCTCCTACTTCGCTCTCTAGAGTTACCGCGAGTATTTCTGGCTTTAGTCTCCGGCCTCCACATTTCTCGCATTCCTGTGAGGTCATGAAACGGCTCATACTTCTCCTAACCGCGTTACTTTTACTCTCTCGTGAAAATCGCTCCACCGTACGGCAAAGCCCCTCAAAAGACTGCACCATAGGCCTTGAGAAACCATCTTTCTCCCAGATCACTTCAATCTCTTTACCATCGGTGCCATAGAAGAGCGCGTGCTTAAAAGAATCTGATAGATCTGAAAATGGAGCATCAAGATCTGCACCTAACTGCTTCGCTAGGGCATCTATTTTTTTACCCTGCCAGCTTTTCTTCCGTTTATTGCTCTTCCAGATAGTCACAGCACTCTCATTCAGAGACTTACTAACATCTGGAACAATGAGATTGGGATCACAAGACATCTCCGTCCCAAGCCCATGGCAAACTGGACAGGCCCCACTCTGTGAATTAAAGGAAAAGTGCTTAGGACTAAGTGCTGGAAGCTCGAAACCTGTGCTGGGATTTCGATAGCTCGTAAGAAAGGAAACTTGCTCCCAATCATCTGCATCAGGCTCCATAACCAAAGCCAACGCCTGACCGCCACAGATGCGGAGCGCCGTTTCTACAGAGTCAGCTAATCGACTCATCGCCCCCTCACGCACCACCAGTCTATCAACTACAACTTCTAATGTTTTAACCCGCTTCGGCCACTTTGCTGCGGCTTCATCTAGCTCTAGCAAATCCTCATTCACCCTCACCCTAACAAAACCCTGACGTTGCAAATTTTCCAACAAAGAGGTCACATCCACCGCTTCCTCCTTAGGAACAGGAGCGAGAAGAACAACCTTACTCCCCTCGGGGCGGGCAGAGAGGGTATCAATGATATCCTTGGCCGTCATCTTCTCCAATCGCTCACCAGTCACTGGATCATGTGGCACCCCCATAGCGGAGTAGAGAATACGTAAGTAATCATAAATCTCGGTAGCCGTGGCAATGGTAGAGCGAGGATTCACTCCTCCAGTCCGCTGCTCGATAGCAATAGCAGGGCTAAGCCCCTCAATCGAGTCCACATCAGGCTTATCAAACTGATCCAAAAACTGCCGCGCATAGCTACTCAGGCTCTCCACATAACGCCGCTGCCCCTCCGCATAGAGGGTGTGAAATGCAAGCGACGATTTCCCACTGCCACTGGGGCCGGTAATCACCACAAGTTTTCCCTTGGGGATTTTCACATTGATACCTCGCAAGTTATGCTGCCGAGCGCCTTTGATCACAATTTCCTGCACAGAAGGAGCATGTAGGAAATACGTGGAAAATGCCAGAATGATTGTTTTGAACCCAGATGATGGCATCATTACGAGCACTAGCTAGGCTTGTTATTAGACTAGGATTTGTCTATGGAAAGAGCTCTTGATGCACTCTCCCACCACTACTGCAAACCCCCACTTTTCCTCACTCAGGAACAAGCTAGGCCTCAGCGTCATCGCTCTGGGTGCCTTGATGATAGCGGCATGTTCTCCGGGAGATCGTCTTGCACGGCAGCAGCCAGTTCAGCACAGCGCACCGATTGGCACTCCCGCCTTTGAAAAGGCCACATCCGTAGCCGTAAAAAGCCCATGGGTGGATGGCAACCATGTCACCCCCTACGTCAATGGTGATGCCTTCTACCCTGCTATGCTCAAGGCCATTCGCTCAGCGCAGAAAAGCATTACCTTTGAGACCTTTGCCATGGTAAACGGCAAAGTCACTTATGATTTCGTCACCGCTTTTTGTGAACGCGCTAAGGCGGGGGTGAACATTCACATCATACTGGATGCCTTTGGTTCAGAGGAATTTGGCGAGGTTAATATCAAACGCCTGCATCAACATGGCGTGAAGGTCCACTTCTACCATGATCAACTCTTACGTCACCCTATTCGTTATATTGTTCGGGATCACAGGAAGCTGATGATTGTCGATGGTAAGATCGGCTTCACAGGAGGCTGTGGCATTGCAGATGCGTGGAGTGGTGATGCTCAGACGCCTATGAACTGGCGAGAGAATCAATATCAAGTAACTGGCCCAGTGGTGGCTCAGATGCAGCGCGACTTCATCGATAACTGGGTCTACACTGGTGGTCAGCCATTGACTGGAGCAGACTACTTTCCTCATCTAGGTAAAACAGGCCATCACCGAGCACAAAACTTCATTTCCAGCCCTAAAGATAAAAGCTACACGGTGCCACATCTTTACCGGCAAGTCATAGCATCTGCGCGGAAAAGCATCGTCATCCAGAACTCTTACTACCTTCCAGACCGCGCCATTACACGTGAACTCATAGCTGCGCGTAAGCGTGGCGTACATGTCGAGCTCATCTTACCGGGGAAATACATCGATGCCTGGTTGATACGCTACTTCTCTCGGCACCGCTATCACGAGCTCCTCAAAGCTGGCGTGCATATCTACGAATATCAAAAGGCCATGATGCACTGCAAAGTCATGGTCGTCGATGGAGCTTTCACCTCGGTAGGATCCGCGAATTTTGACGCCCGCTCACTCTACATCAATGACGAATCTAACCTTAACGTCATCAATACAGACTTCGCCCAAGGTCAGTTGAAAATCATCGAGTTTGATAAAAAACATAGTATCCGCGTAACCGAAGCCACCTCACCATGGAACCCGCTCACCTTCTTGCCGAGGGCTGCTTGTTCACTCATCGCACCACAACTATAAAGACGAACATTACCTAGATCGATGTTAGCATTGATGTTATCGAATTCTATCCACATCTGAACCATGGTAGAGTCTACGCTATGCAGAAACAACCCAAGCTCCTCCTCTTCTCTCTCTTAGCACTCCTAACCTGCTCCCTAGCTGCTTTTGCGTTCTGGAAATCACGCACTTACAATCCATACCAACTTAAAGATGGCGATATTGTTTTTCAAGAAACAGGCAGCAGCCAAGGCAGAGCAGTCAAAGCCGCTACCGACTCACGCTGGACCCATGTAGGAATGGTATTTTTTAAAAATGGCAAACCCATGGTCATTGAAGCCGTTCAGCCAGTGCGTATCACAAGTCTA
>CALBVY010000027.1 GCA_937969495.1 uncultured Verrucomicrobiales bacterium | reverse complement strand
GGAAAACGGAAACGTCGGGTGTTTTTCCACAAGTAAAAGACCCCTACCCAACCTAACAAAAAAAGAAAAAGGCTGACTCCAACTACAATCACGTAGAGCAAATAACTCTTCACACTTGCAATAAACCCAACGGGCTCAACTAACAAAAAACCACCTTCACCAGCCAGTGGGATTTCGTTGCCCACAGCAGACCTAACAACCCCCTTTGCCTCACCTATCAATGCCGTCCGCTCCATCCAGTAGAGTTTAATTGAAAGCTCCACGACAAAGGCCTCCACCTGTGCCGCAGGATCTGATTTTTCCATCGCCTTAAGCAGTGCACCTTCCTGCATCCGGCGTATTTCATCAGCATCTTCGGTTCCCGCACCCACTCCTCCAAAAATCAACTGATTTCTGGATGGGGCACCCAAACAACAAAACACCACTGCAGTAAACTCAGATGCCGAGTAATGCTGCTGAACTAAATTCTGCAATGCAGATTGATACGACATGGGCTGCTGCGCATCCAAGAGATAGAGCCGGATATCCACCTTAGCTTCTTCCGCATGGTGGGCTAAAAAACCTTCAAGATCTGCCCGCTCCTGCTGACTCAAAAGCCTCTGGGGATCGATCAAATAACCATTCGATTTTTCAGTAAAATAATGACTGAAAAAATCCTCAGGTATAAGCCCAAGATCATCCTCAGATAATACAGGCGGATCAGTATCCAGCGTAGACTGCGGAATATAGCTAGTGGATAGCTCACCTCCTAATAGCACTGATCTCGCTATAAACTCTCCTTTTTCTATCTGATCACGATCTTCATCAGACCACACAGGTAACTCCTGAGCTAATAGATGCTGACTCAACACGAGGCTGACAAAAACAATACAGCACCAACTTTGAGTCACAAATAGGATAAAAATCTGCCTCATAACTCACTATGGTGATGATGTGACGCCTTTTCATGTGCCGTATGACGAGGCTGCTCCTGCTCTCGTGGGACGCGGATACGCTGAAGGATATCACTCATTTCATGCTGTGGCATACCCACGCGACGTTGGTATTTCTCAGGGTGCCGGCCAGCATGGCGTGAGCGTTTTCTCAGTGTAGAAGAAAGTTTACTAACCACTGTTTTTAACGCCTTATAGTAGTTTCCCTGAAGTAAATGAGGATGCGCCTTCGAGAGAATCTTGAAGGTATCCCCCTCTGAGAGATAGCCATCAAGAAGGTAGCCATGCGCGATAAAGGCAGCCTTAGAATTTACATCGATAACTAACAGGATACCTCCATCGTTTGGCCGTGATAAATCAACGTCTTCAAATGCACCACGATTCAATAGCCACATACCAAACTGGCGGATATTAGAACGCTCATCCAGCGCACCGTAATAAACACTAAAAAACAACTGCGGAAAACTTGCTTCAAATTGCGGAAACCACCTCTCTACCTTCTTACGCTCTTGAAGACGAAGCACTCCGGCAGCATCACTAAGTCTGCGCATCCGGACCTCATCCACACCATACTGATCGTCAAGATCATGCATCGCAAAACCACAGTGAGGACACTGCGGCGCACTGCGATGAATACGCTGAACGCATCGGGGGCACTTCATCTTGGACATTAAAATACCCCACCTTCCTTATTTTCCAAGTCTGGAAATCACGGAATGGTAAAAATTACATATTTCCGTAGTAATACCCCTCCTGATTCTAATCACTCCTGCCCATTGCGCATCGCCAATAAGGCAAGCATCCGCCCCGTACTGCCTTTTTCCCGACGGTAGCTGTAGTAGCTGCTTAAATCCGAGGCTGTGCAAATACCACAATCCGTAAATTGTGCATCAGGAACTCCCGCTGCCATAACCTGATCACGTATCTGTGCAGCAAAATCCACCTCATAAGCCGGTGGGCGGATACATGGAGCCAACACAACCTGAAGATCATGAGGCTGACTACCGTATTCGTCCTGCATCAACGCAATGGCTTTACCCGTGATATTACCCTCCGTCCCCTTTTTCCCAGAGTGTAAAAGAGCCAAAGCATTACTCACGGGATCAACGATATAGAGCGCACCACAGTCCGCTACATAGATACCTAAAACTACTCCCGGATCTTGAGTCATGAGACCATCCACCTGCGGCCAAGTTTGCACGCTATCGCTTTTCTGAACGAGGGCGATATCTACGCCATGAGTCTGCTCCGCACGATGGAGTTGCCCCCATGAGAATCCAAGCGCTTCCACAGAGGCTTCATGGGCGGGCTGAAGCCTATGCACCGCCAGCTCCCTGTTTGTATCGACTGGAACGGAATCGATACGTCCCACGAAGTCTGCACATACTCCAGGCAGCTCGTTTAATTTTTGCAAATAAAAAGGCGCTTGCGTCATAGACCTAGGTCATTATCGCAAGTGCCTTGCATTGCCAAGCCTCTGGAGAGGCTGAGGCGTGTTTATTATCTTTCTAAGCGCGGCCTTCGAGAGCACGGCTCGCGTGATCGACGGTATCTGCCTCTTCCTCATCCATTTCAGACATGACGTCTGCAAGATTGGTTGCAATTTCACGGCGCATCCGAGCTACGAGCTCAGTTCCCTTGTTGGTAATACGAACCATAATCTTACGGCGATCTTCAGCGGCATGCACCCGCTCAACATAGCTAAGCTTCTCGAGGCGATCCACCAAGCCGGTAGCAGCAGCAGTGGAATGCCCCATTTTCTTAGCAATATCTGACATCGTCAGGTATTCTTCGCTAGAAAGATAGGCCAGTAGGAAAAACTGAGGAAATGAGATTTTTCCGCGATTTAACTCACTGGACAGATTGAGAATGCATGAGCGTTGTGTGAACAATACAAAGTCTGCAAGACGGTCTGTATCGACTGGGCCAGTAGTAGAGGGACTAGTTTTCATATTAATTTGTTTGCATTAGTTGATTAATTTAAACCAATGCGAAAATCGTTGAGTAGGTAGAAATACATAAAAATTCGGAGCCTAGCAAGGCGTATTTTAAAATAAACACCTAATACCTCATCAATTTTAAAAAACTTTATACATTTCCCTTGATGATATACTCTTTGAAATGCTCCTTAAAGCTAATCCAATAGCAGTTGGAGAATATTAGGTTTCGGAGATTATTCAGGATTAGAAACGATCGGCTGAGTAAGTAGTGGCACAGATTCTACAGATGGCGCTTTTACCTCTGTAGCACTCTCACTCGCTGGCGAAGGCACTTGAGGTACCGCTGGAGCAGGACTACTCATCTGGCGAATATAAACCCCATCTCCAACTTCCACTTCACCACTCCGAATATCCGCAGCGACATGCTCACCCAGCTCTTCCCCAGTTGGCATCAAGTTGGCAGAACGCCCATCACCACGAGACTCGACCAACTGCCCCTCACCTACGTGCCACCGACCGTATCTACGGATGAGAACAAACTTATCCTCTTGATTCACGGACTGCACCCTACCCGAAAGCCTAACATTTGGATTAATCCGAACTTCATTTTTTTTCTTTTTAGAAAAACTACAGGCAGGCAGCAGCATAATACCGAGAAATACGATATAAAATAAACGAACCATAGTGTGCATAACCCTCATTGAGCCATAACTCGGCCCACAGTAAACCCAGAAATACTCACAAGCTTAGAACTCTCCACGAAAAGAGCACCGCGCAGTAGGTGTCTCATAAATGGTAATCTCCACTAACCCCGGCAGATCTGGCTCCAGCTTTCTCCAAAACCATGCACACATCACTTCAATAGTGGGGCTTTCTAGACCTTCCACATCATTAAGCACCGTGTGATCCAGTTTCTCCAATAGAGGCTTCATCGCATCTGAGATCCGCTTATGATCATAGATCCACCCGATCTTAGGATCCACCTCTCCCTCGATACTCACTTCCACCTTAAAGCTATGGCCATGCATCTGAATACACTTATGCCCCTCCGGTAAACTCGGTAAATGGTGTGCAGCCTCGAAACAAAAGTCTTTGGTTAATCTCGCACGCATACCTGCGAAATTGCTCAATGCTCTGCGATTGTCAATTTCTTATCAACCCTCACCTATAGTGGACAAATGCCCAAGCATCGGTATCATACTTGCACTTTCCTAATTTATCTTTTTTTTCATGCCCAAAGCCGCAGCCTTACTACTTAACCTCGGATCTCCTGACAGCACTTCCATCCCCGATGTCCGCCGCTATCTTGATGAATTCCTCTCTGATGAACGCGTTCTTGATATCGCCGCATGGAAACGCGCGCTTATTTTAAAGCTTTTTATTCTCCCTAAACGCCCCAAAGAATCTGCCGAGGCATACTCACAGGTATGGACAGATGAAGGCTCACCACTCATCGTTACCAGCAAAGAACAGCACAAACTTGTATCTGAACAGGTGGATATCTCCGTCTACTTGGGAATGCGCTACGGGAATCCATCCACAGCGGATGTGATGAAACAAATTGTAGCCGATGGCGTGACCGATCTTTTTATCATGCCTCTCTACCCGCACTATGCGATGTCTAGCTACGAGACCGCTGTGGTATGCGCCATGGATGAAGCGCACAAACAAGCGCCCAACATGCGGACCAAGCTCCTCCAGCCATTCTATCAAGACGAAGACTACATTCAGGCACTTGTAGACAGTGCTCAACCTCATCTGGAGGAGGATGATGATCTGTTACTCTTCAGCTACCACGGCATTCCTGAGCGTCATGTTCAGAAAACAGACCCCTCTCACGCACACTGCTTGGTGCGTGATGACTGCTGTGTCAACCCACACCCATGCCACGCTACCTGCTACAAACATCAGTGCCTAGCTACCACGCAGGCCTTTATTGATAAAATAGGGATTGATAAAAAGAAAACCGCCATCTCCTTCCAGTCTCGCTTACTACGTGATCCATGGCTGGGGCCTTACACGGACTACGAGCTAGAGCGTTTTGGTAAAGAAGGGATCAAAAAAATCAAAGTCATGTGCCCTGCATTTGTTTCTGACTGCCTAGAGACCATCGAGGAAATCGGCATGACCGGTGTAGAACAATTCACCGATGCCGGGGGGGAATCTCTTACTCTCGTACCATGTATGAATGCCCACCCAAGCTGGATCAATTTCCTATCCAACAGGATAACTCAGTGGCAAGAGACACTGGAGTAAACACATTCACAAAAAACATCTGCCATGATTTCATAGGCTTCTAATCGATACAGACTAACGTCACTCCTCTCCAGCCTATGAACTACCTCGCGCATTTACTCTTAGCTGATGACACAGATGCTTCCAGAGCGGGGAATTTACTCGGTGACTTCGCCAAGGGCAGTCTAGATGATCTGGCTGAACTCTACCCTGCAGAGCTAGTGCGGGGAATAAAGATGCACCGTGCAGTGGATCGCTACACAGACAACCATCCTATTTTCAAGGAGTGCAAGTTACTATTAGCTAAGGAGAGAAGGCGCTTTGCAGGTATTATCATCGATATACTTTTTGATCATTACCTGTGTAAACATTGGGAGAAATACCACACCCTTTCGTTAGATAAATTCTGCCAGCAGGTATACCAAACCTTTGAAAAGCACCCAGAATGGCGAGCAGGACGCTTACGCGAGGCATTCCCCTACATGCAACAAGAGAATTGGCTAACAAATTACGCCACGGTAGACGGTATTGCGCTTACGCTGCAGAGGGTTTCACGCAGAACTCCGCGTGTAAGCGGCATTGCCGAGGGGATTAAAGATTTCAGGAAACACTACACTGAGTTTGAAGAAAAATTTCACTCCTTTATGCCTGAGCTCGTCGATTTTGTGAAGCAGTGGAAAGAAGAAAACTAACTCACATACATCACTCTAAAAGCCCCCGGAGAATCCCCCCCGCCTTTTCTTTTAGCGCCTCTTTACTGGAGCCTTTTGCCTTTTCCAATAAATCAGAAACTCCATCCACGACACGTATTTTAGGATCTGAAAAATCTCCGCTAGACTCTACTTTTACAACCAAGCGCCCATCTCTAAAGAGCTCTTCGTTTACCTCTTTCATCATGGTATCAGCTACTTTTTCAGGCAAGAACTTGATCACTGAAGTCATACCCCGCAGAACGCTCGCACTGGCATTGGCAGAAACTAACAGCTCCGCATTAAATTGATGCTGATCGGTCTCCGTCTGAAGCCATGAGCCATCAAGAGCAGCCAACTCCCAGTCACCCACCCAGATCGATAGAGGCTCACGCACTGCGACCTTGCCCAAATGATAATGCGCAGTGATAGCCTGACTGCGGCCAAATGTCGCCCGTTCCGGTAGAGGCGCTATGCTGATACCTATTTTTTTTAAAGATGCCCAAGTGCTGGTAATTACTGGCACCTGAGTATTCAGCCATGAGCCAGAATGAAGATCAAAACTCCCCTCCACGTCTGGCTCGGTATTCCCTGTGAGCGGATTAAAAATACGCGCCGTGGCATTACCTGTTAAATCAAGGTCTCCATAATGTCGGCCTTGAGTAGAGTGGATCTTCACCATACTGCTCAAGGTTAATTGAGCGGTGTTAGTAACTCTGAGGTTTTTAGGATCAATTTTAATCGAACTAAGCTCCAGCTGCACGTCATTACAGCGGACTCGTAGGCCTGTTTTTTCCAAGGTGATATCAACCAGAGAATCTTCAATGATCAAACTACCCAACGACGCCATAAAGTCCTCTTGATCAAAAATATTAAACCCTCCTTCCTCATCTTCATCGGCATCAGATGATACACCTCCGCCACCCTGCCTGCCTTGTTCCTCTGGAGATCTCAACATTTCGCCCAGTGAAGTGCTGCCATCTTCGAAATACATAGAGGTGATGATAGCTCGCTTAATAGTAATCTGAGAAATATCAATGTGCTTGTTAAACAACTGCCAGAAACTCACATTAAGTTCTAACTGATCAACTTCTATACTCGCTAAAGTATCTCCACCATCTCTTGGCGAAAGCTTAACGTCAGAGAGCGTGATCCGTGTGGGAGAGCTGAAGAGAGCGAGCTCCACGTCACCAATTTCCACTTTGCTATTAATAGATTCTTCTAACTCCTCGGCAAGGTATTCTGCATTCACCAGACTCTTGATCAGAACCACAGCTGCTATGAGCAAGATCACGATCAGCGAGAACAACCCTATTCCTATTTTAAACCAAAGCCCTTT
Organism: uncultured Verrucomicrobiales bacterium; assembly: GCA_937969495.1. Classification (GTDB taxonomy): domain Bacteria; phylum Verrucomicrobiota; class Verrucomicrobiia; order Verrucomicrobiales; family Akkermansiaceae; genus Oceaniferula. The sequence continues at coordinate 45,301 of CALBVY010000027.1, read as the reverse complement.
TTTTTTACACCTACTTTTTTGATCTGCAGACTGGGCCCTTTTTGACGCTCTTCTCGACATGGCAGTATGTTTTATTGATCAGCACCCTGCGGCACGACTGCTTCTCTCGTGACCTCATCCAGACTCTCAACCCATTGGTTGGCACCCTCTTTATCTTTACGTGCCCATTGGCTATATATGTTTTTGAAACTCTTTTGTCTTTTTTCTGTATCTTGAATAGATGACGCCCATTGGACTGCTCCGGAATAGTCGTCATCCCACATCGTTCTTTGCGCGGCAGAGTTGCGGAATTGATCCTTGTTGAGGTCATCGGCTTGGGCTCCTAACCATTCACGTGCCGAATCAGCATCTTGCCTTGCCCAACCTGCAAAGGTTGCATCCACAGAATCTTTTCCATCAGGTTGACTAAGCTGCCATTCCAACGCTTTCTCCGGCTCCAGCTGGGCCCATTCCTCAGTCACACGAGAAGAGAGCCTAGATTTATTCTCACCTTTCCATGCCTCAGCATATTGAATCGCGCCCTGTAAGTCGGTGAGCACAAGTTGCCCCACAAGAGCCGAAGCCGCTTCACTCGCCACACCGGAATCTTCCAGGGTCAGGAGATAATCCGTAAATTGTTTTCTGTGTTCGGAATTATTAGCAACAACAGCTCCCATCCTGCGTAAGACATCCCCCCTGCTGAGGTTATCGACATTTTTTGCCTTTTCGAAAGCTGCTGGGAAATCTTTTTCTGCCAATCCTGCAATCACCCCTGCTAAAAACCCCCTCGATTCACGCGGGTTTAATTCATCTTTATTGCTTAAATACCACGTATAAGCTCCTTCTGGATCATTACCAGCCCAAGCTTGGAGTGCCACTCCTTTCATTTGCAGCATACCGCCCCCTTTTTCATTCATCGCATAAGCCATCGCCTCTGAACCATCTTTCTTAGCCAACTGCATCACTAACATCGCTTTTACAAATATCCCTTCCTGCATTCCTACAGAACTGCTATCCATATCTTTGAGTGCTTGTCTAACCTCCGCAGCATCCATCTCGCGTGCTGTATCCCATACCCCAAAGATTACATCAAAAGCTGGCATACCTGGATTAGTGCCCATCTTCTTTGCCAAAGCCTTCATGTGGGCGATTCTATTTGCATAACTTACGGGAGGAATCCCCCCTACTTTCCCCACGCGGCTCGCATCACTAACACTAGTTTCACTGCGCCTTGCTGGACGATAATCAGCAGCTGAATCACGGCTCTCACCAGCCCGGGACTCTGAAGCATCATCCGGAGATGAACTCACTCTACCAATAACAATTCCCAACCCTAAACATAGAACCGCCGTAGCAAGAATGGGTACAGTATTCATGCCGCGTAGCATACCTCTAAAGATACAGTCAACAAGCTAGAATTACAGAATCGGTTTCCGTCCCTCATTGACATGCGTATACGCCATCAATGATGACTTGCATCTACTCTATTCCTAGAGATTATGCCCCTATGATTTTGACAGTGATGAATTCAATCTGCCTGATTGCTCTCGGTCTCGCTGGCTACATCGGCTGGGAAAAAATGGCCGCGGAGGGAAATCCAGGGGAAATGCTCATGCCTGTGTTCTTTGGCGGAGCTCTGCTAATCTGCCTCGCTTTTAGTAGGCTACACTATCGGCATGGGCTCTATGGCGGAGTTATTATCGCTCTGCTAGGCATCATTTCAGCCATCGTAAGAATTTATCAATATGAAGGCTTCCTCAGCTTTGATCTTCCAAAAACTCGACTTATCATTGGCATGGGCGGCATTTGTCTCATGCAGCTTTTGGTGGTTTGGAAAGAGGTGCAGAATGACCGCGCTGTAGCACCGCCCATGTAGATCAGCACTGGAGAAAGCTTTCCCAGCTGTCATCAATCCCACCTTTCCGCCTAAAACCAAACAGAGGCCTCCAAAGCGGCGCACGTGGACTAGTTTTAGGAAACATATTCGCCTCATGGGGAAGTTTGTTTGCCTTACGAGTGTTACACCCAAAACACGATGTCACAATATTATCCCAGCGCGTCTTCCCTCCCTTATCACGTGGCGTGACGTGATCTAAATTAAGATCTGACTCCGTAAAAACTTCCTGACAATACTGGCAGGTAAAATGATCTCTTAAAAACACATTGTGCCGCGTAAACTTCACCTCTTTTGAAGGCAGCTTATCATACATCGCGAGAACGATCACCTTCGGCGCACGCATGGCGTAGCTCACTGTGCGCACTACCTGATCTGCGACGTCCCCAGCAGTAGCGGCTGAAGTCTGCAACCAAGAGCCTAGATCATGGGTTTGATATTTTGCATCACCCTCAGCTTCCACAACTTGCGCATGCCCCTGACAGAGAAGCTTAAGCGCACGCCTTACCGAGCATGTATGAATAGGCTGCCACACCTTATTGAGAACTAGGACATTTAAATTCAACACGTTCATTATTGGAAAAATAAAATAAGTGCTTGTACCTTAGTGATTTTCAGACCAGACTTCAAGGTAGAAATACTCCGCCCCGCCATTTTCTAACTTTCTTTTTAACACTGACTCCATAAATCATTCGTGCTAGCTACTGTGCCATGTCATCCACTCCATCTTGTTACGATTCCCTCTGCACAAAGAACCGCGAAATCACCTTGTTAGCCAACACCTACAATGTGCTAGATTGGGATCAAGAAACTTACATGCCCAGTGGCGGCATCACTTACCGAGCAAAGCAACTCGCGTGGCTCTCTGGAAAAATACACGAACTAAGAACCTCTGAAAGCTTCCGCGATGCTCTCGAAGGCGCAGAGGAGGAAAATAGTGACGCTACTCAAGCAGCTAACACCCGTGAATTCCGCCACCATTATGAACGTGCTACTAAACTCCCACAGTCACTCGTCGAGAAAGACTCCGAGGTCACTTCACTTGCCAAAGCGGCCTGGGCAGAGGCACGAGAGAAATCTGACTTCGCCAGCTTTGCCCCTCACCTCACACAGCTATTAGATATTGCCCGTAAAAAAAGCGAACTCTGGGGCTACGAAGACGAACCCTATGATGCGCTGCTAGAAAACTACGAGCGCGGTGCAAAAACTACAGAGGTGGCGACTGTATTCGAGCAAGTAAGCGATGAGCTAACAGAAACCGCGCAAGCTGCCTGTGACAAGCATCAGTCCATACCTGACAATTTACTCCAAGGGCATTACCCTATTTCCGATCAACAAATACTGAACCGCGAAATCGCCGAAGACCTCGGCTTTGATTTCAGCCGAGGTAGAATCGACACCACCACACACCCTTTTTGCACAAACCTTGGGCCCGATGACCATCGCCTAACAACACGCTACCTCGAAGATGACTTCACCTCCTCACTCTTCGGTGTTCTGCACGAGACTGGCCACGGACTCTACGAGCAGGGCCTCCCATCAGAGCAGCACGGTCTACCAGTAGGAAGTGCGGTATCACTCAGTATTCATGAATCCCAATCACGCCTTTGGGAAAACCACGTAGGACGCTCGCGGGCATTCTGGACAAAGTGGCTACCACGCGCGCAGGAAATCTTCCCCCATCTTACTTCGCTGAACCTTGACACTTTCCTAACATCCATCAACCGAGCCAAAAAATCTTACATCCGAGTAGAGGCGGATGAGTCCACCTACGATCTTCACATCATACTCCGCTTCGGTCTGGAGCGTGAAATGCTCAACGGCGAACTTGAGGTGAAAGATGTGCCCGAAGCGTGGAATGAGCGCTTTAAGAAGCTCATGGGGATCACTCCCCCAGATGATGCTCACGGCTGCTTACAAGATATTCATTGGTCGATGGGTGGACTTGGATATTTCTCAACTTACACGCTGGGGAATTTCAATGCCGCCCAGCTGTATCATCACGCGTTACAGGACAAAGAGATTGCCCATGCCTGTGCTCAGGCAGATTACTCACCTTTATTAGGATGGCTGCAGAACAACATCCACAGCAAGGGGAGCGCACTCTTCCCCCAACAGCTGATGAAGGAAGTCACGGGAGAAGGCACCAATGCTCAATTCCACCTTGCACATCTCAAGCAGAGATTTCTAGGTGCTTAAGTAACACCTAACCAATCTCCACACCTGTGCTAGCAGCTTCTTCACGGAAAGCTGTCAGTAGTTCTTTAAATACCTCTCCGGGCATACCATCACCAATAGAGCGATCATCCACTTTTACTACGGGGATCACCTCAGCAGCAGTTCCTGTGAGAAAAGATTCATCAGCGGTGTAAACATCATACCGTGTAATGGTATCCTCGATAATCTCGATCTCCAAACGCTCACAGAGTTCAAAAATCACCGCACGCGTGATACCATCCAGGGCACCATCCGTAATTTTCGGGGTAATGACCACTCCGTTTTTTACAATAAAAATAGTATCACCAGTGCACTCAGCCACAGTACCTTCATCATTGAGCATCAGCCCCTCCATCGCTCCAGCCTGAACACACTCAGCCTTAGCCATAATGTTATTGAGGTAATTCAATGACTTGATCTGCGGACTAAGTGTCGCATGGCTAGGACGACGGGTAGAACAGGTAACCAGCTCTAACCCCTTCGCATAATATTCCTCAGGATAGAGCTGAATAGAAGCTGCTATACAGAACATAGAGGGCTTAGGACAGAGGTAAGGGTTTAAACCTAAGCCACCACTGCCACGTGTTACCACCAATCTAACGTATCCATCTACCAATCCATTGGCACGAATCGTATCACGGACGATATCACAAACCTCACTCTCAGTCCACAGCATCTTAAGAAGGATGGCCTTGGCAGATAGAAAGAGGCGCTCAACGTGCTCCTCGAGACGGAACACTCGGCCATTATAAAAACGAATCCCCTCAAAGACCCCATCGCCATAAAGGAGGCCATGATCGAATACGGAAACTTTTGCTTCTGCTTGATCAACGATTTCACCGTCGAGCCAGATTTTTTGTGAATCACTCATAAGAAGTTATATATAGTTAAAAAGTTAAGTTACGGACGTGCTTTAAACATGATTAAAAGGGTTTGCACATGCCTTTTTCAGGCAATGACACCATCTTTGACAATCATTTTCCGATCACCGTGGACGGCAAGCCGTTCATCATGGGTGACCACAACCAAGGTGACGTTGTCTTCCACGGCGAGGTTAATCAGCATATCCATGACTTGAGAACCATTACGCGAATCAAGGTTCCCCGTTGGCTCATCGGCAAAAATAATCTGCGGTGAATTCACTAACGCACGTGCAATGGCCACCCGCTGCTGCTCACCTCCACTCAGCTCTGCTGGCAGGTGATCCATCCGCTGATCAAGCCCCACACGCGAGAGAGATTCCTGCGCTCGCTCAGTGAGGTCTTTCCCACCAATCATGGCAGGCACCATCACGTTCTCAAGTGCTGTCAGCTCTGGCATGAGATAATAATTCTGAAAAATATAGGACATGTTCTGGTTTCTTATCGCCGCCTGCTGCCTCCGTGACTGACTATAAAGATCTGTGCCATCGACGTAAACAGCGCCCTTCTCTGGCCGCTCAAGCCCTGCTAGAATATACATGAGTGTGGTTTTACCAGCGCCACTGGGGCCACAGAGGAAGATTTTCTCACCACGGTAAATATCCAGATTAACCCCATGAAGCACCTCCACGCGTTTTTTTCCCACAGAATATCCTCGGTGAAGATTTTCAGCCTTGATCCATGCGCTATCGTTTACACCACTGCTCATGCATCACCTCTAGTCGATCCCTCCACGGAAGCGAATTTTTTTCTCAAGAAATCATCGATTTTTCCCGTTCAGCTATTTAACGTAGCGTGATGAAGCCAATCATTTTCACTCCCCTTTACATGGAACGCATCTGGGGAGGGCGCGAGCTGGAGAAACAGTATGGACGTACTCTACCCGCTCCTGACACCCCCTTCGGAGAATCTTGGGAAATGACCGACCGCTCCGATGCCCAGTCTGTGGTGCTATCTGGAGATTATCAGGGATATACACTGAGCCAGCTGTGGCAGGAGAAACGTGAAGAGGTTTTTGGCTCCAACTTCGAGGATGAGGCACGATTCCCCCTCCTTATTAAGATCCTTGATGCACGTGATGACTTATCCATCCAAGTTCACCCCCCAGCTGCGCTCACAGCCAAGCTGGGAGGAGAGCCCAAAACAGAAATGTGGTACATCGCTGATGCGGAGCCAGGCGCCAAGCTCTACGTTGGGATGAAAGCAGGCGTCAGCCGGGAGGATTTTCAACAAGCCATTGAAAACGGCACCGTTGATCAAGTAGTCCACGCTATTACCCCAAAGGCTGGAGACTCCATCTTCATCCCATCAGGTAGGCTACATGCCATTGGTGCAGGTCTGCTTATTTATGAAATTCAGCAAAACTCAGACACCACTTTCCGGGTGTTTGACTGGAATCGCATGGGGCTGGACGGCAGCCCACGTCAGCTTCACGTTAAAGAGTCCATGCAATGTATTGATTTCACCGATGTAGAGCCCAGCATGGATACACCCCAGGGTAATACTTTAGCAAGCTGCGCCTACTTCCAAGTCGATCAACTTAAGCTTTCAGCTCAATCCAGCGTAGAAAACCCTGATCCTGAGAGATTCTCTATCATTGCAGTCGTTTCAGGCACACTCCAGTCAGCAGATGGCACCCAATACTCTCAGGGGGATTTTCTATTGCTCCCTCGTAACGCAAAAGCTATCACAGCAGCAGCAGACAGCATCATTTTACAAACGACTATTCCGCGATCAGCTTAGGTGACTGAGTGAAAAATTCTAGGTGCTAGAATCCTTGGCAGCTCCTTGAGCTGAGTCACGCCGAATCATCAAATTCATTTTTTTCATTGCCAACTAGCCAAAATCGCCTTAAAAGTTAATAGAACTTGTTAATACAATGAATATACACAGCCAGAATCACCCTCACCAATCACCCTGCCGTGGAACGAGTCAACGTGGTTACACCCTGCAATCGCGACAAGGCTTCGCACTGATCGCCACAATTTCCATTATGGTGCTACTGGTAATGATTGCATTAGCAATGCTTAGCTTAAGCACAATTGAAAGTCGAGACAGTAATCGAAGCAATGATCGCGCTATAGCCCAGCAAAATGCACGTATGGCACTCATGATCGCTATCGGCCAGCTTCAAGAATCTCTAGGGCCAGATCAGCGTGTATCAGCCACAGCCAGTATTTTTGACACAGATCCTACCACTCTGGAGATCGATGGGGTTAATTTACCACACACCTTAGGTGCATGGTCCACACTCACCAACAATGGTAACCCCATCATTTACCAAACCGATGATGGATACCACATGGATCGCCGTAGCCTTGGTGACGCATCCTTTGAAGATCACCGTAGAAACGTAAAGACATGGTTGATCAGTGGCGGCGATCAGGCTAACTTCTTTGATTTTGATTCAGCCACCTTTAATTTAACTGGCAGAACTCTTGTAACATTAGGACATGAAAACAAGGGGAATGATAAAGTAGAGGCTCCCGTGGTTCCTGTTCGCTCTGGCGGCACATCAATCACTGGTGGCTATGCCTATCATGTAACCGATTTAGGCATGGCAGCGCCTATCATCGATCACAATCCAACGGTAACTGAAAATCCAGATAATTCCGATACCACCAATGGAGGTTACGCAAACTTATACACAGGCCGTAAACGACCGTATGACAAATTGGCCGACACAAACGAAGCTCTGGCGGACTTTTCCGCTGATACATTTGTCTCAGACCTTGATCAATCCTCGAAATACCCCACGTATAAAACGCTAGAAATCAATCCTAATGGTACCGAAAACGAAGAAGCTAAGAAGTTACTAAAAGAAAACGATCAGAGCTACACACTCACCAATAGCTCCCTATTCACCAACACGATTGATGGGGGATTCAAGACAGATTTAAGTTCATTTATCCAAGATACCGCTGATCCAGGTAACGGCGAGCTATTGAGCAGCACAGGCGCTACAATCCTAAGTGATACAACACCTCTACTTAGTGCCACTAGGTTCGCGGCACTATCACCCAAGTTCGGTGCACTGAGAGACTACATCCGGCTTGGTGACTTAATGAACAGCGATCGAGAGATGGACCCTAGAGCACCCATTGCAGGAGGTGGGAATAATGATGCCTATGCTGATCCTACCAAGGTGATCAAGCACGGCATCCACCCTGTCCTTGCCGAGTTCAGCCTCTACAATGATTATGTTTATGATCCAGCTAGCCCTTCAAATCTATCCGCTCTCGTTTATCCACGTATTACCCTGTGGAATCCTTACAATGTGACGCTCAATGCCACAGATTATTATGTTCAAATTCATTATGGTATACGCGCACAACCTCACTTTTTCCAAGACGGAAACGCTGAAACATACGGATTTACTAACCATAATACATCTACATTAGCCTCAGATCCAACGGGAGCCAACAAACTTGACCCTGTTTTTTACCTTCCGGGGGTTAGACTGGAACCTGGACAAGCACTGGTATTCATACCAAGCCACTCAGGAGCGCAGCCCATGCAGCCCCGTGATGGAGCAATTACTCTGAATAGACTTACAGCAGATAAGCAACTATCCGCCATGTCACCAAGCGCCTTTAGCGTGAACTGCTCGATACCAAGGTATTTGAATGGGGTGGCATTTGATCTAAGCAAGGGCTCAACATACGATCCGTCTGGAGGTAACAACGCCAATGATTTTCAGGTGATCGCCCCCCTTGTAGCCAGTCTAAGACTTGGGAAGGGAGGATCTAGTTTTGCTGGCTTAAATGCAACAACAGGAGGGGAAATGAACGCTCCTATTATTCACACTATGGATGCGACCGATCATTATCGAAACAACAACATAAAGCGCTATAGAAGAGTTGATCAGGGGCCTTTTGATTTACAAAACATCAACACCCCTTCATCTTGGACAGACCCAGGGAAAAATTCTCGTTTAGGATTAAGGTTTAAAATGCACCCAGATGAATCTGGCGGCAACGGCACTAACCATCCTGATGGCTTTTGGGATTATCCATTTCTGGAACTTTCCAATTTACGCTCTCCATTTTATCGCAGAACGATTTATGACTGGCCAACAGAATTTGATCTGTTCGGCGATTCGAGTTTTGGCCCTATGACATGTGAAGATGGTCCACCACGTGACTATTATGTAAGCCTCCCTGAGACCAAGTTTATTGGTGGTCTTTCAGAAACATCACCATTTTTTAATCCACTAATGTCAGGCAACAACTTACGCACTATTCTGTTCGATGTTCCGTCACCTGGCATACAAGCTTTCTCTATGGGACAGCTCAGACAAGCAACCCTCACACATGAATTCGGCGCACCCACCTTCATCATCGGAGAGAGCCTCGTGCCCATCACAGCACCAAGAGATCAAAGCGCTCATCCAATCACTGATTACACAGGTGACTTTAATACCGCATTTTACGGTGATCCGACTACAGGCTTCACCGTCAAAAATGATCCTACATCCGACTCTGCTCCTCTAAATAGACGCACGCCTTGGTGGCAGATAGAATATGACCCCAGTGAAGGGTATGCATGCTACGATTACCGCTTTGAGGTCAACCACGCTCTCTGGGATCAGTATTTCTTCTCGACACTACCTAAATCGGGGAAACTTGAGGACTTCCTTACTAACAAAAACTTACCCAATAACAGAATTAAGGTAGTTAACACAGATAGCACAATCGACCTCTCAGATGCTACTGCAGCCGCTCCAGATCTAATTGCAAAAAGTTTACGAATAAGCAATCACCTCTCTGTCAACTCTACTCATATGATCGCATGGCAAAGTCTGCTATCGATGAATTTGGGAATGAGCATTAATGACAAAACCACCAGTGCTAATGCCGCTCCATTCCCAGGAACAACTACTCCAGAAGCTGATGGCGGGGAGATATTCGCTTCTGGAGATCCATTCACATGGCAAGGCTATCGAGAATTAAACTCAACAGAAGTTGAAACTTTAGCTGCAAATATCATTGAACAAGTTAAACGGAGAGCACCATTTATCTCCCTTTCGGATTTCGTCAATCGAAGATTACACACCGCAACTATTGCACCAAGTGATGCTCCAAATATCAGTAACCAATCTGATGATGACCTCTTAAGCTATGCAGGCCCTACCGAAATCGCTATTTATAAAGCAGGAATCAACCAATCCTTACAAGATCGTGCTGATCAAAGTGCTGCAAATTATGCCACAAGTCGAGGAGTCGCCGATATCCCCACTTCCAATATGCCTACCGAATCATATGCCAATGCACCCGCGCACCTCACCCAAGGCAAAGTGCTTGAGGTGATTGGCTCTAGCCTGACTTCAAGATCAGACACATTTCGCATTAGAGCCTATGGAGAAAGTAAAAATGCCCAAGGTGAAATCACCGCCACAGCGTGGTGTGAAGCCATCGTCCAACGTAATCCACAATACATAGATCCATCCGCAGATTCACCAGAAATAAAACCCACAACACTAACATCTACAAGTAATAAGCAGTTTGGAAGAAAGTTTACCATCCAATCATTTAGATGGCTAAGCGCCAACGAAATTTAGAAACCACCTAATCACGTCATGTTAACAAATATCAAACAAAACCTGATTATCTGCTTGGCAGTTAGTTGTTCATTTCAGACTTTTCCACTATGCGCACAAGACTCTCCCCCTTTAAAAAAAACAGACCTTGATGTTCTTGTAGTAGCTGTAGGACACAAGCGTATAGCGAAGTATACCATACCAAACGAACCTTCCATTATCGAAGAAGAACAAGAAGATGGATCTATCAAAAAAGTAGTTTATAATAATAGGTTCCCAAAAGAAATACAAGCGAAGCCATTTGAAGATTTCCCACGCAATCTCTACTTGAAAAATAAGAACGCGCAGGGCAAAACTATTTTCGAAAAGATCTCCATTACCCCCAATCGAAGGCCTTCCCAAAAAAAAATCCATCGCCGCTCAAATCTAAATTTTCTATTAAAAACGTTACCGCGTAAACCAGATGAAAAAGTTACGTATAAAAAATACTTATCCTCAAGTATTGGCGAGGATCAAACACATGCACTATTACTTTTCGTTAAAAATTACCGCCAAAAGAAAGGATGGGAAAAACCGTTACTCAAGAACTTCAACATTAGCCCAGAAAAGCTACCAGTCGGTTCCATTTTAATTTATAACTCATCCCCTGTTCCCATTGAAGTAGACACCCCTGGCAAAAATGGCCTATCTACTATTGCTATTGCACCAAGTAAATCAGCTAACATAGTACCCGTCTTAGATAAGAGCTCCCGCACGATGGTTCGCGCTCGCGCTGTTTTAAAAAATGGCTCAAAAAAAGAATTCTTCTACGATTCTATTTTAATCCCTAGTAATGGTAGAGGATTCCTCTTCCCCTACCTAAACCCTAACAGCAAAAAACATCAACCCATTAAAATGGTGGCGTATTATGATGAATTGAAATAACTGCGTTATACTTCTACGCAAGGCCTCGATTAGGGCGTTTGAGATATTTCTTCGAGTTGGTAACGTATTTCTGTGCCCACTTTTTAATATCGGCCTGCTGCTCTTTATCCAAGGTTTTAACAACCTTAGCAGGGCTCCCCAGAACCAGCGAGCCAGGAGGGATCTCCATACCTCCAGTAATCAAAGAATTTGCACCAATGATACTACGCTCACCAATGATGGCCCCATCCAGAACACAGGCTCCCATGCCTACGAGCACCTCGTCTTTAATGGTGCAGGCGTGAATGATAGCACTGTGCCCTACCGTGACCAACTCACCAATGTAGACTCCATAGTCATCAGCTAGGTGCACACAGGCGTTATCTTGGATATTAGATTGGGGGCCAATAACAATCTCGTTGATATCACCGCGCAAGGTAGCGTTATACCAGACACTGGCTTGCTCTCCGAGCTTAACGCGCCCAATGACGTCCGCACTATGAGCGATAAATACACTGGGATGAATATCTGGGCTGTTACCCTCAAAGGTCTCAATGGCCATGATTTTTAGTATATCTGGATAAGTAGCTTTCACAAGTTGCAATCCTGCCAAGAGAGTGGCATATTTGCGCGTCGGCAATGCTGCTTGGGAAGACCTCAGCCCATCGAAGCTTCCTCATCATCCTTTCCTCACCGTGATTGATGATCAACGCCGCCAAAAGATGCATCATGAACCACTTTTACATCGTTATCGCCATCATTATATTCGGTTTTGCTTTGCGCTCATGCCGGACGATTTTTTTACGTAAGACAGGCGCACTCATTATCCTGATCGCTTCTGGTCTATGTTTCTATTTCCTCACCGGCAATCTGTGGGCCGGTATCGCAGCCGCAGCCGCTTGGTTTTTCCTCCCTTGGGTGGAGCTTCTCACCAGAATCAGAAAAATGCGTATGCCCTTGGAAAATAAACTTAATGAACAAGTATACGCCAATACAGAAATCTACCCAAGTGCTGAGGCACACCATATCGCACTGGAAGAAGCTGGCTATGAGCATATCCGTAACTGCGGCTGGGATCTTGGTGGAATGAAGCAAATCTATCAATTATTCTGGAATGCCGAGACTAAATCCGTGGCATCACTCTGCCTCTGCGAACAGTCTAACGTCACATTCACCTACCTCACTCTAACAAGCCGCGACCTAACAAACGGAGTCTGGCGCACCACCAATTTCCCATTTTCCCCCACTCTTAAGGCAGCACCAAAAGTGCACTGGAATCAAATTAGCTGCACTAGGGAATGCACTATGAATCTAATCAAGTGCCATCATATGTATCTGAGTAGGCAAGGCTTTGTTGATGATGATCTATGTATTCCAGATCCTGATCATGTGAGTGAAGAAATAGAGCACGAGCTGCGCCATCAGATTAATCACAATCTAAATCATGGCATTATCCAATCAACTGGCGATGGTCATTTCCGCTACACCATCCGTGGTCTTTTCTTTCTATGGAAACAATTTATCCGCGATATGATCCGGCTGTGCTGATTAAGTTACACTCGCTTTACCACCATTTCAGTACACGCTCGCCATCGTAGCTTCTCTGTAAGAAATATAACACCACCATGATTAATTGGAAAAAATGGCTGATAGGAAAGTGGAGCTGGTGGCGCCCGCTCAAATCGCTCGCATTTATTTACCTCGCAATACTAAGCGTTGCTTTATTCTTTTCTAATCACCTCATTTACCAACCACCGAGCCCTGGTTATGAAATCGAAGATGCTAACATATCCCAAGTTACCCGCCCAGATGGAGAAAAGGTAGCGATTTACTACAAACCAGCATCACCAGGGATGCCCACCCTGCTATGGTCGCATGGCAATGCTGAAGATATTGGCTATCTGCACGATCGGCTATGTCAGTTTAACACACGGGGCTACGGCATACTTGCTTATGATTACCCAGGCTACGGACACAGTGAAGGCAGCCCTGATGAACAAGCTTGTTATGAGGCGATCCAAACATCTTATGACCACTTAACAAAAACCTTAGAAGTCTCTGCTGAGAATATCATCATTTATGGCCAATCCGTAGGAAGTGGCCCAGCTGTGTGGCTCGCAGCACAGGAGCCCTGCGCCGGCCTTATGTTAGTCTCTCCTTTTGTGTCTGCCTTCCGTGCCGTAACAAAGATCCCCCTATTTCCTGGTGATCAATTTAAAAACATCACGCGCATAGAGAACATCAAAACCCCACTACTCATCATTCACGGTGATCAAGATCAGGTCATTAGCCAGTGGCATGGTAAAAAACTCCATGAACTTCACCAAGGGCCAAAAACTTTTGTAAACCTTCAGGGTGTTGGCCACAACGACATCTATCTATTAGCAAGCGATGAAGTGCTACGTGCCTTGGATCAATTCAAGATCGATATTAATAAGTAAACTAAAGACGCACACCGAAGAAATCTAACATGACAGCACGGTAAACCTGCCGTTTGAACTCCGGAAGCCACTTTAACTTAAAATCCTCTGGCTCGATCCATTTGTAAGATTTAAATTCAGGGTTCTTATGTTCACCCAGCTCAATCTCTGGTGCACTTTTTTTTAATCGGCACAGATAGTATGTCTGAATCTGCCCATCAAAATATGATTTTTGTTTTCTTACCTGCTTCGGGTAAAGGTAGGTATAGCCACCTCGCTTTTCTAAAATTCGGTAGCTGTTAGCAGGAAGCCCTATTTCCTCTTCCACTTCACGAGCAAGCGCCTTGCGCAGCTTCTCACCTGGATCAGCACCACCTTGTGGAAACTGCCACGCGCCTTTAGAATTCACGCGCTCACAAACCAGAAGTTTCCCCTCCCGATTCAAAACCAAGGCTGCAACATTAGGTCGATAGTGTGCCATAACGAGCCATCTGATAGCTACAATTCGCCACGCAATCAAGGATCGAACCTTCAAAACCAGCTAACATAAAATAAGCACTCCTAAGTTCATCAGGTTTCCGTGAAACGTGATTGCCACCTCGTGTTTTCACTCGTATGCTCATCTATAACCATTATCTGTCAATTTATGAAAAAATTCTATATTTCACTCGCCGCTATTCTACTGATTCTACCCTCATCCATAATGGCTCAAGAGAGCACGAGTGAAGAAAGTGGCTCACGCCGTTTCTGGCAAGCCAATCTACCAGGTGGCAGTTATGTGGTATCGCTGAGTTCCATATCCTCTGTAAGTAAGCACACTTATGTCATCGACGGGCACTTAAAGGTGATTGAGGTCGTGGTCGACACCTTGGGGAATTCACTGGCACGCTTTTACTACATTACCCCTGTATCTGAAGATGCCAATTCCGCTATAGCTGGAAAAATCGCCGAGCGTGGTAAAGAACTCCTCGATAAAGTAGGAGAACGTACGGGAATAAATACAAGCACCATGGTAGCCAAGCAATACCCTACCACCACACACTCTAAGACGGTAGAATTCCGCATCTCCGACGAAGGAGATCTTAATGCACTACTCACAAGTGTGCGTAAGGCATGGATGAATGCTAAAGGCACAAAGTTTACCATCATCGAGGAATAAACCTCACTCTGTGGAGCCCTCCTCAGGTGACTTGTGTGAGGGGGCTTCCTTAGGCTGCTTACGAGGCGTAAGAGGGCTACCCGGGATAAGATCAAATATCCCACGCACTCCTTCTTCAACGCCCTCTACCACTCCTTCTTCAAGACCTTTCTGCACCGCTCCAGCTCCTGTGCGTAGGACATCAGAGCCCGTCTCGAGAGCTTTGCTAGGTAATTGCACTGCACTATCTTGGGCAAACTTCAGAGCCATCTGCCCTGTTTCAGGAATAAGCTCAAACATCCTCTCCCCTGCGGCCTCTATCATACGGCCGGTGAGATCTTCCTTGGGATTTTCTATGGTGCCCGTGATACGTAGGTCAGACCATAACAGACCTTTATCTCCACGGAGAAATACCTTCGTCTCAGCCCCCGGAATATGAGCTAGAGTGCCTGGCATGATTCCCACTTTAAAGCGCCCATCTAGCACACCTCCGTCTTCCACACTCAATCTACCTTCCACCCTCACTAGCCCCTCTGTCGCCAGTACAATTTCGGTAAGCTCTAGTCTACCACTTACTTTTTTATATCTCAATGTTGCCTCTGAGAAATTTAATCTTCTGAAACGGCGCGTATTTGAATACGCAGCAATGGTATCCAAAATAGGCAAAGCCGTGAGCACTCCTCGCTGAAGCTCCAGCTTTCCTCGCACAGCTGTATCACGCCGTGAGCCATCAGCCCTCATACTACCAGAGCTAATTTTAAAATCTGTGTTTACGTCACCAGCGATTCGCTTTTGCCAATCCTCTGGCACGAGCTCTTCCGCCTTCACATCCCTAAGACTACCCAAAAAACCAAATTGACCCCCATCTAGCTCACCGCTGAGATTGAGAATCCCGCGCTCGTAAACTTTTGACGTTGAATTGGTTAGAAAAACACGTCCGTTTTGATATTTACCACTCGCGGTAACGAGCTCCAGTGGCGAGCCGAACCACGTCGTCTCAATCAAGCCATCAGCAAGATTGACATCATAAGCACCATCCACACCAGCGGTATCAACTCGGGTGATCACGTTTGAGGCTCTGAGCCCTCCCCCTTCAGTGTGTAAATCCATGTTCAGCCATTCGATCTCAGCAGATGAGAGCTCAGCACGCTTTGGTAGTAGCCCTATGAGCAAACCGCCCTGATCTGATTCACTAAGATCATCTTCTGAGGTGGCATCAGCAGCACTGGTTTTATATCCCTCTTTAGCACCACGGGTATCTATCATCACATCCAACTTTTTTACGCGCAGCTCAGATACATCCCAAATACCGTTTTTAATGCTAGAGAGATTGATTCTTGCCTCAATATCATCAGCGCGCATGGATTTGATGAGCTTACCATTCTCAGCACTGAACCCTTCAGTTCGCGCCCGCATCCCCTGCCATTCAAAAAGCTCGAATTTAGCATCAGCACCTATCGCACTACCTACTCTTTCGCCCAAAAATACCCGGAAATTATCACTATGGAGATAAGATTTAAGCCAGAAATACCCACCAAAACCTGTAAGAATAGCCACGATTACGAACATTGCTAAGATACGATAAAACCAGCTACCACCACCTTGATATCGGCCACCGGATTCACTCGTAGATTTTCTGCGCTGAGCACGTCTAGACATAAGTGATACACTAATGTTCTCTTATTAATTCCACAAGTTTTCTTCTCGCCAACCTATGTAACTTCACGTAGTAAACTTCATTCAAGTATCACTGTTTCGCCCTCATACTAACAAAAAATAACCACTCCGTGCTCGAACTTAAAGATATCTGCTTTTCTATTCAAAAGGACGGCGAACCCATTAACCTCATCGATCAAGTATCTATCGATGTCCCTCGCGGTCACTTCATGGCGATTGTTGGCCCATCCGGCTGCGGTAAAACTACCCTACTCAAAACCATCGCCGGACTCAATCAAGAATCAGCAGGTGACATCATCTGGGACGGTAGAAATCTAGCCGAGGAAAAAGACTTTGAGCCTGCGGAAATTGGATACGTACCGCAGTTCTCCATCGCCTATGATCAATTGACCGTCGATGAGTCCATCGAATCCGCCACACGCCTGCGGGTGAAAACCAAAAATGTCGCAGAGCTGGATAACCGCATCGATCGTATCCTAGAAGAAACTGGCCTCGCCACCCTAGCAGACCGCCCGGTGAAGGTGCTATCAGGAGGACAGAAGCGCCGGCTCGGTCTTGCTATGGAATTAGTCACCGGCCCTCATCTACTGCTCTGTGATGAGGTGACCTCTGGTCTAGATCCACGCTCTGAGCGAGATATCGTTAGACTCCTCCATGATCTATCACGGAAGAACGGAAGGACGGTAATTTCCGTCACTCACTCTCTAGCTCATTTAGAGCTGTATGATTCTATCCTTGTTCTCCACGAAGGGCGGGTAGCCTATCACGGATCACCTACTGAACTCGTTCACTATTTCTCCGTAGAAGATATGGAGGAAGTCTATCCACAATTAGCCAAACAACGCTCAGAAAAGTGGCAAAGCTCATGGATAAAACATCGTAAAGCTTATTATCAAAAACTAGAAACCCATAGACAGGAACTCATCCGAGACGGGTCACTCCTTGTCCCAGATACATCCGCTACCACGCTATCCTCAGATACCGATACCAGCCCACTGGAACCCCCTGAGGCTAACGAAGAGACTACCCCAGAAGCTGCAGCACTAGTTCGCACTCCAGGAGTAATCAGTCAGTTCAGCACCCTCCTCGGTAGAAGGTGGAAGATCTTCTTCCGCGATCGAGGTCAGGTATTTCTCCAGCTCGCTATCTTGTTATGTTTCCCCATCCTTGTCGCCCTCTTTAGCGAGCGAGGTAATGAAAACATTAAGAAATATTCAGATCGTTATGAAGGCTTTACCCAAGCGATCCAAGAGCGCACCATGGTCGAAGCCAGCTACTTAAGCGTCGGCTCCGCCGTCTCCGGTATTGTGATGTTCCAAGTTGTCTTACTTTCCCTAATGGGGTCTAACAATTCCGCTCGTGAAGTTGCTGGTGAGCGCCTCATTTTTGAAAAAGAAAAATTTGGTGGTATCCGCCCATCCGCCTACCTAGGAAGTAAGGTAGCATTTCTCGGCAGCTTAATTTTAATTCAATCACTCTGGATGGCCATCTTTGTGCAGCAGTTTTGGAAATTCCCAGACGGCCATGAAGCTGGATTTCTTGATCATACGGTATTTCTTATCATGGTGAATGCTGCGATGACCTTCGTCTGTCTCGGCATCTCATCACTGATGAAAACAGCAGAGCAGTCCTCGCTACTCTCCATATACTTAGTTGGCTTCCAGCTTCCACTATCTGGTGCCGTTCTTGCCTTACCAGAAAGCATCGAGGGCATCACCCGACCTTTTATTTCCGCCTACTGGGCGTGGTCTGGGAGCATCGATTCCATGGACGCCGGCTACCAAAATGCCATTGATGCTGTCACTGAAACATCTTTCCAAAGCTCGAGTGCCTGTCACTACTTACTTGCTATCCATATTGCTCTAGGCTTGATCGCCTCCTACATCGGCCTCAAACGCCATCAATGGGATTAATCCATTCCACTCTAACTTTCATTCATCCATCACCTCCCCATGGCTCGCAGATCCAAATCCAAAACCGCAAATAAAAATAACGTCGCCGTCTATGCAATGATTGCCCTCGCCGTCATTGCCGCACTTGTCATTGGCAAAATGGCTCTTGATAAGCGTGCGCAACACTTTGCTAACACAAGCGAACTCTCTATCGAAGAATTCCGCGAAAATGCCAATAGCATGAGCGGCAATGAATACCAGGTCACCGGTAAAATCTCAGAAAAACTCAAGTGGACATCAGATCGCGGTCAACTCATCAGCCTATCTACCGAACAAGCTGAAGGACAACAAGGCAATATCGGAATCATGGTGCCAGCTGATATCAACCAAGTAAATTTGGAAAAAGGCCACAGCTACACATTCAAAGTGACCATTAATCGCGAAGGATTGCCTGTTGCACTCGATGTCAAAGCCTATTAGAATAGCTAAACATCTCTATTTAAAAATCTCATGAAACATTCTAAGACACATTCTCAAGTTTCGCGTAAGCTGGTTACTCTCATGGCTTTGCCCTGCCTCACTCTTCCAGCTGCCGCTCAGGTCTTTGATCCAACAAAAGCAGCCAGTAATACCAAACCAGCAGCATCTCAAAATAGCGGTGACACCACAGTTGTTCGCAATAAAAAAGAAACCAAATCCCCCTACGGGGACGAAGTCCCATTCATTGATCCCACCCAAGAGACCATTTCATTGATGGGGCATACCTTTAGCTTAGGCGATAACCGTCTTGGCGGTCAGTTTAAATCCTATCTAGCTGATACACCTAACCAAACAGAAGAGGCCAAAAAATATCGAGAAACTATCGACGCCATCCTCACGGCCGTCTCTCCTCACACCATCGATAATCCTAAACAAAAACTGCGCAATGGCTTTAGCCTCCTCTTACCCGCAGCATCCTACCCAGGTGACGGACGCATCTGCGACTCCCTCGCAAATGCCATCTATTCCGCCATGCTCGCCAAGGGAACTGTGAATAAAACCGATAATTACATCGACTCATTAGAGAAGGAGAGCAAGCGCATTAGTTATAATATCTCCGTCATTGAACAAAAAACTGACATCTCGGATAACACCGTCAAAAAAAGCTCTTCCGGATCAGGTAGAAGCAGAAAGACCACCGTCGAAACAACCGCTGAGTCACATGAAATGCAGACAATGAAGAAACGGATTGTTGAAATTGAAGCACTCAAAAAACTTCATCAAGCAGGTAATAAAGTGAGTATCGCCCAAGCAAAAGTCCACTATCAAGCGCTCCTTGCCCAGCTTTTCATACAACGCCGCTTCGAACACGTTGTCATCGGCACTCGCTTTTATAACCTCATCTTCCGCGATGGTGATAGTGAGATGAAACTAAAAAAAGATTCAGACATCGCCAAATTCTTTGGCAAAGGTCTAGGTGTAGAACCTACCATCACTGGTCTCGACTCCGCCGCTAATGAAGCTATCGGTAAGGTGACCACATTCGTCGCCGCTTTTAATAATCATCTTTCTCACAACGAACTCCATTCCGCCTCCAAGCGCCTCACTGAGGCTTTTGCCATCGGAGAATTCCTTCCTGCCGTGCAGACAGTACCAACTGAAGATCGGCGGAAAATCTTAGATTACGTGCGTGACGGCTACGCTCTCGTCAATTTCATGGATGTTCACGATTACACCAATGCTAAAATCCTACTAGAAGCCCTTAAAAAACGTTCAAAAGACTTTGATTCCACTAAGGCTGAAGGCGCCATTGCCGCCTACACACGAGTCTCAGATAGCCACGTACGTGCCGCCAAAATGGCTCTCATGCAAGGCGACCAAGAAAAATTCCAACAAGAGCTTAAAAATGCAACGCAAGTATGGCCAACTAACCCACGCCTTAAAGAAATCGATGAACGTCTTGATTCCATTCTCGATAAGGGAGACCTAGCCAAGGGACTCACCAATGATTTTGACCGCCTCCTCAGCGAAAGCAACTACCGTGAGATCTTTAAACGCCAATATGAGTTCGTCCCCGTAGTACAGGATGACTCTGAGCGCAAAAATGCCATTGAACAGATTATCAAAAACATCCACCGCATCGATGGCTCCATCATGCAAGCCACAGAGTTCTCAAAAATTGGGAATGACTACGCTGCCTGGGAATCGCTCGCCACACTACGTGATGAATTCCCAAAAGACCCAGAGCTTTTACGTAAACTGGAAAAACTCTCCTCTAAGGTTGCGGATTTCACCGTCGCCTTAACACGCGCCAAGGAATTCGAGGACAATGATCTTAATCCACAAACAGGCTCTGCACTCTCATGGTATCTGGAAGCAAAGAATATTTACCCTGATAGTAAACACGCACAGGCCGGAATTGATCGCCTCGTAAAACGTATTCTTCCAGAGTCAGAGGCAACAACGGTAACCGTAGATTAAAAATCCAATAGGCCAGGGCGTCACTCATCCATGATTTCCAAAGCTGAGACCACTCCGCTCAGCCTTATAGCCTCACCTCCCTTGAGTAATTTAAGTAAATAAACTCAAACTAACAGAACTCAATTTTTCATTTGGAGTTCTGAGCTTTACAGGTAATATTAAGGGCATGGAACAATCGCGATCCAAAAAGCCCCTTGTTTTTTTCATCTTGGTCTTGGCTCTCACCCTAATTACTGTGTTTGTTTTACTCAAACAATGCTCAGGGAAAAAACATGCTGACATTCTCGAAGCCACTTCACCAGATATTCAAAAACCTGACCATGGCGCTGAAAGTATCTCCCTCACCGTAAATGGTAAACACGTCGATGAGAACAGCACCGCTCGCAGCGGCACTCCAGAGGAGCTTGTAGGCAAGATTCATGACCTCATCATCGACGCCAATAATTCTGGAAATGTAGACTCTCTCATTGAATTCCTAGGAGAAGGCACACTCAACCAAACACAAAGTAAGCGCCTCCATCAGCTAGCAGCCCAATCACGCCTTAAGCTAAATTCTACCAAGCCATTTTCTACAGTGGAAGACCTCCCCGACCGCTGGGCACTCAATCTAGCAGACCACAACCGCATTCTTCTCGATCTTAAAAAAAATACCGAGGGTAAGTGGAAGGTAAATCAGATCACTCTACCAAATCAAAACAATTCAGGCACTCCTAACCAAAATACAGAAGTAGAATCTCCAGATGATGCAGCCAAAGCCGTAGTCACTGTAAACAAGTTTATGGATGCCCTCCTCAATCTTAACCCCTCAGCTGCTCGTAATTTTGTCGATACAGAAAAAGTCAGCTACGCCAAACTCGCCGGACTGTGCATCATCTTTGAAGAAGGTAAATACAAGCTTGCGGGGAATCGACCCTTAAGAAAAATGTTCCTCAAGGAGAATTCCGCAGGCTGGATCACCAAGGTAGAATCCAATGAAACTGCGCAAAACGCCCTGTTTGCTATCACTACCAAACGGCAGGATAACCAATCCCCATGGAAAATCACCGAGGTCAATCTGGATAAACTCTTGGCCGACTACGCCAGCCGCTTCAGTAATGGCGACATCTTCTACATCCCCCTCATTACCAATCCAAAGGGAGGTGACTCACTAGCCATCTACTTTGACTTAGATTCTGGAGACCTCACCGCACGCACCCAACGCCAGCTCAACATTGTCGCCAATTTACTCAAAAATAATATCGACAAAAAACTCACCATCTCAGGGCATACCGACTCTCTCGGCTCAGATGCACATAATCTAAAACTCTCTGAAAGGCGCGCTAAAGAGGTCATGAAATACCTCACTCAACAAGGCGTAAAAGATATCCAGATGGAGGTCACAGGCTACGGAAAATCAAAACCTCGCCGCCCCAACACCACCAAAGATGGCGAAGACGCACCTGATGGCCGCCGCGCTAACCGCCGCGCTGAGATTCTACTTAGTTTCTAACTTAGACCTAACATGAAACAACGTGTCATTTTCTGCGGAATTGCTATCCTATTTGTAACGGTAGCATTTTTTATCACCCGAGGCTTTTTGCGAGGCCACGCAGACATCGACGTACCAGTAAAATCCATGGATACATGGCAACAAGCAGATGCCGCACTAGGCTATCCACTTAATGCAACAGAGAAAGGCTTGAAAACCAACAGATCCTCCCTCACCCCAAACTTCGATCCCAGACTCATCCAGCTAAACGCCTTCGAACGCGCCACACTACCCACAGCCACCCACATGTCAGCACCCATGGGTAGCGAACACGGCGCTCTAACCTACAACGCCCAACCATTCTGGGCAAACAATACCAAACGTGGCGGCCGCCACACAGGCGATGATTTTAATGGCATTGGCGGCATGAACACAGACCTAGGCGATCCCATTTACGCGATAGCAAATGGCCGCGTAGTATATCGCGGCGAGCCCTCTCCTGGCTGGGGAAATACCATCATCCTCGCGCACCGCACGCCACAAGGCTCCACTCTACTCTCAATGTATGCACACATGGACCAAATGCATAGCGCACTTGGCAGTACCGTCCCGCGTGGCCAGATCATCGGCACAGTAGGCAACGCCAACTCACGCTACCCTGCGCATTTACACCTGGAAATACATGACAGCTCAGGCATTCACATCGGAGCTGGATACACTACTTCCCCTGATGATCGCATGGATCCTACCACGATCATTGCGCAATATCAGCAAACACACAATGATGACCTCTCTCACTCCATATTCTCCCTTGTGCTTCATGAAGAGCAACAAAAGAAAAAAGGAAACATATCGATTCAATACCCCACAAATACAGACAAATAAAATATTGGCGACGCTAACATCTTGTGACTAATTATACACCAGTCCTTAGTTACCAAATATCATCTCTCTCAAATGAGCCAGGAACCTACAAACTCAAGCTTCAAGCCTCCAGCAATCGAAGAAGTATCTGACCTTCTTCCAGGTTACGAAATCATTTCATTCATCGCCCAAGGTGGTATGGGTGCAGTCTACCATGCACGACAAATATCCCTAGATCGTGACGTAGCGATTAAAGTACTCCCACGCCACTTTGGAGCTGATGAAGGTTTTAAAATCGCATTTGAAAAAGAGGCCAAAAGCATGGCGAAGTTTAACCATCCTAACGTCATTGGCATCTACGATTTCGGTAAGGTGGATGGCATGCTCTACATCATCATGGAGCTGGTAAAAGGCAAGTCACTCTACCACTTTGCCTACGGAAAAACAATCACCCCTGAGGATAGCAGACGTATTATATCAGAAATCTGCCAAGGTCTCGCCAGCGCTCACAACCACGGAGTTCTACACCGTGACATCAAGCCTGCTAACATTTTACTCGATGACGATCTCTCACCCAAAATTGGCGACTTCGGTCTTGCCAGACCAGTAGGTGATCACGAGAGCGACAGCGCCTTTGGCACCCCTGGTTACACCGCTCCTGAAATCGTCCAAAACCCCAAAGCCATTGATGAATCCACAGATCTCTACGCTCTAGGAGTCATGCTTTACGAACTCCTAACAGGTAAGCTCCCAGAAAGCATCTACACCCCAGCCGCCACTTTAGTAGGGTGTGACATGGCCTACGATCAAATCATCCGCAAAGCTATTCACCCCACACCTGCCATGCGTTTCCGCAAGGCAGAAGAATTCCTCGACGCTCTCAAGAAAGTCCCTCAACCAAAAGCCGGACCAGTCATTTTAACATCTGCCAAATCCGGAACTTCTTCATCAGCCAAACCCAACAAGCTGATGACACCTAACACAAATTATGACCGATCTAATTTACAACCTCACACCGCAGTAAAACGAACCGCAGCAACGGCAAAGATCGGCACTGGTAGCAATATTTCATTTATTCGGAACATCATCATCATTATTGCACTCCTCGCCACTATCTCCATCGTCTGGGAAAAAACTCAAAATATGCGCGAAACGCGTGCTGCCGAACAAGCCAAAGTAGACGCCCAAAAAAAAGCTGACCTCCTAAAAAGAGAACAAGAAGCTGCTGACAAAATCAACAACAAGAAGCAACTCAATAATCAAACCCAAAAAACGCAACCAAACACCCCCAGCATCCCCAACACACCAAAAGATGAAAGCCCCCTCGAGGCTCTCAGTAGACTGCAGAAAAAACTCGCACAAGGCGACCGCACAGAGCTCCCCACTACAGCAGTGGTGCGCAATGGCCGCGCCCGCATGTACGTGGAGCAAAAAATGACTTGGCATCAAGCCCAGAGATTTTGCGAAGCACACGGAGGGCATATTGCTATGCCCAAAGAAACCATTGAACTGCAACAGCTATGCAACAAAATAAAAGACCAAAAACCAGTATGGCTAGGTGCTGGCAGCTCAGGTAAAAACATCTGGAATTGGATCGATGGTACTCCGTGTACTCTAGAAATCCGCAAAACTTCTAAAGCCGCATATATAGCCGTAGATAACACCACCATCCCTACACCTCAACCAGGCTCTACTCAGTATAGCTTTTTTATTGAGTGGCTGATGGATGGAACAACACCTGCAAGCTTAGAAAACCAGCTCACACGCTGTGCAGAGTCTATTACATCAAGCCAACCCATTTTCCCAGCCGGAACCATTTCCTACGATAATCGACACTACCTTATTATCCAAAAAAATGTCGACTGGAAAACAGCGCGCCGCATGGCCCAAAAAGCTTCAGGCACACTCGCCACACCGTCTAATCCAGATGAAAAAATCTGGCTGCTCGAATTTATCAGTAAATCCATCATGCAAGAGCATGCTTGTTGGATAGGTGCGTTCCGCCCTGCCATGAAAGATTGGCAATGGGCAAACGGCGAACCTTGGCAATTTGCACAATGGAGAAAAGGAGCGCCCAACGAAAAACCCAAGATCACCGCTGCCTGTGCCGCTCATGCAGACAAGCATTGGGATGATTACGCCATTGATACCCCACTATCACATTTTATCATTGAATGGAGTAAAGATACTGAGGCGATAGAAACAAATCACAATAGCGATCCCCCAGTAGACGGCCTTACACCACTCAAGCTTAAATGCGCTACCCTCATCACCAACGTCCAAAAGAAATATAAGAGAAATTTCCAAAACAACATCAAAGCCTACGAACAAGAGCTGGACGGAGTTTTACGGAGACTGACTAAATCAAAACAGGCTCAGATCTCCCCGATCATCCGGGCCATGACCAGCAAATATCCAAATAACCGGATTCCCAAAAACATCTCGCGTTCTAACATGCCTCAAAAAGCCGCTGAAATACTGGAACGTAATTTACAACAACAGGCAGTTATTGAGCTTAAATTACTCGAAGAAGTAGAAATAATCCGCATCCGATATCGTGAAAATTTACAAAAAATGCAGAAGCAACTCAGACAAAAAGGCCTTACATCAAACGCACGAAAAATAGGTCAAGAGCTCAGGAAAACTTCTCATGACACCCAAAAATTCATCGATTACATAACCACCGCAGAATAAGTATCCTGCACTGATTCTTCCCTTTTTCTTAATCAGCTACGTTCTCCGCACAGGGTAGATTTGCATTTTCCTGACCACTACGCATAGTGCGTGTGTGCCACCAAAGAAACAACACACTGATGTCATCCGCATTCAAGGTGCCCGCCAGCACAACTTGAAAAACTTGGATTTAGATATCCCCTTGGGGAAGTTAACCGTTATCACTGGGCCATCCGGCTCAGGTAAATCATCACTGGCTTTTCACACTCTCTATGCCGAGGGACAGCGGCGCTATGTAGAGACATTTTCTCCATACATCCGCCAGTTTTTAGACCGGATGGATAAACCCGCCGTCGATCGTATTGATGGCATTCCTCCCGCCATTGCAATTGAGCAGAAAAATACCATTCGGACCACACGTTCCACAGTAGGAACACTCACCGAACTAAACGATTACCTCAAACTCCTTTTCCCAAGATTATCCTCGGGGTTCGATCCTAAAACAGGTGAAGAAATCAGCCCAGACACCCCAGACAGCATCGTCCAGTGGTGCATGGAGCATATTCATCATACTCAAGCACTCGTTCTTTTCCCTGTAGCTCTTCCTAAATCAGGAAAACTAACAGACTCTTTTAATCTTCTTAATCAACAAGGCTACACTCGAATCTATCATCATGGGGAAATCATCCGCACAGATGAGACGCCAGATAGCCACATCAAAAAGCTCACTGGTGAGTGCTTAATCGTGCAAGATCGGTTGAAAATTTCTTCACGGAATAAAGCTCGCCTGATCGAAGCCATCGAGACAGGCCTCACTCTAGGGAAAGGGAAATTAGTCATCGCTTCAGGGGAAAGCACGCAGCCCTTCAACACCAGCTGGACAAACTCAAAGACAGGCTTCACTTTACAAAAACCAACATCTGCACTTTTTTCTTTTAACTCCCCTCTGGGCGCATGCACTCACTGCCGAGGCTTTGGCAAAATGATCGGCATTGATCTCAACAAGGCTATCCCAGATCCGTCACTCAGTATTAAAGAGGGCTGCGTAGCTCCCTTTATGACCTCTCGTGGCGCAGAATGCCAAACTGACCTCCTCAATGCTGCCCAGTCTAACAATATAGATATCAACACCCCTTTCCACGAACTCGAGGATCACCACCGCCGCTGGGTCATGCTTGGCGAAAGAGAGCAATCAGAAGATGCATGGACAAACGGCGAGTGGTATGGGGTAAAAGGCTTTTTTGATTGGATAGAGACCAAGTCTTACAAGATGCACGTCCGCGTCTTTCTTTCTCGCTACCGCGCCTACACAGATTGCCCGCACTGCCAAGGATCACGCCTCAAGCCAGAAGCTCTTTGTTTTAAAATTCACGGAAAAACATTACCCGATCTCTGGAAAATGCCGATTAACCTATTGAGTTCGTGGTTTGGTGAGCATCTTCCTATCACACGCAAAAAAGATTTTGATACCAGCACCATCCACGCACTCACCGAGATCCAATCACGCCTCCGCTACCTCTGCGAGGTTGGGCTAACTTACCTCACTCTAGATCGCGCCGCTAATACTCTATCAGGTGGTGAAATCGAACGCGTTAACCTTACCACGTGTTTAGGCGCCGCACTAACAAACACTCTCTTTGTCTTAGACGAACCTACCGTAGGACTTCATCAACGCGATATCCATCAGCTCGTAAAGGTGATGAATGACCTCCGCGATAAAGGCAACACCGTTGTCGTAGTCGAGCATGAGGATACCGTCATGCGTGCGTGTGATCACCTCATCGATCTTGGCCCAGCAGCAGGCGAACATGGCGGGGAAATCACTTTTCAGGGCTCTTTACCCAGCTCGCGTCATTTAACTCCTTCACAAAAAAAATCTCCTACACTGCCTTATTTAATAGGTTCAAAATCAATTCCCATCCCACAACAACGACGTAAACCCAAGAAGCACCTTAAAATCAAAGGAGCCACCCGCCACAATATCAAGAATCTAGATCTCGATCTACCACTTGGTATCTTCACCTGCTTAACAGGAGTATCAGGATCTGGGAAGTCCACCCTTGCTAATGATGTGCTCTATCTCAACCTCGCTATCAAGCTAGGCTTAACGTCTAGCGATGAGGCAGCTCCGGTTAGAAAAATGACCGGCAGTGAGCACCTCTCTACCGTGGAAAGGATCGATCAATCACCACTCGCACGCACTCCAAGATCAACCCCAGCCGTTCACTCAGGTGCCTTTGATTCCATCCGCCTGCTCTACACCATGAGCCCGGAAGCGAGTGCTAAAAAATTGAAGCCTGGCCACTTTTCTTTTAATTCAGGTGATGGACGTTGCCAGCGCTGTCTCGGTAACGGCTTTGAAAAGGTAGAAATGCAGTTTCTCTCTGATCTTTATATCACATGCCCTGAATGTGAAGGTAAACGCTACCACGAAAAAACTTTAGAGTATCAGTATCTGGGACGCAATATTGCAGAAACACTTAACCTAACGGTCACCGAGACACTGGAGCTAACCAGTAATCAACTACCACAGACCAAGGGTAAAGAAGCCTCGTTACTCCAAAAAATTCAAACCGCTCTCACGCCTCTCTTCGAGGTCGGCCTAGGCTATCTCAAACTAGGGCAACCATTAAATACTCTCTCTGGCGGCGAATCCCAACGGCTGAAACTTTGTAAAATTCTCACCGAAAGCAAAAAAACCACCCATAAACTTCTTATCTTAGATGAGCCTACCACGGGTCTGCACTTCACTGATATTGAAAAATTACTTGGCGTCTTTCACCGACTAGCAGATGCAGGGCACACACTGTTAGTCATCGAGCATAACTTGGACATCATCCGCGCAGCCGATCACATCATCGACCTCGGCCCAGGGCCTGGCGCAGAGGGCGGTAACATCATTTTCACCGGAACTCCCGATGAATTACTCAAAGAACAGACCGAAACAGCTAAAGCCCTCCGCCCAAGCAAATTAAAGCTAACTAAACATAAGAAAAAACGTGTCAGTCAACAAAACAGCATCTGCATCCACGGTGCTCGTGAGAATAACCTTAAGAACATATCGCTTGATATACCACGTGATGAGCTCGTAGTGGTCACAGGTCTTTCTGGCTCAGGGAAATCCACTCTCGCCTTTGACATCATCTTTGCTGAAGGTCAGCGCCGCTTCCTTGATTCCATGTCACCTTACGCCCGCCAGTTTGCAGGCCAGTTAGAAAAACCAGATATTGATCGCATCACCGGCCTTCCTCCCACCGTAGCGATCGAACAGCGCGTCTCACGCGGCGGTGGTAAATCCACCACTGGCACAATCACAGAAATTTATCATTTCCTCCGTCTGCTCTACGCCAAGATAGGAATCCAACATTGTCCAGACTCAGGAGAAGCCGTTGTCTCCCAGACACCAGAAGCGATCGAATCCCAGATCAGTAAGCTACGCAAAAAACATAAAAAACTCCTCATTCTCGCCCCCCTGATCCGTTCAAGAAAAGGCTATCATACCGATGTGGCCACAGCTGCCGCCAAGCGAGGCATCAGCCAGCTCGTTGTCGATGGAGCACTCATTCAGACCGCTGACTTTCAGCCTCTCACTCGTTATAAAGCCCATGATATTTTCGCCGTCTGTGAGGATGTCCCTCAAGCTCTAAAACTCGGCAAAGGTCATTGCTCATTACTATTAAATCCTGCATCCACCACAATGGAGACATTTTCTACGGCACGCGTATCACCTGTCACCGGCAAATCATTTGAGGAACCAGACCCTCATCATTTTTCATTTAACTCACACCGTGGCTGGTGCCCTAACTGCCGAGGTTATGGCACCGTGAATGCCCTAGCAAGTCACAGAACACACAATAATCAGCCCTACAACTCTGAGCTGGAAGCAGAAATCCACGATGAACTTACACACTCAAAATCTAAAGATGAGGGTGAAAAAACAACGTGCCCAGATTGCGAAGGCAGTCGACTCCGAAAAGACTCACGCCATATCCTTATCCAAGGGTATCCTATTCAGTCTATTAACTGCCTATCTGTCTCAGATGCCGCCTCATTGTTAAAAACTTGGAAGTTCACCGGCAGGGAGAAGATCCTCGCTCGCGATATTGTTCCAGAGATTATTCAGCGTCTACATTTTCTCAATCAGGTAGGCCTTGGCTATCTTCATTTGGATAGATCTGCGGACACTCTCTCCGGTGGAGAAAGTCAACGTATCCGCCTAGCCGCACAACTGGGATCCAATCTCCGTGGAGTCCTCTACGTACTCGATGAACCCACTATTGGCCTCCATCCTCGTGACAATATAAAATTATTAGACACACTCGCCGCACTACGCGACCGTGGTAACTCACTTCTCATCGTAGAACATGATGAAGAGACCATAGCACGTGCCTCTCATCTTATTGCACTAGGCCCAGGAGCAGGCTCTACAGGTGGCAAGCTAACGCACAACGGCACGCCACGATCAGAGCACTATACTCCAGCCTTAATGAAGGAAGATTACCCTCGAAGGTCATTACCCAAGGCTTCAGCAAGAACAGGCTGGATGAAACTAACAGGCTGTCATGCTAATAACCTCAAAAACATCGATGTCCGTATCCCTCAAGCCCGGCTCACCGTGCTCACAGGCGTATCAGGCTGTGGTAAATCTTCGCTCATGCGCGGCTGTATCGCCCATGCAGCGGGGAAGCGTAAACCTAAAAACGCTCACTATAAATCCGCTTCTGGCTTTACTCAGATCAAACATACCTTCGAGGTAGACCAAACTCCCATCGGTAAGACATCACGCTCATGTCCGGCTACTTATGTAAAGCTACTCGACTCCATAAGACAACTTTTTGCGCAGCTCCCAGATGCCCGCACACGTGGCTTCACAGCCTCTCGTTTTTCTTTTAATAATGCGGAAGGGCAATGTCCAGAGTGCAAGGGTAATGGTAAAATCAAATTAGAAATGGACTTCCTCCCCACCACTTGGGTGCCTTGTGAGACTTGCCACGAAATGCGTTATAATCCAGCCACGCTAGAAATCCGCTACAACGGTAAAAATATCGGTGAGGTTCTTCAAATGAGTATTCGTGAGGCGGTGGACTTTTTCTCATCTCATACCAAAATCCACCGCACCCTTGCTTTACTCAGCGACACCGGCCTCGGTTACCTCCAGCTTGGACAACCTAGCCCAACTCTCTCAGGCGGTGAAGCTCAACGCATCAAACTTGTTAGCGAACTAACAAAAGGACGCAAGTCTGTGACCAAGGGCGCACTGCAGAACAATCATTTGTATTTAATCGAAGAACCAAGCATTGGCTTACACGAAGATGATGTGGAAAAACTCATTGATGTTCTGCACCGCTTAGTAAATGAGGGGCACACAGTTATCGTAATTGAACATCACACCACCATCATGGCAGAGGCCGACTACATCATTGATATTGGCCCAGAGGCAGGAGAAAAGGGTGGAAAAATTGTCGTGCAAGGAACACCAGAACAAGTAGCAAAATCTAAGACATCGCGCACAGCACCATTTCTTAGAATGCATTAAGCACCACCTAATAAATCACCATCTTTCAGAGGGTTGCCTTTCAAAAATTCTATCACATTCATCCGGCGCGAACCATCTGGCTGAACGTTTTTGATCTTAAGCGCTCCACGGCCACAGCACACCATCATCTCACCTTCAGCGTCAAAGAGAACCTCTCCAGATTTTCCGCTACCATCTACCACTGTCACTTGAGGGAAAATCTTAAGCCTGCGAAGTCGATTTTTTTTATCAGTAAAACTCGTATACGTCCCAGGCCATGGATCATAGGCACGGATACGTCGCTCAATAGCCGTAGCAGGGTGTGACCAATCAATCTCTCCATCTTCCCGCATAAGCTTAGAGATGTAGCTCACTTCAGCTTCATTCTGTGGCGTGCGTCTGGCTTGACCATTTTGAAGTTTTTCAAGTGCTTCACGAAGAGCATCTGGAGCTACCTCTGCCAGCCGATCATGCAGCTCACCCCCCGTTTCTTGCTCCCCGATGCTAAGTTCTCTTTTTAAAATAATATCGCCAGCATCTAATGCCTTTACCACATGCATCACCGTAATACCTGTCTCGGTATCACCTGCATCAATAGCCGCTTGGATACAGGCCGCACCACGAAACTTTGGCAACAAAGATGCGTGTAAGTTAATACATGCGATAGTGGGGATATCTAATAGCTGCTGAGATAAAATCTGACCATAGGCCATAACTACGATAACGTCTGGCTCTAAGGCCGCAAGCTCTGCTAGAAACTCTTGATTTCCTGCTTTTTCTGGCTGCAACACCAAGACTTCGTTTCTATCTGCTAAATTTTTAATCTGTGGTGAAGTCAATTCCTGCTTTCGCCCCACTGGCTTATCCGGCTGTGTCACCAAGGCCACAAGACCCTTTTTCAATAGAAAAGAAAAAGCAGGGATGGCAATATCACCAGTGCCCATAAAAACGATGCGTAAGGATTCTTCAGCCATGGACAAGTGATGATACAGACCTACCCTGCTCAAGCGAGTGTTTTTACCCACAGCCCTTAAAGAACAATACACCACCCCGAGCAGAAATAGAAAAATGTCGAATATCATAGACAGAACGGCTCCTCTGAAAACGCTCTATTAAATATAATATCCATTAATGTTTTTATCCCGCGCACCTAAAGCCACTCTTTGGTGTTTCATTTAAAGCCTTAGCAAAGACCCATTTCTATGACCATTCGCCCTCTACCCCTTAGCCTCCTGCTCATGTCCCTTTTTTTAGCAGGTGTAACGGGATATTACCTCATGCGATCAAGCCATGAAGGGCAGCCGTCCACTCAAAAAAAATTAACGCTTACAGAGGACAGATCATATGTCCCCCTCCCCAAAAACAAACCATTACATCGCACACAACACCGCACAACAAATACTCCACCTAGTAAAGACCTCCCACCTTTTGCTCTGAGTAACGAGCGTATTGTCCGCTTTAAAGATGATGCCGCTTATCGTCAATTCCTCACTACCCTCAAAGACCGCGGCCTCACTCTGCTAGGAAAATCTGATCGACTTCGTGCTGTGCGGGTGGGATTCCGCTCTGCAAATGACTTACAGGGAATCGACGGCTCCGAGCTATCTTATAACTATCAGGTAGGTCTCCCTACCCCACCTCAAGCTGAAGCCCAGACAGATGCAGTTGGGTTCGGCAGCGACGCAATCTCATGGCTTGATATCAATGGTGATAATTCGGCTTGGGGTGAAGGCGTAACAGTAGCCGTTATCGATTCAGGAGTAAATGATCACATTGCCCTCAGCGGAGACGTTACTAACATTGAACTTACAACTCTAGCCGATGGCAGTGAACAGCTGAGTCACGGTACAGCCGTGGCTTCGATCATCTCTGGAGATCACCCTTTGACGAGGGGCGTCGCGCCAGCCTCAGAAATCCTCTCTATCCGTGTGACAAATGAAAGTGGGAGCGCAGACTCATTTACCCTTGCTGATGCTATTATTCAGGCGGTGGAAGGTGGCGCACAGGTGATTAATATCTCCATGGGCACATACGGAAACAGCTCCTTAGTTGCTGATGCTGTTGCATATGCGCAAGAAAATGGCTCTGTCATCGTAGCTTCATCTGGAAATGAAGGCTTAGATGTCATTGCTTATCCTGCTGCCTACGATGGCGTAATCTCTGTGGGTGCTGTGGAGGCTACAGGTGAACATCTCAATTTCTCTAATAATGGATCTGATCTCTCCATCACTGCTCCAGGTTATCAGGTCAATGCCGCCTGGGGCGAAGAGCAGCTCACCTTGTTCTCCGGAACTTCGGCCAGCGCTCCCTTTGTTAGTGGAGCCATTGCCGCAACGATGTCTCAAAACCCACAAATGACAGCCGAGCAAGCAGCAGCTCTGGTGGTTAGTCTAGCAAATGATGCTGGGCTACCTGGTCAGGATTCCTTCTACGGTGTAGGCGTTCTCGATGTTGGCCGAGTCATGAATAACGGCACACCCGGCATCTATGATGCAGCAGTCACAGGGCAGGTTCTCATACCAGCTGAGGACGCTACATCCTTGCCTCAAGTTTACGTCACCGTACAGAATCAGGGTACAGAAACTCTTATTAATAGCCCAGTTACCATCACCAGCCCAAGTGGTACTAAAGAAATGAATATCAGCAGCCTCTCACCAGGCCAGACACAAACATTTCAAATCCCTATCCTCATTCCTACGAATGGCGATACCGTTGAGATTTCCACTGCCATCAAAACAGCAGCAGAAGATCAAGACAGCAGTAATAATAGCCGAAGCACAAGTTTTCGTCAGGAGACAGAGGAATAGACAGACGCACCTAGCATCTACTATCGGTTCCTTACCTCCTTACCCTCTGCTAATTTAGCAGACACCACGAAGCTAACTAAGCGGCCTGACGTAGAAGGGCTACCATAACACCTTGAATGATCAGTTCTCTAGCAGGAATGAGGTCTGGATAGTCTTCATTCTCTGCGTGAAGGAAAGGTTTCCCGTTTTCCACCACGTAACGTTTCAGAGTAGTTTCACCATCAATGAGAGCTGCCACAACGTCTCCTTTACGTGGCTCACGATATTCTAATACAACCGTATCACCATCACAAATGTGCGCATCAATCATAGAATCCCCTCTTACTTTAAGGGCAAAAGTCCGAGCATTCCCCCGCATACCTAAAGAGCTTATATCAATAGAAAGACAACCCTCTTTCTCTGACTCGACGTCCTGAGACATCCCTGCTGCGATGCAGCCATAAATCGGTATATCCACAATTTCCTCACGCTCCATCTCTTCGGGGAATCCAATACCACATGCTTTGTTTGCTTTCCTAACAATGACACCTTTACGTTCAAGTGCACGTAAATGACTCATGGCTGCCGTCTGGCTAGCAAAGTCAAAGTGACGCTGAATATCGCGTGTAGAAGGCATAAACCCCTCTGTACGGTGAGTTTCCTTAAGGAAATCGAGAACCTCTTGCTGGCGTTTGGTAAGTTGGACGTTACTGGACATTTTTAGATGGGTAAATATTACACATGAACACTGTTCTTGGGAACATTATCATGAAAGTATCATGAGGCAAGAGGAAATTATTTTTTAGGCTAAAAACGTGTTGCCTCATTGAGGCCCAAAAAAGCTCCTCAAACGTTGGGCCAAGGGACTCGGCAAGGCTAAATCCAATATGCCATGGTGGGCTATTACCCTAATCATATACCTGATCATTAAGGGCCTCATCGCCCTCAGTGACTAAAATCACCATCGCCATAAACAATAAATCCCTCAGCACATTATGATTCAATGCACTGAGGGATAGAAAGGATAGTAGGGCCGCAGGGACTTGAACCCTGGACCAAGGGATTATGAGTCCCCTGCTCTAACCAACTGAGCTACAGCCCCCTTGAAATCGGGCGCGAATATACCTATAGTTCTGCGTCTGACAATGTATTATTGAGTAAAATCGTGCGCTTTTTGTCATTCCTACTTTGCGGCTCATGCATGATCTTGACATCACAAACGCAAAAGTAGAGAGTGCGGATCTTGATAAATTTCTTAAATAATGCGTTGGAAAGGTAGAAAACAGAGCACCCATGTAGAAGATCGCCGTGGCACAACAGTGCGCGGCGGTGGCAGACCTCTAGCTGGAGGCGCCGTTGGCGGGCTTCTCTTTGCACTCTTCAGACGAGGTAGCGGTAAGACAAAGATGATCATGATCGTGGGGGTCATCGCTGCATGTTTGATTTTCAAAATAAATCCAATCAGCTTATTTATGTCAGTACCGGGGGGTACTAGTCAGGTAGTGCAGAATAGCTATACCCCAAGTGCTAAAGAGCAGGAAATGCTCGAATACCTCAAAACGCTCAAAGGTGATAACGAAATCATTTGGCAGAAAATCCTCGCTTCAGAAGGGATAAGATACCGCCCAGCGAAAATGGTAGTTTATCGAGAACGCACAACTACTCCAGGAGGCATCGCAGACGCCCAGATGGGTCCATTCTATCTACCAGTAAACGAGACGATTTACATCGATCCATCATTTTTCAATGAGCTGGCGACAAGGTTTGGTGCTGAAGGAGACTTTGCTCAGGCATACGTCATTGCACACGAGGTCGGGCACCACATTCAGAAGCTTTTAGGCCTCACCGATAAGGTTCATAGCCAGCAAGGCCGTATTTCAAAAACGGACTATAATCAACTTTCCGTAAGGCTGGAATTGCAGGCAGACTTCCTCGCTGGGGTCTTCGCCCACCACGCTCAGGAAAAATTTAATTTCCTCGAACGTGGAGATATCGAAGAAGCGATGCGAGCGGCGGAAGCCATTGGAGACGATCGCATCCAAAAACACTCCCAAGGCCACGTGCAGCCGGACCTTTTTACCCACGGCACCTCTGCGAAGAGAAAGCGTTGGTTCATGCGCGGCTTTGAAAGCGGAAGACTAGCCGATGGTGACACCTTCAGCATCCGCTACACAGATTTGTAAGGGAGTTGATAAAGTTATAGCACGTTACTTGAAAAACACATCCCCCCCACAAGGCTCGAAATTTTCTGTCATACTAGAATAGTTGCCTTACGCCCGAAAATGTGAACACTCAACTTCGTATGAAAAACTTATCCAAAATTCTTGCAGCCACAGCTCTAGCGATTGGGGCCTCAGTCCTCAGTTCTTGTAACACGCCGTCCTCAGCACCCTCTGGCAGTGCCTTTTCTTTTGATCCCCCTGTCACGCAGCCAAGTAATCGCTCAGCGGTAAGAGTAGCCATTAGCACCTCAGCCCAGAAAATGTATATCGTAGAAGGTGATAAAGTACTCCTAGCCAGCCCTGTAGGCGTAGGAAAAGCCGCCACACCTACCCCAAAGGGAACACACCGTATCACTTCCAAAACCAAGTTCCGCCGCCGTCAGAGCCAACCAGGCCGAGGATACCCAATGACTTATTGGATGTCATTTTACAGTCCAGCCTACGGTATGCACTGGGGGTTTATCAAACCTTACCCATGCACAGCTGGCTGTGTCCGTATGCCCCTCAACACTGCACGCAAGGCATTTGACCTAGTGAAAGTGGGCACAAAAGTAAATGTAGCCACCTCACAACCATGGGACTCTACTGTAGGAGCCTCACTACCAAGTCTGGATGACTCCCCACTACCTAACCCCCCTGCATCCTATATGCAGAGCAGTAAGGTATTCCAAGATGCTGAAAAAGGCAAAATGTGGAACTTCTAACACACTACTTGCGCTATTTATAAAGCCAATAAGGACATGCTCCTTGTTGGCTTTTTTATATTACCGCCGTTTGATAAAAGGCTATGAAATCATGAATATCTACCTACTCATCTTCACTCTTTTATCCGTCTATCTGCCTATTCCTGCATTTGCTGAAGATGACTTAGCAAGCAGCGAAGAACTCTACACAGGAAAAGAATACACGTCA
Source organism: uncultured Verrucomicrobiales bacterium (assembly GCA_937969495.1). Lineage (GTDB taxonomy): Bacteria > Verrucomicrobiota > Verrucomicrobiia > Verrucomicrobiales > Akkermansiaceae > Oceaniferula. Next base: position 7,822 of record CALBVY010000027.1, on the reverse strand, counting down.
GCATTCCAGAACCCTCATGACCACCCATCGCGACCCAATGTACTACTCATTGGTGATTCGATATCAACTGCCTACACTGTAGATGTTAGGAAACAACTTCGAGGCAAAGCTGATGTTTTTAGAATTCCAGATAATGGTAGAAACTCAGCCTATGGTTTAAAAAAACTGGATCAATGGCTATCGAGCAAATCAATCAAATGGGATGTGATTCATTTCAACTGGGGTTTATGGGACCTCTGTTACCGTAACCCAAAATCAAAAAACCAAGGGCACCGCGACAAGATCAATGGCACAATCACTGCAACTCCTGAACAATACCGTGAGAACATAAAAAAAATCGTCGCACGTCTTAAAAAAACAGGCGCCACATTAATCTGGTGCACCACAACACCTGTTCCAGAGTATGAAGCAGGACGAAAGCTAGGAGATGACATTAAGTATAATAAAATCGCCAAGGAAATCATGAGAAAAAACGGCGTTTTAATCAATGATCTCCACCTTCACGCCCTCCTCAAATACGCCGATATTCAACTTAAAAAAGGCGATGTTCACTACAACAAAAAAGGCTCCACCTATCTTGCTAAAAAGGTAGCCCAAGAAATAACCGTAGCCCTTTCTAGATGATACGTTTGTCTAAAAAACCATGTACACAACCACTATCAAAAAATCCCTACCAAACCCCTTCACCTAACAATCATCTACACTACTACCGCTAAAGAAAAGCCACACATTAGATAGTTTCTAAAATATGCGCTATTCTGTAATAAGCACATCTCTTTTGCTCGTATATATCACCATCTCATCATGAAAAATCTATTACCGTTTATCACTACGCTGAAAAAAACATTTCTCCTAGCCCTCTTGTCATCAACAGCCCTACATGCTGAAAAGCCAAACATTCTACTCATCCTATCCGATGATCAATCTTGGACAGATTACAGCTACATGGGACACCCACAAATTCAAACTCCCAGTTTAGATAAACTCGCCGCTGAGTCACTCACCTTCACAAGAGGCTATGTCACCGCACCACTCTGTCGCCCATCGCTGGCTTCTATTTACACTGGACTCTACACCCACCAACACGGCATCACTGGTAATGACCTAAATAATGACAAAGGAGGTAAAGTATCTCGGCAAACACCAGCAGGTGCTGCACTGCATCAGAAACTTTATGATCAATTCTATCAGCAAAAAGGCATCACCAGCGAGCTTGCGAAAGCTGGCTACATCTCCTGCCAAACGGGAAAATGGTGGGAGTCTGACCCGAAGCTAGCTGGCTTCGATTACACCATGACCCACGGAGATCCCTCACGACGCGCCAGACATGGTGATGAGGGCCTCAAGATCTCTCGTGAAGGCATTTCAGCTATCCACACCTTCCTCGATAAGGCAAAGGATACCAAGAAGCCCTTCTTCATCTGGCATGCACCCTACCTCCCCCACTTCCCACATAATCCGCCCAAAGAGCTTTTTGAAAAATACAACGCCCTAGTAGAATCCCCCCATGTAGCACGTTACTACGCCATGGTAGAATGGTTTGACCAAACTTGCGGAGAACTGTTAGGCGAGTTGGAAAAACGCGGACTCAGTGACAATACCGTGGTTATCTACGTCACCGATAACGGCTGGATTCAGTCCTCCAAGCATTCGCGTTTTGAGCCACTCTCCAAACAAGACGTGCACGAGGGCGGCATCCGCACACCCATCACCATCAAGTGGCCAGGAAAGATCACCCCTCTCATGGACAAGTCCACCCCCGTCTCCAGCATTGATATTGCACCTACGATCTTAAAGGTCGCTGGAGTAAAAGTTCCAGAGAGTATGACCGGCACTGATCTCCGTGATCTCGCTGCCCTCAAAGAGCGCAACACCGTTTACGGAGCGGACCACTCCCACGATATCGCAGGTGTTGATACACGCACCAAGAACTTGGAGTCACGCTACATTATCCGCGGCGACTACAAGCTCATCATCCACAACCAAGCCAACTTCCCACCACCACGCAAATACGGCAAAATAGATAACCCTGAGGGCAAACCAGAGCTCTACAATCTCACCAAAGATCCTCACGAAAAAGTGAATCTTGCCGAGAAACATGCTGACAAAGTAAAAGAGCTCAACAAAGCTCTGGACGCTTGGTGGAATGGCGACGCTAAATAAAATGCCGTTTATTCGATCCTCAAACAAAGCCAAACTAACAAAAAAGAGGCAGGGTATTCATCAATATGCTGACAAAAAATTCTCCATCTCACGGCTTTCCTGACTGTTAAAATCCGCTTATGCTCTTGGCATGGCATCTAATGATCATGTAGCAGACACAGTAAATGGCACGCCCCCACTAGAAGATACCGCTCCTAAATTGGGAAAGCCCAAGACCTCTGCCGCAGGCGCAGCAGCTGTGGCCTCCTCGATGAACCACGTCATGCGCACAGCTGGCCCAGTACGTGGCACAAAGGCACTGCTAGAACTCAATCAACAAGATGGCTTTGACTGCCCTAGCTGCGCCTGGCCTGATCCGGATGATCACCGTGCGCAGACGGAATTCTGTGAGAACGGAGCTAAGGCCGTAGCCTCAGAGGCGACTACGCGGCAGATCGACAGAGACTTTTTCCGCAAACACAGCATCGCAGATCTATTGGAGCAAACAGACTACTGGCATGATCAGCAAGGCCGATTAGTGGAGCCCCTTGTGCTCCGCGAGGGAGGCACGCACTACGAGCCCATTTCTTGGAATGATGCCTTTGCCATCATTGGCAAGGAACTGAATACTCTGGATCACCCCGATGAGGCGATGTTCTACACCTCTGGACGCGCCAGTAACGAGGCGGCATTTCTCTACCAACTCTTCTCCCGCCACTACGGCACCAACAATCTCCCAGACTGCTCGAACATGTGCCACGAGTCCAGTGGCGCGGCAATGTCTCAAGCCGTAGGCATAGGAAAAGGCACGGTATCCCTGGATGATCTGCACGAGGCAGAAACCATTATCTGCATCGGCCAGAACCCCGGCACAAACCACCCACGCATGCTGGCATCACTGGAAACCTGCGTCGAGAACGGCGGCAAAATCATCGCGGTGAACCCCATGAAGGAAGCCGGCCTGATGGGCTTTGCGCATCCGCAGAAAATCTCTGGCATGTTAGGGAAATCCACTCCACTAGCATCACAATATTTACAGGTGAAACTCAACGGTGACCTCGCACTCCTACGCGGCATCGGCAAAGAAATCTTCGAGCGCGGCGCACTGGATGAAACCTTCATCTCCGAGCACACCGTGGGAATAGACGCCTACCGTGCACGCTGTGAGGCTGCGGACTGGGAGGACATCACTACACGCTCTGGCATTACCAAAGAAGCAATCCTGCAGCTAGTAGACACCATTCTGCGCGGTGAGCAAAAGCTCGTCACCTGCTGGGCGATGGGACTTACCCAGCACCGTAATGCGGTGGCAACCATCCGCGAGGTTTGTAATATCCACATGATCCTCGGTGCTCTAGGCAGACCTGGAGCAGGACTCTGCCCGGTGCGTGGCCATAGCAATGTGCAGGGGGACCGCACCGTGGGGATTTTCGAAAAAATGCCTGAGTGGTTCCATGATGCACTTGATCAGGAGTTTGAATTTAAATCCCCACGCAAGCATGGCTATGATGTGGTGGAGTCTATCCTCGCAATGCATCGCGCTGAGGGGAAAGTCTTTATCGCTCTCGGCGGAAACTTCCTTCAGGCCACACCAGACACAGAGTTCACTGCCAAAGCACTTCAAAACTGCAAACTAACAGCCCACATTTCTACCAAACTGAACCGCAGCCACCTGGTGCATGGTAAAACCGCACTTATCCTCCCCTGCTTAGGTCGTAGTGAACGCGATGAGCAGGATAGCGGCGAGCAGTTTGTCACCTGTGAGAACTCCATGGGCATTGTGCATATGTCTAAGGGTAAGCTCACTCCATCATCACCCGAGTTACTGAGCGAGCCAGACATCGTCGCAAGGATGGCTGAGGCGACAGTGGGAAATACCCCCAAAGTTCGCTGGCGCTGGCTGGTAGGTGACTATGACCGCATCCGCAATCTGATTGAAAATGTAATCCCTGGTTTTAAACCTTACAACAAGCAGGTAAGAAACCCTGGTGGATTCTATCTGCCTAATGGCGTGAAGAAACGCATCTGGAAGACCACCAGTGGCAAGGCTGAGTTCAGCGATGAAGCGCTGGAGCAGATCGAAGTACCCGAAGGCAGGCTTATCTTACAGACACTACGCAGCCATGATCAGTATAATACCACCATCTACGGTCTCAATGATCGCTACCGTGGTATTGGCATGGGACGCAGAATCATCTTCCTGCACCCTGACGATATGAAGTCACGGAGCATCTCCCCTGTTTCCTTGGTTGATATCACCAGTCACTGGGAGGATGGAGAGAGAAAAGCACAGCAGTTCTACGCCATCCCCTACGATATTCCAGCCGGCACCGCGGCTGCCTATTTCCCTGAGGCCAATGTCCTTATCCCTGTGCACTCAACGGCACTCCAAAGTAATACGCCTACTAGCAAATCCATCGAGATCAGCGTGGCACCTTCCGCTTAATACTCTAACGCCATGTCCACTAAAACCTACCAAGTCTACCTTCTCAAAAACCGTATGAACCGACGCTTTGTCGGCATGGCGGAAAATGCTGAAAACGAGCTCAAAGCTCATAATCAGGGAAAATTCAGAGGCACCAAGGCCTTTAAACCATGGCAGCTGGAGTGGTTCAGTGAGCCACTATCGCGCAATGATGCGCTGAGGCTGGAAGAAAATCTACGCCACCACAAAACCAACGTCGCCATGCTAGAATCCATCACGCATAAACACGATATGGGCATGGGGTAAAATTTTCACTGGCGCAGTGACTTTTCCCTATTAGAATGAGGGCATGGACAATCCTTATTCAAGCTCATACGCAAATCCTTATACCGTAGCTGCTCAGCCAGTGGATGTGCGCGCTGCCTTTATTCGTAAGACCTACGCCCACCTTGGTGGCGCTATTTTAGTATTCGCCCTCATTGAAGCGGCTTTGATGTCTATTCCCGATATTGAGAACACGGTATTTGGAATCCTCTCAGCCAGTCCATACAGCTGGCTAATGGTTCTTGGTGGCTTTATGGCCGTATCATGGATTGCGGATAAATGGGCAATGAGTGACACCTCTGCGGGAATGCAATATTTAGGCCTCAGTGTCTACGTAATCGCACAAGCCATCATCATGCTACCCTTACTCCTTATGGCTAAATGGCAAGTAGGAGACACCTCTCTCATCATGAAAGCAGGAGGCGTGACACTCTTACTTTTCTTAGGTCTTACGGTGGTTGCTTTCACAACTAAGAAGGACTTCTCCTTTCTCGGAGGCATGCTCAAAATCGTAGGCATGATTGCACTAGGCCTCATCGTCGTAGCTGTCATCTGGCCTGGAGCTTTTACCTTAGGACTATGGTTCTCCGTAGCGATGGTGATCTTTGCCGCTGGCTCTATTCTCTACAGCACTAGTAACATTATTCACCACTATCAGACCAGCCAGCACGTAGCTGCAGCACTTGGTCTCTTTGCGAGTGTGGCCATGCTTTTCTGGTATGTCCTAAGAATCTTTATGTCTCGCGACTAAAAAATTGGAACACTTTAAAGAACCTTCACCACCTACCCTATCCGTGCGCGGATGGGGTATTTTTTTAGTAGTAGGGCTTAAGCATCAAATAACAAACAGGACCAGTAGCAGCCACGTAGAGCCAGAGAGGAAATACCCAGCGTGCCATCTTCCGATGTTCTACAAAGTGATTAGTATATCCTAGTGAAAGAGTAATCAGGATAAACGGAAGACTGACAGCCGCACAGATGATGTGGCTAAATAAAATAATGAGATACAGCGTCCGCTCAAGCCCCTCACCACCATGTCTTACCTCTTCCTGCGTACCGTGGTAAGCCACATAACAAAGTAAAAATAGCACAGAGCACACTACTGCCCCACCGATCATCTGTTTATGTAGAGTGATGTTTTTATTTTTAACCGCCAGCACCGCTATGATCAAAAAGATCGTAACCAGCGAGTTTAACACAGCATGCACGGGTGGCAGAAATGAGAGATCTACTCCGATGTCTAACTTGTAACGCCCCATGAGGACTACAAGGGAAAACACAAGAATACTAACAATCCATGAAACGCGCTTGAATAGCTTAAGCTTTGCTAAATTGGGATTGCGCTGAAGGTAACTTTGGTAATCAGACATGGTTTCTCTAGTGTGTTATTTTTTTTCAAGCACTGCCTCTACCATCTGATGGAGGGCTTTTTCCGTCTCCACATACGCTGCCTCACCATCAAGTTTGGCATGGAAAAGATCACGCCGCCCAATAAGTGACAAATTACGGTCAAACACCGCGATCGACATATTATGAGCAAGAGCCCCCTTCTCTGCAGCTTCGGCAGGGTCTTTCCGCTCTTGGATAGGGTCATATTTCATCTCATTCACCATGTAATCTCTCAGCGCATCTGGCTCTCCAGTGAGAAACCACCAATCTGAAGTATCCGCGCCCAGTGCTTCTGCATAGGCCTTAAGTTCCTCCACACCGTCTTTTTCGGGATCCACGGTGATGCAGACCATCTGGAAATCGGGCTGATTTTTAAACTTATTGTAGAGTGATTTAACACCCTGCTCATTATTTTTTGCACACATCGGACATGCCGCGTAGAACTGCGCAAATGCCCAGACTTTCCCTTTAAGATCAGATATTTTCACCGTCTCACCATCTTGATTCGTGAGTGTGATATCTCTTTCCAAAGTCAGCAGAGGGTTAAGCTCAGAGGAACTTGAGTAGTAAGGCTTAACCTCAGGTTTTACCTGCCCCCCCCTGATCCAAAATGCGATACACAAAATAAGCACTGAAATGAGCGCCGCACTTGTGTAGATGGTGATGATTTTACCTTTATCCGTCATGGCTATTTGTATTTTCTGAGTTGAAAAATTGATTTACTCCCCTTTGGTGCCGGTTTTTATTTCTGCAAGGACATACTGGGTATTCGCGAGAAGTTTTTCTTGCAGCAGTGGGTAGGCGCGCAAGTAGAGATCGATGTTATCTTCATTTTTAAGCTCAGGGTTCTGCTCCACCTCCAGCTCTGTCTTTTTCTGCACCTCGTAAGCCTCTCGAAAATCATATCGCTGCCGTAAATGCATATCACGATCAATCAAGGCAATCTGTGAAGGAAACTTCCATTTCCCAGCTGGATCCCCAGCATCTCTCTCCATCACGATACCTAGCCGTAACACATCCTTGATGAATCCACGCTGCTTTTTAGTCTCCCCTGTCGTCAGCCACGACGTCCTCTCACCCGTCAAGCCAAGCTCTTGCGCCGCTTTAATCAGCTGCTCTGGGCCCACACCCTGATCTACACCTTCCACAGAAATCAGTACAAAGTGCACCATTTCATTATCAGCATAATGCTGCTGTAGCTCATGCATCATCTTCAGTGCATGCTCATTCTCCATAAGCTGAGTCACACTCACTGGAGCCGCAAACCAGACCTTCCCTTCAAGATGAAACATATTAAATAGCTCACCATATTGATCCTGAGCTTTAAGTTTCTTGCTGATTTTCGTGACAATGGGAGGCCTGTCAGGATCCATTTTCTCCTTGCTAGATTGCACATAGGCATAAAGCACAAATGCGGCACCAAAAATCATAATACCTACAAGTATCAAGGCGGTACGCCGAAGTTCGGCCGGGTTTCTCTCTGCTGGTTCAAGCTTCACAATCTTAAGTGCCTATTGCGTGGCGAGGCAAACTAGCCCTGCT
>CALBVY010000026.1 GCA_937969495.1 uncultured Verrucomicrobiales bacterium | reverse complement strand
CCTTTGTAGAGATTATAAAGGCGGATGGCCCAGTCATCACGATCCTCTTTCTCAGCGCGGAAGAGGCCCATGGAAACACGCATCCAGAAGAACTGGGGAGTTTCAAGGCGGCGTTGCTTATCGCCTGTTTTGTCTACGATGAGGTAGCGATCATAGAGGGTCTGGATACCGAGGTAATCAAAGTCCAAATCAGCGGTGGGGTCTAAGGCCTCAGCGAGTTTTTTGATGTCATATTTAGCAACGACCTCTGGTGAGATGCGTTTGATCTTTACGCCGTAATCGAGGTATTTCTTAAAATGCTCTTGGTGGGCGGTCTTGAGATTACGGATGCCATCGGTGAGGATGTTCCAGTCCAGTACCTCCTCGTAGATGAAGGTGAGAAGGATACGTCCGGCGAATTTGGCGAAGTCTGCGTCTCTTTCGATGAGGGACTTAGCATTGAGGATGATGGTAGCGGTGAGGTCTGCGCGGGTGATTTCTGCACCGATGGAGCGGCGGAGCTCTTGTTCAATCTCCTGCTCGCTGAGGCAGAGATCAAGGCCGATGGAAGAAAAGGCGATACGCTTCTTGAGCTCAGCGCCGTCCCAGAACTGGGTGTCGCCATCTGGCATGGTGACCACCACCATGGACTCTTGGTTAGGGTCTTCCTGTGGAGCTTCATCGAGGCGCATCTGAGCGCGTTTAGCGCGGTAGAGGATGTAGGCCTCAGCTGCCTTGAAGTGGCCTTGGCGCATGAGTTCTTCCTGAACGATGTCTTGCACGTTTTCGATATGAGCAAAGGCGGAATCGCCATTCCGGATGGTCTCTGTAACGGCGTGGGCGATGGTGACGGCGGCTTCTGGATCTTCTTTGATGGATAGAAATGCCTTCCTAACTGCGATCTCAATCTTGGTCTGTGACCATGGCACTACGTTACCGCTGCGGCGGATGAGGCGTACGGGCATCTGCTGGGGTTCATCGGAGACGATGACTTCACCATTTTTCTCAAGTGAACGAGAGAAGACGAGAGACTTGGCAACATCATGGGCATCGTTCTCGATGAGTGCCTTCTCGATGAGGAGGTAGAGATCATTGTGGGAAAGGCGGATCTGGCCAACGGTGGCTACTTGATCGGTGAGGGACTTGGAAACACTCTGAGCAACGTTAGAAACAAAGGTGCGGTTCTCATCGCTGAAGATGCTATCGTCCTTCTGCTGGCGGGAAACCAACAAGTCAGTGAGTGCGGAGCCGATGGTGGAGGCTACCTTGGCGAGGGAAAGCTCTTCTTCCTCTTCATTGCCGTGAGTGACGATGATTTCTGGAACGCGATCGGTACTGGTGGCGTCAAGTGATGAACGCCAATCGAAGCGGTCTTGAGCGTCAGGAGCTGAGGCGCGATCGGTGATGACTTTTTTTAGGGCGAGGTCTTCTTCGAGGGAGATGGAGCGGTACATTTTTTTGTGGAGCAGGTTGGGGAGTTTATTTTGGGAACCACGGATCTTACTAATCTTGCGGATCTTTACTTGGGTTGATTATTCGATTGGGGAACCACGGAATTTACGGAAGGAACGGAAAACTTTGCTTGGGTTAAATTATTCAGTTTGGAAATGAAGAAGAGACAAACGGGAAGGCGTGAATTGATTATTCGATTGGGAAACCACGGAAGAGAGGGGATTTACGGGAGGTTTGCTTGGGTTGAGTGTTTACTCTGCACTTTTAAAATTCCGTGTCTTCTGTGTTTTTTGCCTTCGGCCGTCTCCGCTTCGCTCCGGCTGTGGTTTCATTTGCTTACAGATCATCGTCATCGATGTTTCCTAGGGCGGTGGATTTTTGGTATTCGGTGACGCGGCCTTCGAAGAAGTTTTGCTCCTTTTTGATATCGATCATTTCGGCGAGCCATGGGAAGGGGTTACTGACGTTGCCGATGAGGGGCTCAAGGCCGCAGGTGATGAGGCGGCGGTCTGCGATGAAATCGATATACTGATGGAAGTCCTCGATGTTAAGCCCTACGGCAGAAACTGGGAGACAGTCACGGATGAAATTTTTCTCTAACTTAATGGCTTCTGCCATGGTCTGGCGGAGCTCTTCCTTGAAGCTATCGGTCCAGATCTCTGGGTTCTCTGTACGTATTTCGTTAAGAAGATTACGGAGTAATTCGATGTGGTTAGACTCATCACGAAGGGTGTAGCGGAACATCTGGCCGATACCGGGGAATTTATTCTGACGATATAAGCTGAGGATCATGCCAAAGAGGCCGTAGAACTGGGTGCCTTCCATACACTGGCCAAAGATGAAGATATTCCGCGCGAGTGCTTGTTTGTTTTCCGTAAGGGACATGTCCATATCACGGCGGAGGGAGCGGGAGTTTGCCACTACGAAGTCGGTCTTCTCCTGCACAGTTCTAACGCCTTCAAAGATGGCTTCACATTCATGGGGGTTGAGGCCTAGGGAGGAAACCATGTAGACCAGAGAGTCTGCGTGGATGTTCTCCTCATGAGCGTGGCGGCGGAAAACGAGCTCGAGCTCGGGAGCGGAGACAAACTCACAGATGACGTGAATCATATTATCACCTACAATGCCTTCAGCGGCGGAGAAGTAGCCGATACCCATCTTGATGATCCAGCGTTCTACGTCTGAGATTTCATCTGAGCGCCACTGCTCGACGTCTTTTTGCATGGGGATGTCTTCTGGCTCCCAGTGGTTTGCGCGCATGTTCGAGTAGATCTCGTAGGCCCATTCATATTTGAGAGGGGCGAGGCCAAAGCCGGAGATACGTTCACCACCGAGGACCTTTTTCTGGGTCAGGACGGTTTTTGCTTTTTCCTCATCAAGAGGGATGGTGTGCTTATCGAGTATGGCGTTCATGATTTATTAAGGTGTGTATGGCTTTGATCGATCCATGTTTACAGGTCATCGTCATCGAAGGAATTGTCAAGGGTAGTGCTGGCGATGGTAGCGGCGTGACTGGTGGTGAGGTGGATTTGCTCATCAAGCCATGGGAAGGGGCTGGTGGCATGATGGTATTGGCGTGGAAGATTACAGGCGGCGAGGCGTTCATCTGAGAGAAACTCGATGTAAGTGCCTAGTGCTTCTGGATCGAGTCCTGCATCGGCCACTGGGAGTGCGGCGATGAGTTCTTTTTCTAGGTGGACGGCATCCACCATATAGCCGGTGAGCTCTTCCTTAAATGCATCTGTCCAGATATCTGGATTTTCACTGACCATTTCCTGCAGCAGCTGATCGAAGAGGCTTAGGCGGAAGGTGATGTCACCGATGAGTTTATTGAAAATTTTACCTGTACCTGGGAGTTTACCCTGTGCGGCGAGGGAGAAAATAGCGGCCCATAGGGAGAAACACTGAGTGCCCTCCATGCACTGATTAATGAGGAAAATGTTACGCGCGATGGCCTGCTTATTCGCGGTGACTGTGGTATCGAGATTACGGTCTAGTGGGCTGAGCTTGGAGGCGGCGAACTGCTCCTTGGCGGTGAGGGCGGGGAGCGCGGCGAGGGTGGCGCACTCCATGGGGTTAATCGCTAATGATCCGTGTAAGTGTACCAGAACATCGCTACGGGTGTTCTCCTCATGGACAAAACGGCCAAACACAAGCTTGAGCTCTGGTGCGGTAACGAGGTCACGCACGGTGTAGACGCTGTGGGACTGGAACATCTCCTGAGATTTGGCGAAAGCTCCCAGTGCGATTTTCAAAATACGCTTACATGGCTCATCGAGCATGCTTAGCTGGGCAATATCCACATTTACGGAAATCTCAGCGGGCTCCCAGTGGGAGTTTTTCATCTCCTTGTAGAGTTCATATGCCCAGTTATACTTGAGGGGTAAGATGTTGAAAAACATCGAGTTACGACCGTTGATTACCTTTTTCGCAGCATAAGCTTCCTCTGCCTTCTCACGGTCGAGGGTAAACGTACGTTCACCGAGTGTAATGCTGATGGTATCGGCCATAATAAAAAAGGGAAAAACGGAGTGGGAAGAGAGAAACGGGGTGGGGGAAACGGTTGAAAATACGTGCTTGTCGACTGCTGAATGGCTGCAACGCGCTCCTGAGATGTTGCCAGCAATCTGTCTGAATGGTCAAACTAAATTTTGCTCATATAGTATCAACAAATTATTAACAATACAACATGTTGTGGTTTTAATGATTTTCATCAAAAAGCCTAATTTCGCTTGTAGATCATCCAGCCTTAGTGAAATCAGAGTTTTTACCCCATGGGAAGCATCTGGCGGGGGGCAAGGCGGCCATAGCCTAGGGCCAAAAAAAAGTTCACCACAACTGCCTAGTGCCTTGGCTACCTCAAGATTTTAAAATTTTTTGTTAAAACCTCTCTCAAAACCCCCTTTTGGGAGTCTTCAAATCCTCTTTGCCTTAAGCTGTGGGCAATAAAAATTTACCCCCGAATCCGATCGTGCAGATTCGAGGGTAGTTTCCTTACCCACACTGGGGTGGAGCAGCTTCTATTTTTCGAAAGCGTAGCCCTTTTTCTCCGCTTGGGAGCGGATGGTGCTGCTCATCACCTCATCGAGGGTTTGCTCTGCTTTTTTTCCCTCTTTCTCAGCAAGCTCCTTGCGTTTGGTGGCGACATAGGTAGAGCGTTGTTGATTAAGCTTCAGGATCTGTTTTTGGATTTCTGCACGCTGGGTGGCCATTGTTGTGATATGGGCCTTCAGTTGCTCAATGGTCATGCTCTGGAGTTCCTGAGGGAGGTCTTTTTTTGCCAACTTTGTGATATCGAAGTTGTTTTGTCTACTGGCATCTACCAGATCCCAACTGCCATTCCAGTAGTTTGCGCTGCCTTTAGAAACGGCGCGTTGTACGGCGGCGCCACTGGCGGCTTTGGTGTGGGCATTTTTGTCCTGAACCGCCTGATCAAGCTTCTTGGACGCTCCTATTTTGCCATAGGCTAAATAAGTTCTATTGAGCTTAGTATTTAGTCTTACGATCTGAGCATCCTGTGGCGCTTCAATGTGGACGACGGCGCGGTTTTGATCAATGGTTAGAAACTTTCCACCTGCGAGGAGAGCGCCCTTTTTCCAGCCTCCGGAAATCCCAGCCTGCTCGCTACCGCAGTGGATGGTATTTACGATGACACCTTGAGCGATAGCCTCCTTCACGGAATCATTGGCATTGATGGGGCCTTGGGTGAAGGCTTCATTACCGGCAATGAAAATGGCTTTGTAGACCTTGTTAGATTTATCCCACTCCAGATCCATTGTCGCGCGCTGGATGACGGCACCGCAGTATTCGTTACCGCCATTTGTACTGAGGGAGAAGAGCTGCTTACTGATTTCATCAAGATCACGCGTCAATGGCTGAATCTGGCGGATCCAGTGTTCCTCGTGATTAAGGGCGGACTTCCCATACTCATAGAGAGCAACTTCGACGTAGGGGACTTGGCCATTCTGTCTGGCATCGATAAAGGTATTTACGATTTTCCAGAGCTGGGTTTTGGTTTGTTCAATCAGGCCGCTCATGCTGCTGCTTGTGTCTAGCAAGATTGCGATCTGAACTTTAGCGTGATTCGCGCGTTCTGCGGGGAGGGTGGCTTTTGCTTTGGGGTTTGGTTGACCCTTTGGGTAGAATGTCGCTTTGCCTTGCAGGGTGGCTGGGAGAATGGTGAGCAGAGCTGAGAAGCCAAGAGTCGTGATGTGGGTGGGTATGTTCATAATGGTTGTGTTGATTGCTTATGTTGTGTGGCACACTATCGCCATTTCTGCGCCTTGTGTGTAAAGTGCGTGTAAAACAGAAGAACTCATTTCCTTTCTGTTCTTGTGGTCACTCCAGTGCCTCCCTAGCCTCTGCCCATGAGCCAAAAGAAGTCGCAATGGATCCTCGCGGATGCCCCTAAGATCCCGCCTGATGTGGATGCAGGTATTCCTGAAATTCTGGTGAGAATGATGTGCCAGCGAGGTGTGAAGACCTCAGCGATGAAAAGATTTCTTCAGCCGCGGCTGCAGGATTTGCAGAACCCTTTTCTACTACCTGACATGCAGGCAGCGGTAGACCGTATTCTAACAGCAGTAGAAAAAGACGAGAAAGTCTGTGTCTATGGTGATTATGATGTGGATGGTATTACCTCTGTTACGCTACTTACACGAGTACTCACCGCCTATGGTATCAACACACGCAGCTTTATACCGCGTCGGGGCTCAGAGGGCTATGGACTGAATGAGGCGTCGCTTACGCGCTGTATGGCTGAGGGTGACAAGCCTGATTTGTTAGTTACGGTGGACTGCGGTACGGCTTCCCTTTTGGAAATCGAATCTCTCATGAATGATGGCGTAGATGTCATCGTGGTCGATCACCATGAAGCGCCGCCTGAGGGGAAACCTAACTGTATAGCGGTAGTGAATCCAAAGTGCGCAGTCAGTGAGGGTGGTCCATCCTTTGATTATCTGTGTGCTGCCGGCGTTGTTTTTAAGCTTTCCCATGCACTGTTAAAAACGCAGATGGTAGAGGGTTTTGAACTAAAAGAATATCTTGATCTGGTAGCGCTCGCGACTGTGGCTGATATTGTGCCACTCGTTAATGAAAACCGTCTGTTAGTTCGTCATGGGCTCAAATTTTTAGCTAATACGAAAAACGAAGGTCTACGTGCATTGATGGAGGTGGCTCAAGTCACAGGGCCACTAACCAGTGCGGATGTGGGGTTCCGCATCGGCCCAAGGATCAATGCTGCCGGTAGGATGGATCAGCCCGAAGATGCATTAGCCATGTTGATAACAACAGACCCTGATGAGGCAGAAGCTTTGGCGGACACTCTGGATGGACACAATAAAGACCGCCAAGCTGAGGAGCTGCGTATCCATAAAGAAGCACTTCAGAAGCTGGAAACAGAATGTGATCCTACTGATCCTGTGATTGTGTTAGGCTCGCGCGATTGGCACCCGGGTGTAGTAGGGATTGTAGCTTCGCGGATGATGCGGCGTTTTCACAAGCCAGCCTTTATTATCGCCATTGATGACCAAGGAATAGGGAAAGGGAGTGGCCGTAGTATTGCCGGTGTATCACTGATGGATGCGATTAACGCTAACCGAAGTGTGTTAGATGCGGGCGGAGGCCACGCCATGGCCGCTGGAATCAGTGTGCATGAAGATAAGATCGAGCTGTTTCGCAAGGGTTTTGCAGACTTTGTCACCACCAACGTTAGCGCAGAAGACCGTCTCCCTAGATTACACCTCGATGCGGAAATAGATTTCCCTGAGCTATCTCTGGATTTTTTGAAGAGCTACGAGCTGCTTCAACCCTTTGGCTCAGCGAATCCAGAACCTTTATTTCTGACGCGTGAAGTGTGGTTGACGGAGTCACCACAGGAACTTAAAAACCATCACCTTAAGCTATCGCTAAAACAGAAAGAGTGCTGGAAAAATGCCATGTTTTTTGGTGCTGGGCAGCGTGAGCTCCCAGAGCAACCATGGGATATTGCTTTTACAATTAATCGTAATGTTTTCCGAGGTAGAACCAGCCTGCAAATCGTCATTCAAGACGTGCGCAAGCATCAGAAATCAGACGAAGTAAGGAATGACTAAATATCGCCGTGAAGATCCGCTGACATCAGTTGATTTTATTAGCGCAAAGGATGTGCTCGCTTATGGTTCAGCTGGTGTGCTGAGCTTGGCGGATCTCTTGGAAAGGTTTCCAAAGCGTTACGAAGATAGACGGGTGTTCGATGCCTTTCCTACGCAGGCAAGCGGTCAAGCCCTCTGCTTACGTGGTACCGTGGTTGATACGCAAGTTAGGCGTATGGGTGGTAGAAAGCAGTTCTACCAAGCTGTGATATTTGAAGGTGGCAACAACGCGCTTAATTCTAACAAAATAATATGTCGATGGTTTAACATGCCATGGATGAAGAATGCTCTCGCAGAAGGGCATGAGGTGATTCTATATGGTAAACCTAAGGAGTATCAGGGAGGGATCGTTATGGATCATCCGGACTTCGAGATTGTAGGTGAGACTGAAGGGATGTCCATTCATCTGGAGAGAATCGTTCCTGTATACAAGGGCATCAGCGGGATTTCTCAACGAAAGCTACGCGAGCACGTCTTTAAATTGTTAGGAAATATTGACTCCTCTAGTTTTCAATCTGTTTATGAGTTAGACCCTTCCTACCCTCGGCATGAGGCGATGAGTGAAGCGCATTTTCCTGAATCGATCGAACAGGCAAAAGCGGCAAAGCGATATTTTGCACTGGAAGAGTTTTTTGCTCTGCAGCTTAGCGTGTTATGGAAACGTGCGCGGGTGCGGGAGCATCAAGGGCGGGTAATGGGAAAAAAAACCAAGCTCCTGACAGAATTCTACCATAGCTTACCCTTTGACCTCACTGAGGCACAAAAGCGGAGTGTCAAAGAGATACTTGCTGATATGAGATCACATTTTCCTATGAGTAGACTGCTGCAAGGAGACGTTGGTTCAGGAAAGACATTTGTAGCTATGTGCGCTATGTTGCTTGCGGTTGATTCCGGTGTTCAAGCCGCATTGATGGCACCCACACAGATCTTAGCAGAACAGCATTATTTAACCTTTAAAAAATGGTTAGATCCACTAGGGGTTCGCATTTCCTTGCGGACAGGATCTCGCCAAGAAGATAGTGATGTGGATTTAGAAGGCGATGCACAAATCATCATTGGCACCCATGCGCTACTCTATGATGGTGTTGATTTTAAAGACCTTGGCTTTATTGTCATTGATGAGCAGCATAAGTTCGGGGTAGGCCAGCGTAGCTTGCTTATCCGTCAGGGTATGATGCCGGATGTCTTGGTAATGACCGCTACTCCTATTCCCCGTACGTTGACTCTAACAGTATATGGAGATCTTGATGTTTCCATCCTTGATGAACGCCCTGCGGGGAGGGGTGAAGTGATTACCGTGGTTAGAAAAAAACCTAAAGTCAGCGATATTACGAAATTTATCAAAGATCAGTTGTCAGAAAATCGTCAAGCTTATCTAGTCTACCCGCTGGTGGAGGAAAGTGATACTCTCAAAGCAGAAGCAGCCACGGTAGAGTATGCAAAGTGGGTTAAGAGATTCAGTAAGTTCACAGTAGGCCTTTTGCACGGCAAGATGAAACCTGAAGAAAAGGATGAGGTGATGACCGCCTTTAGGAATGGAGATATTCATGTGCTGGTAGCCACTACCGTTATTGAAGTGGGGGTGGATGTGCCTAATGCTAACACTATGATAATTTATAATGCCGAGCGTTTTGGCCTTGCTCAGTTACATCAGCTGCGTGGACGTATCGGCCGTGGTAAGCATAAAAGCTACTGCGTTCTCATCACGGATGGAAAAACCGATGGATCAGTGGAGAAGCTGCAAGTGATGGCGGATACAGCCGATGGTTTTCAAATTGCCGAAGCAGACCTCCGCCTACGCGGCCCTGGTGATGTCATGGGTACGGCACAGAGCGGATTAACAGATTTAAAATTTATTGATTTTCTTGCTGATACTGAGCTTCTCCGTGAGGCACGCACACACGCTGAGCGCGTCATTGCCTCTGATCCTAAGCTAGAACGTCATCCGCAGCTTTTAACACTCATTCAGGACGGCCAAGTAGAGATCTAGAATGGTAAAGTATGGTGCAATTCATCATTTCATTCCTTATTTTTGTTACAGTTTCTGTAAAAATATCAAAATGATTCTGTCTAAGGTATTTACGGTGTGGTAACTATTCTTCAACAACTTATTCTATGAAACATTTATACAAAATTGCCATTGTTTTATTAGTTACCGTATCGCTTGCTCAGGCAGCTGATTTTAGGATTTGGACTTCTAGTAAGGGAACCTCAGTGGAAGCGCAGCTTTTAGCATACAAAGATAACACGGTTAAACTGGCTACCAAAGCACCTAAGGAATTAACCCTTCAAGTAAAGGACTTAAGTTTGGCAGATCGTCAGTATCTCATTGATTACGCAGGTGCTAAGCCTGAAGTAGTATTAGTAGGTGAGCCTTCAGTGCCAGAGTTAAATTTTAAGAAGCCCAAGCCGTTTCTTGAAAAACTTGAAAGAGTATTCAGTCCAGGAGAAGATTCTGAGCTTACCTTTGAGCTTTATGAAACCGAGCATTTTCTATTTGCTGTAGAAAAAGGGGTGAGGATAACGGGTATTGCAGAAACAGCGGAAGCTTGTTGGCACGGTATGGCGTTTCAGCATTTTGAGTTCAGAGAGAATTGGGGCACAACCAAGAAGCTTATTATTCTTTTCGGCGAAAGAGAAACATACACGGCTTTGGGTCAATGGTATATCTCCCAGCTCAGGAAAGCAGGTAGAGCAGAAGTAGCTGATCGTATTGGGCCTACATGGGACAAGTCAGTATCAAATAAGATGGGAGTTTCTGCTGAGAATGTGAAGGAGTTCAAAATTAAAACGAGTGCCCAGATATTTGCTTTCCATGATACTAAGAAACTCCGCAAAAAATTTAACCCTACTACCACGCATTCCATCTCTGTATCTCTGTTTAACCATCAAGCTGTTGGTGTATCTTCAGTGAGTGACACAGGGTATTTTGGCCTCATGAGAGGTCACTCTTACTATAAAGAGATCCAGCTTTGTAAGAAGACAGATACCAACCTTATAGCAGATGATTATGAGGGTGGTCTTAGTACTAAATCAGGTTTCGCAGATGGGTCAGGCTGGGCTAAAGAACTCAAGAAACTAGTCAAAAAAGGTAAAGTCGAGCCAAGCTTAGTGAGTATTTTGAGCATAGAAGACCCTAGAGATCTTACTCCAGAAAAAACGGTGCTGATGTATTCACTCTCTTATTACATGCAGAGTACCCAAGCCAATCTAGCAAGTTACGCCAAATTGATTCGATTAATCAGCACCTCAAATCAAATCCCTGAAAAAACCGAATTTGTTAAGATTTTTGGCTTTGATACTATTGAAGACTTCGAAAAGGGATGGCGTGAATTTATCATTTCTAAAGATTTCAAATAAAATCTTAGGCTAATCAATTATCTGTTATTACGCATGAATCTATTTCGCAGTATAGCCATCGCCATTACCTTCACTGCGACCGTTGGCTTAGTTCCCATAAGTGCTAA
>CALBVY010000025.1 GCA_937969495.1 uncultured Verrucomicrobiales bacterium | reverse complement strand
AGCTTATGCTTCAGGTATGGAAACTTTGGTTCATATTACCTCTCAGCCTTTTACTTGGGGTTTGTTAGTAGGGCTCTTTTTTGTCGCAATGATTTGGAAGCTGATGCGTAAAGATGTTAATGTGCTACGCGCTGAAAACGCACGGATTGTCACAGAGAACAAAGAGCTACAAACGCACCTTAACACGCAGCTGAAAATCAACTCCAAGGGGAATGAGCAGCTGCAAAGTCAGCTCGATGAGCTCCGTGAGCAGAATGAAAACCTCCGGGTCAATATCAATACCGTAGGGCAGAAGGCAGGGCGCGCAGAGATACGGCAGCTACACCTTATGGAATCTGCTGTGAATGTGATGCGTGAGCAGGCTCCTGGATTTGCTCCTGCATGGGAGCGTGCTATGCGTGAGGCTGAGACTGCGCAGGAGGCTGCTGAGGGTGGATTTAAAAAGCTCATGCGGAAGGTCTTACCAGGTAGTAAGCCGGCTCCTGCTCTTGAAGCAAAGGGGGAGAACTCACCTTCTGAAGAGGAGCTTTAGGTGGTGTGGGTGTCTTGCTGGTTGTGAGTCCTTGATCTTCCATCTTGTATCTCTCCTCAGCCTGTGCTTTTCTCCGCCAGATTCCTAGGGGGGGAATTAATTCTATTTTAAAATTACACGTTATATTATGAAAATCGTCGTCGCTTACTCAGGGGGTCTTGATACCTCAGTTTTACTTCTTTGGCTTAAGGAAAAGTATAATGCAGAAATCATCGCTTACTGTGCCGATGTTGGTCAAGGTGAAGAACTCGATGGACTGGAGGAAAAGGCGCTTAGTACGGGTGCTAGCAAGTGTTACATTGGTGATTTACGTGAGGAGTTTGCTGCGGACTATATTTACCCTATGTTTCAGGCGAATGCTCTTTACGAGGGGCGTTATCTATTAGGGACATCAATTGCGCGGCCATGTATTTCCAAGGGGATGGTGGATGTGGCTCTCAAAGAGGGTGCGGATGCGATTGCGCATGGAGCTACTGGAAAAGGAAATGATCAAGTGCGCTTTGAGCTCTCCGTAGCAGCTCTTGCTCCAGATATTCAGATGATTGCACCATGGCGTGATGATGAATTCCGCACGCAGTTTCCTGGTCGCTCAGAGATGATTGCCTACTGTGAAGAACACGGTATTGATGTTACAGCATCGAAGAAAAAGCCTTATTCAATGGACCGCAACCTACTCCATATTTCCTTTGAAGCTGGTGCGCTGGAGGACACTTGGTATGATGCTACTGGTGAGGCTGATCGTGATATGTATGTGCTCTCAGTTTCACCTGAAGAGGCGCCAGATACTCCTGAGTATGTGGAATTTCTCTTTGAGAAAGGCGATATCGTAGGCCTGAAATGTGAGGGGCTAAATGCCATCATTACCGAGCTTGGTGACTTTACCGTGCAGGGTGAGAAAGAGGGTTACACATTGCTTAGCCCCTATGGTGTGATGCGGGTGTTAAACTTCCTAGGTGGTAAGCATGGTATTGGCCGTGTGGATATTGTGGAAAATCGATTTGTAGGTATGAAGTCACGCGGGGTTTATGAAACTCCTGGTGGCACCATCATGCTGGCTGCACACCGTGATCTGGAAACACTTACTGTAGACCGTGAGGCGCAGTATATCCGTGATAGTTTGATCACCAAATATGCTCAACTGGTTTATAATGGCTTTTGGTTTGCGCCTGAGCGCGAGGCTATTCAGGCACTGGTTACTGAGACCCAAAAAACCGTTTCTGGTGAAGTCAGACTGAAGCTTTACAAAGGTAACTGTATGCAGGCTGGGCGTAAGTCGCCGCTGTCACTTTACTCAGAGGATGTTGCCACCATGGAGGGTGGGGCAGAGGATGCGTATAATCAGAACGATGCCACCGGATTTATTGCACTGAATGCTCTGCGTCTTAAGGCGTCAGCTAGGCAGGGAGAATAAATCATGGATGAGGCGATCATTTATACCATTCTTGGTGAAGCTGGATTTACCAAGATGGTATCTGCTTTTTACCAGCGAATCAAAACAGACGATCTGATTGGCCCGATGTATCCCGAGGAGGATCTCGTGGGTGCAGAGGAGCGGCTGCGTGATTTTCTACTGTTTCGGTTTGGGAATGACCCTCGCTATCAGCAAAAGCGTGGTCATCCACGTCTGCGGATGCGGCACGCTCCATTTGCTATCGGTGAGGCGGAAGCCGAGCGATGGCTAGAGCTTATGGATGCGGCGATGGATGAAACCAATGTGCCAGCATCTATTCAGATGGATCTGCGCACATTTTTTACCATGGTTGCGCATAATATGAAAAATCAGTAGCCTACTCGTAAAGTTAGGTTATCTTCTAAGTATGATAAAAATAATGATCTTTGCGGGCATCGTCGCTCTCTATTTTGCCCTTCAGCTCTGGATTCTTCCAGCGTTTGGGGTTCCTACATGAATGTCTGGGAAGTGTTCTCCGGGAGAGAGCAAGACCAAGAATGAAAAGGAATCATCAGAAGGAGTGCCTAAAGCTCAAATCACTCCGGAGGCTGAAGCGCTACCCAAAAGCTAAAGAGCCTCGCTCAAATATGAGGAAAATCGCCCTTTGCGAATAAATTTTGACTTTTTATTATTCATGCGTTATAGAGGGGTCATGAAATTATTAACTTTGTTTTTTCTGGCGGCGAGTACGGCAGTGAGCTTTGGATTAGATATTCCATCAAGCGTCTTTACTATGGATGAACTTGATGAGGCCAAGACAAAAGCCTCAGAAAGACAAAAAGCGCTCTGCTTTATCCAGACGTCCTCTAAGCTCAAACTTTCTTGAGGGACTTGTTCAGGCAATGTCAGTTTGGCAGCCATGAAGGAGTTAAAGTCACTTGGATTAGTCGTCCTTGTCGATACCGCAAATCAAAGTAAAGAGCGTCAATTAATACCTTCTGAGGTAGCAGAAGGTCTTAGAGCTGCTGGGAATAGTATCCCATCTGTCTTTGTAACGAGCGCAGACCTCACCCAGAATTTTGGTTCGTTTAGTTATAAGAAGCTTAAATCAGGAGATTATAGAAAGATTTTCAAGGATGCTAAAGAGAAAATCCGTGAGGCAAAAAAAGCTGGAACATTAGCCGTTCTTGGAAGTTCAAGTTCTGGAAAAGCCGTTTCTACCAAAACCACAACTGATAAATCGACTGGTGCAGAAGATGAAATGGAAGATCAGCCTGGAGTTGTTAAAATTAAAAATCCTAAGCTGATCACTTTAAAAACCACCAAAGGAACAACAGTAAACGCTAAGCTGCTTCGTGTGGTTCATAATGAGATTTACGTTTTCGAAACGGACAAAGGTAAAAAAATCGAGGCCAAACTCAGGCATCTCTCCTATGAGAGCCGTGATCTAGTGGAAAAAATCCTCGAAGAGAACACTGGGTAGCATCACCTTTAAATCAGATAATGGTGCCACCCCAAAGGATGTGGCGTAGCAGACGCGATGTTCGCGTGGCCTAGCATTCTTGTGAATGTATAAAGAAAAATCCGGTATCCGCAAATAAGGCAGATACCGGAAATAGGAGGTTATGATGCATAAAGAGCGGCCTATGGCTCGATAATGGCATAGTCGCCATCACTGCGGCGGTAAAGGATCTGGGTGACATTACGGCGTTCATTATTGTAGACGATGAACGGCTTGTCTGAGAGCTCGAGAGCCATAATGGCATCCTCTTTCAGCATCGTCCGCATACGGTAGCTTTCACGGTGAATGATCATTGGCTCTGGATCGAGTTCTGGCTCCTCCTCAGGAATGACATCGAGGAAGTTAGAGGCGTAGACTTTTTCATCCAGATGGCGGATGGTATCTTGTCCTCTGTTTGCACGTTGTTTCTTGAGTAGGCGAGTTTTGTGTTTGCGCATACGGCGCGTGATCTTGGAAATAGTTTCATCGATAGCTGCATACATGTCTTTGCCTTCCGTGGAGGCATCAATGGTGATGTGATTTGTGCAGAAGAGGATGATTTCAGCGATGTGGCGGTTCTTTTGCACATCGAGAATGACCTTGGCCTCGGTGATCTTTGGATAGTCGAGATGGATGCCTTGGATTTTTTTTGTCGCGTAGTCGCGGAGAGAATCGGTAACTTCTTCGTGGCGTACAGTTACGGTGACTTGGGTGTTGGCATTAGCGATTTGCATCTTAATTTTTCCTTTCTGTTATGTTGTGTTAAGTGGATTCGTTTGAATCCAGGGGTTGGTCGGGGTTGCAGTTCAAATTTTTTTATTTTGCTAGAGGGTAAAATCTTTACCTAGATAGTGTTTGCGCGCAAGTGGGTTTATGGCGATTTCTTTGGCTTCCC
The DNA here is from genome assembly GCA_937969495.1 of uncultured Verrucomicrobiales bacterium. Taxonomy (GTDB): domain Bacteria; phylum Verrucomicrobiota; class Verrucomicrobiia; order Verrucomicrobiales; family Akkermansiaceae; genus Oceaniferula. The sequence goes on along the minus strand of CALBVY010000025.1, from coordinate 5,066 downwards.
CTTCGAGGATGAGCTTGCCCTCGTGGAGGAGGTAGGCGTGATCGACGATGTGTAATGTTTCGCGCACATTGTGATCGGTAATGAGAATAGAAAGTCCATCTTGGTCACGTAGGTCACAGACGATATTTTGAATGTCTCCCACCGCGATGGGGTCAACTCCGCCAAACGGCTCGTCTAACATGAGTAGTGTTGGGTCTGTGCAGAGTGAGCGTGCAATGACGAGGCGGCGTTTTTCGCCGCCAGAGAGGGCGAGGGCTTCAGACTTACGGAGCTTGCTGATGTTAAAGCGTTCGAGTAATTGATCGACCTTCATCTGGCGTTCTTTGCGGCTGAGGTCGCGTCTGGTTTCTAGCACAGCCATGAGGTTTCCTTCTACGTTGAGGTGGCGGAAAATGGATTCCTCTTGGGGTAAGTAGCCCATGCCGAGTCTGGCACGTTTGTGCATGGGGAGTTTAGAAATTTCATTACCATCAAAGCGGACGATTCCTGCATCTGGGGGAATGAGTCCAGCGATCATGTAGAATGAAGTGGTTTTACCTGCGCCGTTAGGCCCTAGTAAGCCTACAATTTCTCCTTTGCGGACGGAGAGGCATACATTGTTGACTACGGTGCGGCCGCCATAGCTCTTCATGAGGCTTTCAGCTTCTAGCAGTACATCTGTGTCTCTACGCTCAGCGGTGCCTACGTGGATGACCTCAGAGGCTGTGGGAGATGAGAGGTTGGCCATGGTTTGGGTATCGTGTGTAATGATTGAGGTTCTATGCAGTTGCTATGGTTTAGCGGGTGCTGCATTTTTTAGGGTTTCTTTTTTTTGATGGTGGTTTCCATGTGCCATTTTCCTTCGGTGATTAGTTTACCACTACGTAGGATGCGGATGTATTGTCCGGCTTTGCGTGATTGAATGAATTGATTTGGGCCAAGCTGGAGGCGCGGCAGACCACCACTTAGAATCATTTCGCCCGTTTTGGCATCATAACTCGCACTTTCTGCGGTTGCGATGAAGGTGTTATTTTTCTGATCCTTGCCTTTGACCGTCACCTTGCCGGTGGCGATGATACGCTTGACGTCACCAAATGCAGCGATGCCATCGTTTTTCTTGGCGTTTTTCTTCTCGTTCTTTTTAGTTTCTTTTTTTGTATCCGTCTTAGGCTCTTCTTTTTTTTCTAAGAAGATTTTAAGTTCGTCTCTACAAGTAAGGTTAAAGCGTGGGGTGGTAAGGGTGACATTTTTGAGGTAGGCGAAGATGCCGGTGTCTGTGTCAAAGTAGAAACCTCCATCACAGGTTACTTTGATAGTTTCCACTGGGGGGAGCTTTGGGTTCGCTGGTTTGACCTCGGGGGCTTGAGGTTTTGCTTCTTCAGGTGTGGCTTTAATTGGAGTTTTTGCTAACAATTCCCCCTGCCCGATGCTTTGCAGAAAAGGAGTGATGCGAGTATCTGCTTGCTGACTTATTTGTTGGTTTTCCGCTACGATTGTGCGGGTCTTTTTTTGCTCTAGTTCGATTTGGTTTTTTACCGGCTGCGTCAATTTTTCAAATTCTTCAATTTGTGCAGTGGTGAGCTTAGCAGGTGGCTCTGCGATGGCACTGCTGCCCATGCTGGTGAGAAGGACGAGTGAGCCTGCGATGGCGCGTGGTGTTGGGGATGGCGTAAGCTGCATGGTGGTAGACTTGGGCGGTGGAGTTTTTTTAAATGTTGTATTTGCTGGTCCTAGCAGAAACCCTCGATTGCTTTTCCAATCATAAATCATGCCGGTGCCATTGGCGAGGTAGCTTTTACCTTGGATAGATATGGCCTCATTGACTTTGAGGGTAGAGAGCTTTTGATCATAGATGGCGTGCCGCATTTTAGTGCGGGCATCAATGCTGCCGTCTTTGGCGTAGAGGTGGATAGTGACGCCGAGACCATCGATGCGGCCTTTGTCTAACACGGTCATGGTTTCCGCAGTAAGCAGGGAAATAGGGACAAAGTTCTCATCATAGCGTGGCAGGCTGACACGGCGGAGAATACTGCCTTCAGGGAGGATATCGAGAGTGGGGAAGGCGCCTTTAATTGGTTTCTCTTGGTCTTTTTGGTGTGGGCTTTCTTTTGCCAGTAGATAGGGGGCGGAGAGAGCTGTGAGTGTAGCAATGCCTGTGCTGATCATACGGTGTGCGAACCGTGATTTTGTGATCTGGATTTTTACTGACACGCTAATTGTTGATAGAATGTTTTATTCTGAATGCGCCGCCTTGTGAACGGCGAGTAGTCTGATGAGGACGGCTTCGATCTCGTCTAGTGGAATTTGATTAGGGCCGTCAGAGAATGCTTTTTCTGGCTGTAGGTGTGTTTCCATAAATACGCCGTCCACTCCTGTGGCAACGGCAGCGCGGGCTAACACAGGAGCGAGTTCGCCATCGCCACCCGTAGTGCCTCCTAGGCCGCCGGGGCGTTGTACTGAGTGAGTGGCATCAAAGATCACTTTGAGCCCCATATCACGCATCCAGTATAGTGAGCGCATATCAGTGACGAGATTGTTATAGCCAAAGCTGGAGCCACGCTCTGTGATGTAAAAGTGTTCACAGCCGAAATGCTCTAGTTTCCCGGCGATGTTAGAAACATCCCATGGCGCGAGGAACTGACCTTTTTTGACATTCAGTGGACGGCCTGTTTTGGCGCAGGCTTCGAGGAGGTCTGTTTGTCTGCATAAGAAGGCGGGGACTTGGAGGAAATCGATATTCTCTGCGGCAATCTCGGCCTCTTCAGGGGTGTGCACGTCTGTGGTGACTGGGAGATCAAGTTCTTTACCAATTTCACCAAGGATCCGGCAGCCGTCAACTACACCTGGGCCGCGAAAGGAATCAACAGAGGTTCTGTTAGCCTTATCGTAAGATGCTTTAAAAACAAATTGGATCCCGGTGCGTGCAGCAATTTTCTTAAGAGCTCGTGCCATTTCCCAGGCAAAATCCTCTGACTCTAAAGCGCATGGACCGAGGATGAAAAATGGAGTGGTGGGGCTGAGAGTGAGATTGCCTATTTGATTCATGATTTAAAAAGAGTGCTCATTAAGTTAAGCATGCTAGATGAATTTCGCACGACAAATCATGCCCGAGGCGCGGAATTTTCTACTTTTTCCATAGACAGTGATGCGGCACCGATGATTCCTGCGTCATTGCTGAAGGCTGCGGGTAAAATCTTGAGGTTCTTGCAGAATGCAGGAGATAACTGACTGGTGATTTTTTCTTTCAGCGGCGCGAAGAGAAGCTCTCCAGCTTTGGAGATGCCGCCGCCAATGATAATGGCTTCAGGATTTAATAACCAGCAGGCATTGATGATGGTGGTGGCGAGCTTGGCTGCGACACCTTCCCAGATTTCAATGGCAATGGGATCACCGTCATTCGCGGCTTTGGAGAGCGCGGCAGGTGTGCAAGCTGTGATGCTGCGTTCGGCTCCCCTCGTGAGATAATGTTCCCGCGCGTCTGCGGCTATTTCATTGTTGCCAATGTAATCTTCTAATGCGCCTAGATTACCGTAGGCGCCTTTGCGTCCTTGGTAATCAATGGATGTTTGACCTAGCTCTCCAGCTAGAGATTGTGCTCCGCGTAGCATGTGGCCGTGTGTGATGATGCCGCCACCGACGCCAGTGCCAAGGGTGAGGCAGACCAAATGCTGCATTCCTCTACCTGCGCCTTGTTTCCATTCTGCATAGGCCATGCAGTTAGCATCATTTTCCACCGTTACTGGTAGTCCAATACGCTGGTGCAGAATTTCGCGCAGCGAGATGTTACTCCAGCCAGCGACATTAGTGAGATTGTCAATAATGCCTGTTTGGAAATCTACAAAACCAGGGACACCTGCGCCGATTGCTGCTATGTTAGGATGGTGCACGCGGAGATCTTCGATGACACGCACAATGGCATCAATCAATGGTGCTGGTTCTGTATAATCCTCCGTGGCAATAGCCGGCGCGCTATCGATGACGTCATGCCCCTGAACGACGCCGAATTTAACAGAGGTTCCTCCGAAATCGACTCCGAGGGCGGTGGTGGGCGAAGAGCTTGGTGTGTTCATCATTTAAGGTTAAGATTGGCAATAAGGCGTAATCCTTCAAGTGTAAGCTGTGAACAGTGGTGTTTAATTTCCGGTAATCCTCGTGAAATAAGAGCCGCGTCACCGCCGGTGGCAATGATCGCAGCCTCTTGTGAAAGCTCACTCTGAATCTGGTTTAGAATTTCACGGACAAGGCCACGATAGCCGTAAACTGCCCCCGCAAGCATCGCTTGTTCTGTGGATTTACCAATGGCGTGCTCCGGTTCTCTTAATTCAATATGTGGTAAAAGTGCTGTGCGTCGCGCTAGCCCTTCTGTCATGGATGCTAATCCAGGCGCGATGACCCCACCCTGATAAACGGGTGCGCCATCAGTACCTCGTGTAATAACATCAAAAGTTACGGCGGTGCCAAAATCCAATACGATTCCGGGGCTTCCAAATAAATGATGTGCGGCAGCGGCATTTGCGAGGCGATCAGCACCGATCTGTTCAGGCTGGGGGTAATCGATGCCGATGGGTAAGTGACTACGATGGCTGATAAAATGGCAGGGCGTTTCAGAGAAAAAAGAACGCATCACCTCCGCCTTGGCGGGGACAACTGAGCTCACGATGACGGCATCCCAAGAAATCCCCTCTAAGCTGCTTGCTAGTTTACCCTGTGTGATTTCCTTAGTGGGGATGACGCAGCTCCATGAATCAAGTTTCTCAAGGCTGGATAGTCTGAGCTTAGTGCGGGTATTTGAGTTATCGATAAGGAGGACGCGCATACTTAGATAAGGATTCTAGTCTGATAAGTCAGAGCTTGAAAAGCTCAGCATGGAAAAAATTCGGAGATAAAAAAACCGGAAAGGCGCTCAGCCTTTCCGGTGGTAATTATAAGTATGGGTTACAACGCCATGATTGATTACTCATTGTATGCTGGCACACCGTGCTCAGCTACATCGAGACCTTCAGCTTCTTCAGCTTCGTCTACTCTTACGCCCATAATAACCTTGATGAGCATGAAGACTACGAGTGAGAAGATAAAGGCGAATGCGC
>CALBVY010000024.1 GCA_937969495.1 uncultured Verrucomicrobiales bacterium | reverse complement strand
ACTACGCAGCCTTTGTGTGTCTCAGAGTTTTTACCGCCGTAGTGTCCTTCTTCTACGTATTTCTTGGCGTTGTCCCAGGCTCCTCCAGCATTTGACATGAAGAGTGCCATGAGAATACAGCCAAGTAGGGCACCGCAGAGTGTGCCTGTAAGTGCGATGGCGCCTTCGCCAGCACCACCTACGAAATTAAAGCCAAAGCCTACGACGAGCGGAGTACCCACTGCGAGTAATGCGGGCATAATCATCCGTTTGGTGGCGGCACGGGTGGCGATATCTACGCAGGTGTCAGAATCTGGCTCGCCAGTGCCTTCTAGTAAGCCAGGGATTTCGCGGAACTGACGGCGGATTTCATTGATCATTTCAAAGGCGGCTCCACCCACGGCATTCATGGTTATGGCTCCGTTTACAAATGGAATAATTCCTCCGATAAAGAGGCCGACAAAGAAGGTGCGGAGCACGGCTTCATCAGCAAAGCTGAAACCTGTACCAACACCGGATTTTTTAATAAAGGCAGTGATCAGTGCGAGTGCGGCGAGTCCGGCAGCGCCGATGGCAAAGCCTTTACCGATAGCGGCGGTGGTATTGCCAACTGCGTCTAAGCCATCGGTGATCTTCCGTGTTTCAGGTCCCATGGCACTCATTTCAGCAATGCCGCCGGCGTTGTCTGCTACAGGGCCATAGGCATCGATGGCCATGGTTATTCCTACCGTGCCGAGCATGCCGACTGCGGCCAGCCCTACGCCGTAGAGGCCGGCGAATTCATAGGAAACGTAAACGGTGGCTGCTAAAGTCATGAGTGGGATGGCTACAGACTTGAGGCCTACGGCTAAACCGCTGATCATCACTGTGGCTACTCCCGTTTCTCCAGATTTGGCGATATCGCGGATAGGTTTACCTCCGGTGTAATACTCGGTGATCAAGCCAATGATGATACCTCCGACGGCACCGCAGAGCACAGCGCAAGCGGCATTAGACCCTAGTCCCTGCATGTTGGTGTAACCAAATGACGCAATGATGAAAATGATAGCTGCTCCGATGGTGCCTATGCGGAGAGCGCTGGCAGGATTCTTAGAGGCCATCATTTTTACGAGTAGGATACCTAGCACAGAGCAGAGTAGCCCTACGGTGGTTAGGGCAAGTGGCAGGGACATGAGCTCGGAAGCCTTTTCTGGTGTTGTCCCTAGCTTTGCTAGCAGATCTGAGTTCTTGGCGGTATCTGCTGCAATGGCGCCTGCAATGGCGACGGTGGCAATCTGGGCGCCACAGTAGGATTCAAAAATATCAGAGCCCATACCGGCAACATCACCTACATTATCACCTACGTTATCGGCGATGACGCCTGGGTTTCTTGGGTCGTCTTCTGGTATACCAGCTTCCACTTTACCTACGAGGTCGGCACCGACATCAGCGGCTTTGGTAAAGATGCCTCCACCAACGCGGTAGAAGAGTGCAACGAGAGATGCTCCCATGGCGAAGCCTTCGAGGATCTCGGCAACATCAGGGTGATCCATGTAAAAATAATATAATCCGCCTAGGCCGATTAAGCCCATGGAGGCTACGGTGAGCCCCATTACTGAGCCACCAAAGAATGCTACGCCAAGAGCATCTGCCTGTCCGTTATCGCGTGCTGCTAGAGTCGTGCGCACATTGGCACGCGTGGCAGTAAACATACCAATAAATCCAGCAAAGGATGATGCCAGACAGCCGAGCACAAAGGAGAGTGATTGATGTTTACCGTAATCACTTTTCTGAAAAAAGAACAGGAGGATGGCGATGATGAGGGCGAAAAAGGAGATGAGGATAAACTCCCGCTTCATGAAGACCATGGCTCCTTTTTGGATTTTATCGGAAATTTCCTTTACCTTTCCCTCGCCGCCGGAGCGTTTAAGGATGCTGGCGAGAATAATAAAAGCGATGCCCAGACCTGCGAGGCCTGCAATAGGGGTGATGACGGGGTTCATTGTTGATTAGATAATTGACTTTATAGAAGAGCATTAGGCTTCCTTTGCTAAAAAGCAAAAAGCGGGGGTTTCAATCCCGCTTCAAGAAGTGCCGAAGATGATAGAAATTCATCGCCTTGAGGCAAGGAAAAGATCGGTAAAGTTTACGATCTAATTACCGGACTTCAGAGTCTAGGGGGGTACTAACCCTTAAATGCATGAGCTGGTAATCCCTGCACACCTAGGCCTGTTACTTTAAACAAGCGGCCAGCGTGTTCTTCTACTTCGCTTTTGTGAATACCTGTGGTGACGTAAAGTTCATCAAGATTTTTACCGCCAAAGGCACAAGCAGTGGTCTCAAGGCAGGGGAGTGTGATGCGGTGCAGCTCTTTGCCAGTGCTGGGATCATAGCATACCACACAGGCACCGTGGCAGAAGGCGATCCATAGATGCCCGTGGGTATCGATCGTCATTCCATCGGGCGAGGCGTTAATTTTGTTGGTAGAAAATGCTGTGCGTGGATTGGTGAGTAGTCCTGTTGTCGCTGAATAATCAAATGCGATGACCTCTAGTCTGGGGGTGTCAATGTAGTAGCAGGTGGTTCCTTCAGCATTCCAGACGATGCCATTGGAGTTGGTGACTCCAGAGAAGGCGGTGTGCAGGGAGAGATCAGGGTCAAGGCGATAGAGGGTGGCATCGCCTTGATTTTTTATGAGGCTGATAGTCCCCGCAAAAAAACGACCGTCTGGTGAGCATTTGCCATCATTAAAGCGATTACTCTCTTTATCTGGTTCTGGGTCCGCGATAGGGGTGGTATGCCCTGTCTCCCGATTTAGGAAATGGAGTCCATGATCGCCGGCTATGAGTAAATCGGTATTTTGGGCGCGTGGGACAACCGTTCCCACACGTCCTACCGTGGCACTGACATCCCATGATTTTTCCTCACCGGACTCAGGATCAAACTCTAGGACGAGGTGCTTTTCAATATCTACATAGAGAAGCTGATGATTCCACCAGAGTGGGCCTTCACCCCACTGGGCGCGGTAATTTCCAATAGGGCTGACATGTTCCATGCCCATATGCCTAGCAGTTAAGTGGTGGGCTGTCGAGCGGGCAAGATGGTGATATCTTATTTGATCTCAGAATAAGCATGTCTCGTAATCTAAATGCAATCATCTGGGTCATTCTGGAGAAATTCCATTGTCATTCCAGTCAGACACATTAATTTACCGCCAGTTATTTCCATAGCTGCACCAACTTGACCTGATCAATGGTAAAAAAATTACGCGTTCCCTCCATTTTAGCCCTTCTTGTTTGTTTAATTGTCTGCTTTTCTGTTAGGGTTCATGGTCAGACCTTTAGCTGGGATACGGTGAAGCTCAATGGTAAGGACTATGTTAGCCTCCGTAGTGTGAAGAGTTTTTATGGCTTTCAGAAAATATCTTTTAAGGGTTCCATCATATTGGAAAATAAAGGGGTAAAGCTGGAATTACGTTCTGGTAGCCAGCAGTGCCGGATGAATGGTCTGTTATTTGTCCTCAGCCACCCCATTAAATCTCATCATGGTAAGTACCTCATCTCGCGCACGGATCTGGTAAAGCTGATTGATCCTGTGATGCGTCCATCCCACATTGGTAATGCTAAGGTTTTTAATACCGTAGTTATTGATGCTGGGCATGGTGGCCGTGATTCTGGAGCGCTGGGGCACTTAGGCCCAGAGAAAAGCTATGCTCTTAAGGTGGCACGGATAGTGCGCGATATACTGCAGGGAAAAGGCTACCGTGTGGTGATGACGCGTAATTCTGATGTTTTTGTCAGTCTTGCAGACCGTGTGCGGACTGCTAATAAATACAAGAATATGGGTGCCATCTTTATTAGTATCCATTTTAACGCCGGCAGCTCGAGTGCTCATGGGATAGAGACATTTACGGTGTCTCCTGTGGGGGTGCCGCATTTGGGGCGTGGTGTGCGAGATCGGGATTTTAAGATGGTGCCGGGTAATATCATGGATTCTGCAAGTATCGCCTTGGCTACAGCCGTTCAAGGACGTTCTTTGCTCTATCTCAATAATCCTAAAGGGAATAACTTCCGTATGAAGGATCGTGGTATTAAGCGTGCACGTTTTAATGTGCTCACGGGGATTCAGATCCCGGCGGTGCTTTTTGAAGGTGGATTTTTATCCAATCGTACTGAGGCCGCTAAGATTAACTCGCCAGTTTTTCAGAAGACGATGGCCACTGCGCTGGTGCGCGCAGTGGAAGTTTATAAAGCTTCGATTAAGGGAAAGCGATAAGGTTGTTGCGAGATCCCTTAGGGCGCATTGTCGATCACCCAGCGGAGGAAGTTTGCGCCGGAGCTGACTGGGATGAATGCCGTAGCCACGCCCTCAGAAACAGTGACTGTAGCTGGTGACCAGCTGCCCGCCAAGAGGGTTGAGGAATACTCAGCACTGATGCTTTCTCCGGGGAGAATAGCATGAGATAGCTGGATGTTACCTCCGGAAATTTGTGGTGTGATAGCGGAGTTGCCATCTGTGGCGTCCATGGGATTTAAGCCAAAAACACGCTCCACGGCATTTGCGATTCCGTCTTGATCGTAATCATCCGAGAAGTCTCCTATGATGGCATATTGACTACGGGACCATAATACATAGTCACTGAGGCTTGAGGCCGCTACGGGAGTGACTTCGAGAGAATTTCCAAATGGGAAAGTCTTGCAGCCTATTGTGACAGCAAAGCTGAGAAGATATTTTTTTCCCGTGACCAGTGTTTCACCAGCCGTGGTATTGTTTAATGAAACATGAGAGGCGATTGCAGGTGAGTAGGTAAAATCTCCTAAATTATTCAAATCATCACATAAGGTAAGTGAGATATCATCTGCAAATACTCCTATGAATGGTGATTGAGAGAGCGTAAAAGATGTATCCGTAGCAGACTTTCGGTAAACAATGCGTAGGCTAGCACTTTTGTCATGAAATTCTACGGGAATATTAACACTTTCAGATTTAAAGCTGCTATCTAAAGGGAACGATGTAGAGCTGTTTGGATTTGTGAGGGTTTTTAAATCTTGCCATGCGCCATTACCTGATCGGATTTGTAAAGCCCAAGTGGTGGTTGAGAGCATTACACCCCTTAGCGTATTGATATTCACCTGACTGCCAGTCCGAGGGATAAATAAGTGCTTTAGTTCCACTGCTGAAAAAGTTTCAGTATTGCTAGTAAAAGCCAAACGTAGAGAAAGGCTGGAAGATGTGGAGTGATCTGCTGTTCTTAATTGGCTGTCTGTCAGAGTGGTTTCATTGAGAATTGTGGATGCACTATCAGCTTTTTCAACCCATGTACTGGGTGATGATAGTGATGAGACCTTGAAGTGATAATCCTCAGCGTGTTCCACGGCATCAAAGAAATAATTTGCGCCGCTGTCAGGGGGGCTGGTGCTTCCAGATAGATCGGTGCTTTCTAAAAGCCGATCAGGATTAATAATCGTCACCTGATAGCTGTGGCTGGTGGTTGTGCCGCCGATATCGATATTGGATACGGTGACATGATAAGACTGGTCAGTAGACTCTGCGGAGGGAATGCTGCTAGTAAACTCCCAGATGATGGTATTATCACCGTAATTGGCTGAAGTGGACTGGATGGTGATTGGGACATTTGCGCTGTTGGCGTCTGTTACAGTGACGGTGGCAGTGGAGAAATCGGCATTTGGGTAGCTTAGGGACCAGCGTTCTGGTGTGATTGCTTCAGGGATATATCCGGCATTGGGCCAGGCTACAAACTGAGCGGGAGTAGAAGATGAAAGGTTCCCTATTACGTAGAGCGCATTGGCAGAAAAGATGTTGCTGCCTGCGGTAGTATCACCTGTGGCTACTTCTTGTAGGCTTGAGCGTAAGATAAGCCGGCGGTGACCGACTTCATCATTTTCAGACCCAGCAGCAGCTTGTGCATCTTCTAAAATATAAGCATCGATAGCCCCTGGTCCGTAGACGCCTACGGCTAAGTTAGAGTAATACGCGCCGTTACGAGCAGTGCTTGAGTCACTTATCCAGCTTGTAGGTGGATTATGAGGATCATGTGCACCTGTGGCAACACCTCCACCTTGGATAAATTCTGAGGAGTTGTCAGAAATCATATCCGCAGCAGCCTGTGCGGCAGCTTGTTTGGTTGTGCTTGCACTGGGTTGTGCTCCGGCTGGGGTGCTGCCATTGATTACAACCGTTGAGGTGCTGGTGAGATCAATATCTGCATTGAGACCTGCCATGGCACGGTAGTAGTTGATCCGGCGTTGCACATCATCTTTAAAGCTCTGAGAGGAGGTGGCGCTGCTTTGATAGTCTTCGGACTCCATGTAGACGCAGTGCCAGAAGGAGATGACATCGTTACGCGATTGGGTATCTACAGAAAATCCAGTGGTGGCAGATTCATTTCCAGTGCCAGGGCTCCAAGCGTGTGATGGGAGCGCGATCAGAGAGTAAATCGCTGCTAGAGCAGAATATTTCAAAGGTAATTTCATGAGATGATTTAATTGAAAAAAAATGTGACAATATGATATTAATCAAATTACCCTATGTCAATAGGTGATTAGTAACATTAAAAAATATAATGCTCGCACGTTATATAAGCAAGTAACTCAGAGAGATGAGCGTTCGTGCTGGATGACGCTTAATCCGTAGATGGAAGCCGTTTCTACACGCATCACAATTTCCCCGAAGCTGATAGGGTGAAATCCATGATCGTAGGCTTGGGTATACTCCTCTGGTGAGAAATCCCCCTCTGGTCCGATCAGTAGACCAATACTGCCTGCGAGAGGGGAGTTTTCTAAATACCTCTTTAGGTGTATGGACTTTTCATCCAAGGATGCAATGAGAGCGGTGTCATATAGGCTTAGCTCTTTGAGCCACGGGGCGAAATGCAATGGGGTGGCGATTTCAGGAAGGTAATTCTGGCCACACTGTTTGCAGGCTTCTAAGGCGATACGTTGCCATTTTTCCTGTTTTTTGGTGAGTGAGTCTGGCCGAGCCACGGTGCGCTGCGTAATCAGTGGCTGGATGGTGGTTACTCCAAGTTCCACGGCTTTTTGTACGATGAACTCCATGTTTCCACCCTTGGGGATGGACTGGCAGAGGGTGATGGGAAACCGGGGTGCTGGATCATGCTGCACGTGTTTTATTTCGCAGCTTACAGCACTTCGTTCTACGTGAGAGATCGTGCAGACTGCGTGCTTGCCATGGCCATCGAAGATTTCAATTTCGTCACCCGCCTTTGCGCGCATGACGCGTGTGGCGTGGTGAGCCTCTTCTCCTGTTAGGGTGAGGGGCTCTTGATGCCACTGGGCGCTTGGAAGGTAGTAGCGGTCCATGACCTTGTGCTTCTGAGTTAGGCGCCAAAGAATTTTTTAGCCTTCTCGAAGAATGACTCCTGCATGGGGTTGTTTTTCACGCCGATGGACTCGGAGAAGTCGGTGAGTTTTTCTTTTTGTTCGCTATTAAGCTTGGAGGGGACTTCGACCTGAACTTCTACGTGTAAGTCTCCCTTTCCTCCGGTGCGGAGGTCCTTGATACCGCGATTACGTAGTCTGAAGGTGGTGCCTCCCTGAGTGCCTGCTGGGATTTTGATCGATGATTTTCCTTCTAGTGTGGGGACCTCTAGCTCGCCACCAAGAGCTGCTGTGGCAAAGGGCATGGGGACCTCGCAGAAGAGATCGTCACCATCACGATCAAAGATCTCGTGTTTTTTGATATGGAGAAATACGTAGAGGTCACCTGGCTGACCGCCACGCATACCTGCATCGCCATTACCGGTAGATCTTAGGCGTGTGCCATCATCTACTCCCGCAGGGATATTGATCTTGATCCGAGATGTCTCTGTCTTGCGGCCTTCGCCGTGGCAGTCTGGACATGGATCTGAGATGATTTGTCCGGATCCATGGCAGTCTGGGCATTCGGTTTGCTGAATGAAAATACCAGCTTGGCGGGTGACGGCACCTTGGCCACCGCAGGTGGGGCAGGTATTTTTGCCGCTACCACTTTTGGAGCCAGTGCTGTTGCAGGTGCTGCAGGCTTCGAGTTTTTCAATTTCGAGTTCTTTCTGGATACCTGTGGCTGCTTCTTCTAGGGAAATCTCTAAATCATAGCGTAGATCACTGCCAGGCTGTCTGCCGGAGGGGTTACGCCTACGTCTGCCGCCGCCAAAAAGATCTTCGAAGCCACCGCCGCCGCCACCAAAGGCACCCCCAAAGACTTGGGAAAAAATATCTGAGGCATCATGGAAACCACCGCCGCCGAAACCTCCTCCGCCACCGCCGCCGTTTTCAAAGGCTGCGTGTCCGTAGCGATCATACGCCGCCCGTTTATCGTCATCACTGAGGGCCTCATAGGCTTCACCAAGTTCTTTGAACTTTTCCTCTGCTTCCTGATCTCCTGGGTTTTTATCGGGGTGGAATTTGATCGCCAGTTTTCGATAAGCTTTTTTGAGCTCGGAGGCTGTTACATCCTTGGAGACTCCTAGGATGTCATAGTAATCTCGTTTATTAGCCATGGTTATTCGTTTTCTGTTGGAGGCTCCTCGTCTGAATCGGCGGTTTCGGTGTGGGCTACGGTGACGTTGGCTGGGCGTAGCAGGCGCTCGCCGATGCGGTAGCCCTTGCGGACTACGCGGATGATTTTGCCGTCGTCAATGTCTTCACTTGTCTCTTGGCTGATCGCCTCGTGAACATTGGGGTCAAAATCTGAACCAGCCTCAGCAGGAATCTCTTCTACGTTTTGGGCGGAGAGGAACTCGCTGATCTGTTTATGCACCATATCCATGCCCATGTAGAGCATTGAGCCTTGCTCTTGGGCTGCGGCTTGCATGCCCATGTTAAAGTTATCGAGTACGGGGAGGAGCTCTTCCAGTAGACGTTGGTTTCCGTAGCGGACGGCGTCTTGCTTTTCGCGTGCCATACGCTTGCGGTAGTTATCTAGCTCTGCGGCAGTTCGGATGGCTTGGTCTTTCCACTTGGCAGCTTCGAGCTCCAGAGCTTCCCATGGGTCTAGCTCTTGTTTTTCTGTTTCTGCAGCTTCATTTTCCGTAGCGGGAGTATCAGCTACTTCCTGCTCGGCACTGGTGGTGTCAGCTTCGTTTTCTTCAGTGATGTCTTGTTCCTTGTCCTGCATGGCGGAACACATAGCTAGCTAGGCAGTTTCGTCAAGTAAGGGTGAGAAAAAGAACGCTCTGGCTGGAGTTTTTGTTCTAGATCATATTTTTTCAGATTTTTAAATAAATAGGCTGCTTAGTCACTCATTCTTAGACTGTTCACGCCAGTAATCTAGGCGTTCTTTGATGCGTTTTTCTAAGCCGTTTTCTGAGGGTGTGTAGTAAGTTTTACCTTCGGGTAGGTATGCTTGGGGGACGTAGTTACCTTCGTAATCGTGCGCGTAGTGGTAAGCTAACTGCTCATTGGTGGCTCCAGATGCTGCGGCGAGTTTTTTGCGTGTGTTGGTGCGGAGGTGTTCTGGGACTGCCAGAGTGCGGCCTTGTTCTACGTCTTGCATTGCCTCGCCTAAGGCGGCGTATGCGCTATTGGACTTGGGTGCGGTGGCTAGGTAGACGGTAGCGTGAGCGAGGGGGATACGGCCTTCTGGCATGCCGATGAACTCAAAAGCCTGTTGTGCTGCCATGGCCACACGGAGGCCGTTAGAATCAGCTAGTCCGATGTCTTCGCTGGCGGAGATGACCAGCCTCCGTGCGATGAAGCGTGGGTCTTCACCAGCGGCTAGCATCTTGGCAAGCCAGTAGAGTGCGGCATCAGGATCTGATCCGCGGATGGACTTAATAAAAGCGGAGATGGTATCGTGGTGTGCATCTCCATTTGCATCATAGACGATGGCTTTTTGCTGAATGGACTCCGCGGAGACTTCGAGGCTGATGTGAATCTTTCCATCGGCTTTTTCTGGTGTTGTTAGGGTGGCGAGTTCTAGTGCAGTGAGTGCGCGGCGGGCATCGCCATCAGACTTCTCGGCGATGTGCTTGAGGGCGGCGGGGTCTGCAGTGATGTGAAGTTTTCCAAGTCCCCGTTCTTTATCACTGAGTGCTAGCTGCATGAGCTGAATGAGCTCCTCAGTGGGCACAGGTTCAAGCTGGAAGACCTGTGATCTTGAGACCAAGGGGGAGTTTACGTAGAAGTAAGGATTGTGCGTGGTCGCGCCGATGAATCTCACTGTGCCGCGTTCTACGTGGGGGAGGAGGACGTCTTGTTGGGCTTTGTTAAAGCGGTGGATTTCATCGATGAACAAGATGGTGGTCTGGTTGCGGAGCTGCTTCCACTGCTGGGCTTGGGAGATTTTCTCCCGGATCTCTGCGACATTTGATTCTACTCCATTGAGCATCTCAAAGCGGCTATCCGTGCTATGGGCTATGACGGTGGCGAGGGTTGTTTTCCCTGTGCCTGGTGGGCCGTAAAAAATGAGGGAAGAAAAGCGGTCTGCTTCAATTGCACGGCGTAGTAGTTTTCCTTCAGCGAGAATGTGCTTCTGTCCTGCTACTTCTGCTAGGGTGCGTGGTCTCATCCGTGCGGCAAGCGGTGCATCATCCGTCGTCTTTACTGGGCCGGATGCCTGTGGGATGGATTCTGGGAAAAGCGAGTCCATAAGATTTCTGCGGAGATTTAACCATGGAAAATGGTGAACACACAGAAAGATTTCTAAAAAGCCACCTTGCTCTCTTAGGATTTTTTGGTTCTACCAAAGAGTTTACTGAAAAAATGCTTCACATCTTCAGTGGCGAGATATGCACAGGGAATGAGGTAAAGGGTGATCACAGTGGCAAAGAGGATACCAAAGGCCAGTGATACTGCCATAGGAATGAGGAATTGCGCCTGAATGGAGCGCTCAAAGATCAGGGGCATGAGTCCTGCGAAAGTGGTCATGGAGGTGAGTAAAATGGGGCGGAATCTGGAGGCTCCAGAGTGGATCACGGCATCATATGCAGAGGCTCCCTCACGCCGTTTGACATTGGTGAAATCGACCATGACAAGTGAGTCATTGACCACAACGCCAGTGAGAGCGAGCAGGCCAAAGAAACTCAGGAATGATGGTGTGAGATCCATGATGACATGGCCAAAGATGGCGCCTACTGCACCAAAGGGGATGGCAAGGAGAACAAAAATAGGCTGCGTCACTGAGCGGAAGGGGATGGCTAAGAGGGCAAAGAGAACAAAGAGGAGGAGTCCACCAGTCACCCAGATACGTTGTTTGTTTGCTTTGGTTTCCGCAAGTGATCCAGTGTATCTCCAACTCAGGCTAGGAGTGGCATGAACGATTTCATCGATCATTGGGGTAATCTTTTCTGCGATGGCATTGATATCTACGCTTCTATTGGCGCGAGCAGCGGCGATGCTGTAAACGCGCGCGCCATCTTGGCGATTGATGGTGGGTGGTGATTCCCCGCGTGTGATCTTAGCAACTTGATTGAGGCTGGTGCTGGAGCCATTGGGGAGATTAATTTTAAGGTCATCGAGAGTGTGGAGAGATTTACGTTCTAGCTCGGTGAAGCGCACCATCACCTTGACGCTATCCTCTCCTTTCTGGATACGCTGGGCTTCATCACCATGAAAGGCGCGTCGGACCTGACGAGCAAGCTGTTCTTGGGTAAGGCCAAGCTCGCGTCCGTATGGGAGGAGGGAAATTTGGAACTCATCCTGGTTTTTTTCAATGTTTGTATAGGCACCAATGATTCCAGATTGATTGCGTATGATCTCTTTGATTTTTTCCGCTACGGGGATCATGATCTCATTATCCGTGCCGCGTAGCTGTACGTGAATGTCTTCTTGATCACGCATCATTCTGCCGCCTGAGCGCTCGGTGCGGAATGATAGTGATTGTGATCCGGGGATTTCACCGACAAGTTCTCGCCAGGTATCTGCGATCTCTTGGTTTTTTGGGCCAGTGAACTTGCGTTGGCTTGGGGGAGTGATTTCTATGAGAACGTAGCCCTCTCGTTCATTGTTCCAGTTTTTGGTAGGATTACCACCTGTGGTTGACATTACATTCCCGATGAGGGACTTGCCACCGGCGCCATCGGTGAATTCTTTGCGGAGCTCATCGACGGCTTGTTCAAGGCGATTGATTTGTAATTCTGTTTGTTCAAAATTAGCGCCTTCAGACATACGAAGCTTGGCACTGATGAAGTAGCGGTCAACTGTTGGGATAGATTCAAAGCCCATGATCCCGCTTGAAATAAAGCCGATACTGCCCATCGCGATCGCTAGGAAAATGGCCAAGGTAGCGTAGCGGAATCTGACGGCAATGGTGATCGAGGGTTTATAGATCTTCTTAATGCTGAGATCGAGGAGCTGAGATGCCCGATGTTGAATACGGGTGATGATATGATTGCGCTCACGGTTTATTTTTAAATGTCGGAGGTGTGAGGGGAGGATAAGCTTAGACTCAATCAGAGAGAACAGAAGCACGGGGATCACAACGTAGGGGATCTGCTTTGCCAGTGTGCCTAACCATCCATCAAAGAATGCTAAGGGGGTAAATGCCACCATGGTAGTGAGGATGCCAAAGGTAACTGGCACGGCGATTTCCTTGGTGCCGAGAACGGTAGCCTCCAGTGGGTCCATGCCTGTTTTTAGTTTGGAATAGATATGTTCACTGGTGACGATGGCGTCATCCACCACAATGCCGAGCACGATGATAAATCCAAATAAACTCATGACATTGGCCGTTACGCCCATGCTGGGCATGAGGATAAGGCCGCCAGCAAAGCTGATGGGGATGCCCACTACCACCCAGAACGCGAGTGAGAGGCGCAGGAAAATTCCTAACAATAGAAATACAAGTAAGCTGCCTTGCAATAGATTCCAGAAGAGGGTGGAAATACGGCCACGTAGGCTAACGGAATCATCATCCCATGTGGATAGCTTAACACCCTCTGGGAAATTCTGTGGCGCATTTTCGACATATTCATGTACTGCATCCGCAATGGTGAGAGCACTTTCACCTTCCTGGCGTTTGACTTCTACGAGCACACAGCGGTCACCATTAAAGCGTGTGATTTTTTTCTCCTCATCGAATTTATCAATCACCTTAGCAAGATCTCCTAGCTTAACTTCTGCGCCGTTGCTGCGTGTGATGATGATGTTTTCAAAGGCCGATCGATCTAGAGCTTGATTAGTAGAGCGGAGTAGGACTCGGGCAGATTCTGTGCGGATAGAGCCAGCGGATAGATCGAGGGAGTTTTGCCGAATGGCTTGAGAAATATCATCCAGCGTGAGTCCGTAGTCATTGAGTGTGTGCTGATTGACTTCAATAGAGATCTGGTGCTGGCGGTCGCCAATGATGTCGATGTTAGAAATGCTTGGTAGTCCGGTGAGGTCATCGCGGATCTTTCTGGCTGCTGCCTGAAGGTCTTTTTCTGGCATGTCTCCAGAGACGACCACGGAGATGACTTCTTTCCACTGCGCGGTGTCAGGGATGTGCACTCTGGGGCGCTCTATTTCACGGGGGAAGGTATTAATGGCATCGATGCGTGATTCAACCTCAGTGCGGAGTTTATCCATATCGACGCCATCATGGGTTTCGATAATAAACTCTGCACGGGTGCGTTTCACCTCTACGCCGATTGTTTTTATTTCCGCCATACCCTGAAGGGCTTTTTCCACTGGTAGGACAATTTTTTGCTCCACCTCTTTAGGGGTGCCTCCTGGGAGTGGGATTCTGACGTAGATAGAGGAAAAGCGGTAAGACGGGGTAACCTCCGTGGGGATTTTGTACATCACCGAGTATGCTCCGGCCAAGAGGATGGCGAGCATGAGGAAATTAGCAGCGTAGCTATTACGTGCAAACCAGCGGATCATGGTGAGTGTGTTGTTGTTAGTAGTAGATGCTAGAGATGGCTTATTGCTCGTTCTCGGGCTTATCTGGAATGATTTCTACGGGTGCGCCTTCCGGTGCATAGGGGATGCGGGTAGTTGTTAGGAGGTCGCCGGGGAGAATGTTCTCCTTAAAAACAATATCATTCTGGGTAGACCAGATGGGCTGGATCTCCACGCGCTTGATGCCGCCTTCGCGGATGACAATGATCTGGTTAAGATCACTCAGTGTACTCCGAGGGATGGTGTAGACATCCTTAAGGGTATGCGCTGGTATGGTGACTCTGACAGGCTGCCCAAGGTAGAGCGGTTTTTTATTAGATTTTAATGCAAAAGGATCATGAATGCGTGCGATGACAAAAATTTGCCGTGAGTCTTTGTCCAGTGCCCCTTCAGTGCGGATGATGTTTCCAGACCATGTTTTTTCCTCTCCGTGGGTAGCTATGCTAGAATGGAAGGTCGCTTTTTGTGGCCCCTGATCTTGTTTGTTAGATTGGTTGGGTGGGGTGTAGTATTCCAGATCGCGCGCTGTGATGGGGAGTCTAACTTCTGCGATGTCTGTGGTGAAGATTTCTCCTAAGGGGGTGTTTGCGCCTACTTGTTGGCCAATGCCTACATTTCTGATTTTCACTCTACCATTGTAGGGGGCTTTGACTTTGGTGCGGCCTAGATCACGTTCGGCGCGCTCAAGATTTGATCGGGCAGAGGTGACATTGGCCTCTGCTTCACGGAGCTGTGGTTTGCGTAGCACGAGGTCACTGGGTTCTTCTTGAAAGCCTGCGTCTTTCCAGTTGAGTAGAGCTTGTTTGGCCCGAGCTTTTTCCTGCGCGAAGGTAGCCTCGGTACGTGCGAGCTGTGCTTTGGCATTTTCTATTTCTGTTAAGTAATCGGCCGTTTCAAGCTCTACAAGGATATCGCCTTGGTTAAAAAAAGCACCATCTTCGAACTTGGGTGAGATTTTGGTGATACGGCCGCCTACCTGCGGTGTTAGTGCGGTATTGTGGTGAGCTCGTACCTCACCTTGGGTGATGACTTTGACTGTGTAGTCGCCTTTTTCCAAGGGGATGACGGTGGTTTTGATGGGGGGGCGTTTAGAACGATGCTTTTCTTGTCCTGTCTTAGCGGAGGGGTTTCCCTTGGTAGCGTTTTTTTGATCGCTGAAGATATTGCTCTGGCAGCCTTTGAGAGAATGAAACGCCAAGAAGCCGCCACCGAGGATGGCAATGGTAATCACGATGTGGATGAGATGGCGCACAGGAGGATGGGAAATGGATTAACGGGTGGAGAAATCTCCACCGAGAGCGAGGTAGAGATTAATACGGTTTTGAATCCGTTGATTTTGCAAATCAATGAGTGAGCTTCTGGCGTTTGATGCACGGCGTTGGCTTTCTAGTAAATCAAGGATGTCTGTGCCATCCACTCCCTCGGCGTAGTCGCGCTCTGCTTGTCTCTCGGCGAGTGCTGCCTGCTGGAGCTCCTTGCGGAGGAAAAATTCCTGTTGTTTAAGCGAGCTTTCGGAGGCTAAGGCCGACTCGACCTCGCGGTAGGCATCCAGAACAGTATCTCTATAATCATGGATGGCTGCTTGATTACGTGCTAGGGCGGCGTGGGCGTCTGCGCGGCTAGCTCCGGCTTCAAAGAGGGACTGGCTCACCGATGCGGAGATGCTGGAGATGAGGAATCCTGGATCGAGTAGGTTCTTGTAGCTGGATGCACTGGTGCCACTGCTGCTGGTTAGTCTTAGGCTTGGTAGGAGGTCTTTTTTGGCTGCCATGGCAAGGTGGAATGAGGCTTCAAGATCTAGCCGAGATGCTACGATGTCTGGGCGGCGTGCAATAAGCTCTGATGGTAAGCCGCTGGGGATTGATTGAGGTATGTTAGGTAGTTCTGCTGGAGCCTTGATGGTGGCGGAGGGGTAGCGGCCTAAGATGACTTCTAGATTACGTTTTGCATCATCACGGTTTCTTAGCCGGGCTCTCAGGATACGTTCTGCGCTGAAGACATTGTTCCGTGATAGCTGCAGTTCCAGCGAGCGTGCTGTGCCGGCTTTGTAGTTGCGGACGATGATTTTTTCCACCTTTTGGTAGCTGGCTAGGGTTTCTTTAGCGAGTTTAAGCTGATTCTCTGCGGTGATGAGATTATACCATGTGCTGGCGGTGTTGGCGGCGAGTGAGAGACGGGCTCCTCGGAGGTCTGCCACGGTGGTATCGTAGTTAGCTTGAGCGGCGGTATGGAGGTGGCGGAGTCTTCCCCAAAGATCAATTTCCCAGCTGGCGCCTAGGCTGATTCTTTTGTTGCTGGAGTAGCTGGTGCTACTATCTGAGGCGTCTGCATTGGTGCGAGTGCGGCTAGCTCCTGCTGAGCTGCTGAGTGAGGGCATCCGGTTAGCCTGTGCCCTTACGAGGGATGCCCTTGATGCCTTGAGGCGCTCTGCGGTGGCGAGGATGCTGGGGTTTTTCCCCATGGCCTCGTTAACCAGAGAGGGTAGCTGGGGATCGTTAAGATCGCGCACCCAGCCTCGGCTAATTTCTTTGGATGTTCCTTCAGTGGAGGCTTTCCATGCTGTGGGGACCGCGATTTTTTCTGAGATCGTGGGGGTGCCGATTGTTGAGCATGAGACAGCGCCACTAACAACTGCAGCCCAGATGCTGCAAAGCCGAGCGGAGTTGGAGAGGTGTGGTTTCATACAATAAAAAGGTGCCCTTTAGGTATCAGCAAAAAAGCGTATTTCAGTAGTGCCGTGAGGGTGGGGTCTGGTGAAAAAAAATCCTCCCATGCTTGTTTGGTAGTGCAGGGGAGGATGGGGAGGGATAAGTGCGCTAAGTTATGGGAGGCGGAAGTGTTTCGCAGTGGTGAGGTCTAATTTCCCTGTGGAGGGGTTGGGGCTAGCGGTGGAGGGGTCTCCGACAATGTCGCCACTGCTGTAGCCTGTGATATCGATGATGTTGTAAGGGCTGTAGGGGCTGATCACCATTTTTTTGTTACCATCAGGTGAAGGGCGGCCTAGGGGGATGCTGTTGGTGGTATCCACGGTTGGAGCTGGAACCTCACCTTGAGTAGTCGGCTGGTTAGGTATGAATGGATTGGCCAGTGATGGTGGGTAGGGGGCGCATGAGGCTAGTGCTGCTGCGGTGAGGGTAAGGAGGGAAATGTGGGATATGTTCATGAGTAATCTATGGATGAGTTGAGTATTTTAAAAGATGTCTGTAATTATACGCTGATGAATTATTCTGGCTATCAAGAAATGTGGATAATGAGGTGAGGTGTTTTAGCCGGTGATGAATGTGGAGATGAGGATGGCGATTTTACGTGGTTTGGAAATGGAGTAACGCTGGGCGAATACCTGGAAGCCATCGGCACGCATCTTGGTGAGAAGACTGTGGTAGATCTTACGCATGGCTTCAGCCGCCTTGAGTGCCTTCGCGTCTTCTTTCTGTAGGTGGCTGAGTGCTTCTTGGTAGAATTTTTCCGCTCTGTCTGCATGCCATGCCATCATGGCTATGAAGCGACCATCGTGTACGCGCCCGATGAGGTCGCGCTCGCTGTATTGGAAGCGGGTGAAGTCATCGAGTGGTAGGTAAATACGTCCACCATTGCGGAGGTCTTCATCAATATCGCGGAGGATATTAGTCAGCTGGAGTGCATGGCCGAGTGCGACTGCGTATTTCTCTGAATCAGGGTGGGTACAGCCAAAGATACGTGTGGAGATAATCCCCACGCAGCTCGCTACGCGGTAGGTGTAATTCTCCAGTTCGGCCCATGAGCCAAAGCGTTGAGGCTGGAGATCTGAGGTGCAGCCATCGATGAGATCGAGGAAGGGTTGGGTAGAAATGTCATACCGTTTGATGAGATCGACCACTTCTGCCTGAAGCTCATCAGCGGCGGTAAAACCGTTCTCGATCCCAGCGCGCCATTCCGCAAGACCATGTTTTCTTTTTTCCAGTGGAACATCGAGATCGTCTGCTAGGTCATCGATGACGCGGCAGAAGGCGTAGAAGGTGATCATATCACGCTTGCGCTCCTTGGGGAGGCAAGTGAGCGTGATAGCGAGATTGGACTTCGCCTTCCGTGTAATTTCTTGGGAAGAAGCCATGGTGGCGTGCCAGTTTATTGATACAAAGTTTGCTTATTTGATAAGTCCCCAGTGCCCACTAGCAAAGGGCCAGAGGGAAATGGCGGCTGGGCCGATGACGTTAAACTCCTTGACGGTGCCCCAGTGTCTGGAGTCTGAGGAGTTTTCAGAATTATCACCTAGCGCGATGTATTCGCTCATGCCTGGTCGGGTGGAGTGAGATGCTTTAAATAGGCTATTACCTGCTAGGCGTTTGGTTGCTTGGTAGCCACGGTAGCCGTTTTCCTTGCTCATGACGTTTAGGAAACCCTGCTCTTGAGCGATTTCACCATTTATATAAAGATCAGTGCCTCTGATTTGCAGTTCGTCACCAGGGACAGCGGCAAGACGTTTGATGTAATGGGAGCCAGCAACGCTGCCATTGGCGCGTGCCTCATTGTGAATGTATTGAATCTCACGGGTATCAAAAACAAAGACCTCACCGCGAGTGGGAGTTCTGAAATGGTAGGACATTTTATCAACGAGAATGAGGTCACCGGTATCGATGTAGCCACGGGCAATGGTGGTGTTAGCAGGTATGTTAGGGCTAATATAGAAAGCCGCTTCATTGCCGGGTCTACCATCGTACGGCACGTTGGCGCGTTTTAGGTCTTCAATTTGTTCTGGGATGAGCTGTTTTCTATGCACGTAGCGTGTGAGTGCCCCGAAGCCAAAGCCTTTTCCATCTTTACCTTTGCCTACCAATGCCGCTTTTGGACCAGGGAATGTCATTTTGCTGCCATCGCTGAAGAAAATATCGGTTTTGGTGAAAAAGTGGAATGATTGCCTTTCTACGATGGGGTTTTCCTGTCTGAGCGTTTTATTTTCTTCAGTGACAAGATCCACGTAGGTGCGTCCATGAGAGGCTTTTTGCGCCACGCGCACAGCAAAAGAAGGAAACTCCTCATCGTTTGGGAGAGCGGTGGCCACAATACCATTTAACGTAGGCTGCATGGAGCCGGTGGGAATGCGGAAAGGCTGCACAACATAGGCGCGCAGTCCGAGCGCAACGACAATGGCTACAAAGAACACCTCCAGATTTTCCTCCACCCATCCTTGTGACTGATAGCGTGGTAGCGCGCCTTCACAAGTGGCTTGCAGCTGCTTACTCGCCTCTGCGCATTTCTCCTTATCTCCTGCCTTGATGGTAGCTTTGAGATCATTCCTGCGTGAGTTGATTTCCTCGATTTGCTGGTCTTCTAACAAATCGCGTTTGTAGTTGAGAAACTTCTTCGCCGCTTTGTAGAGTAAACAGGCTTCTTTTTTCCATTTGGATGCAAACATGTCGCGCTTAATAGCGGTCAGAGACTGCTATCCAGCAAGGGAAAAATGCGATTCTACGAGGAGTTTTCCAGAAAAGGAGAGATTTTTCTTGTTATTGAGAATCAATATCAATAGAGAGAGCTCCTTACCGCGCCACGAGGCTGCGGTTTGCAAGTCTCATTTACAAACTCGCACAACATTTCATGACTCATAATCAATCAACTAAACGTCTGGCTCTTGCTGTATTCAGCTTGGGTAACTTTGCGGCTCTTTCTGTGGTCGCTGATGAAAACTATGGAGAGCTAACACCTCTGACTGTGGTTGGAGGGAAAGACCGCGTTTCGGATCTCGTGGGCTCTGCTGCGTATCTGAATACGGCTGATATCCAGCAGCAGAACTACACCAATATCAATCGCCTACTGGCCAAAGTTCCTGGTGTCTATACCCGTGAGGAAGATGGTTATGGTCTATTTCCTAACTTATCTATTCGAGGTAATCTGGGGACGCGCACGGAGAAGACCACTGTGATGGAGGACGGTATACTCATGGCTCCTGCGCCCTACTCAGCGCCATCTGCATACTATTCTCCTAACGCTGGCAGAATGAGTGGATTGGAAATTCTTAAAGGATCCAGTCAAGTTAAGTATGGTCCGCACACAACGGGTGGAGTGATCAACTATCTCTCCACACCAGTTCCAGAGCAGGAGTCATTTTATGGTAAATTTACATATGGTTCAGACAATACCTTCCTAGGCCACGCTCATTATGGAAATACGATCCAGACTGAGAACGGTAAGTTCGGCTACCTATTAGAAATGCATTACCAGCGCTCAGATGGCTTTCGTTCTATTCAGGGTTACGGTGATCGCAGCACGGGCTTCGAGCGTATTGAGCCAATGTTGAAGTTATTTTGGGAACCTGATACTCCGCTTAAGCAGCGTCTAGAATTTAAGGCAGGCTACACTGACATGGGCGCAAACGAGACTTACTTAGGTCTGACAGAATCAGACGCAAGTGATAATCCACACGATCGTTATGCCGCGACAGTGTTTGATAATATCGATACCCATCAGACGCGTTCTTATTTGAAGTATACCCTTGAGCCATCGGATGCTCTTAAGCTGGAAGCTACGGCATACTATAATAGTTTTAACCGTAATTGGTATAAGCTCGATCACGTCAGCACTGCAGTCATGCCAGGTGCAGACTCTCGTGGTCGTATCGCTACTGGGCGTACGAGTATTCATAGTGCTTTGATGAGTCCTGCTGAGCTTGCGGTGATCCAAGGTGATACCCCTGGATCCATCGGTGTAAAGGCAAATAGCCGTGATTACTACAGCTATGGTATACAGTTTGCAGGTCAGTATGACTTTACCTTTGGTGGTGTTGAGCACAGTCTCACTAGTGGTGTGCGTTTGCACCGTGATCGTATCCGCCGCGCACAGTGGGTGGATATTTATGATGCTGATGGTGCAGGTGGATTTGACATTCTTCGTGAGGGATTTGAGGGGGAGGAAACCAATCGTCGTCAGCAGACAGATGCGGTTGCCTTTTTCATTGAGGATTCTGTGAAAATGGGGAATCTCACACTCCGTCCAGGTCTTCGCTTTGAGCACATCGCCTATGATTACGAGGACTTTAATGGCGGAAGTTCCCGTAGTGATGATCTGAATGTTTGGGCTGGTGGTATTGGTTTTACTTACGAGCTCTGTGCTACCGATAAGCTCTTTGGTGGTATTTATCGTGGTGTGTCTACACCAAGTCCAAGTGGGTTTACCAATCCAGATCCTGAAGATCAAACTGACGAGGAAACATCGATTTCCTATGAGTTTGGATGGCGTCATGCTGATGCGGATACATACCGTGCCTTTGAGCTGGTTGGATTCTATACAGACTTTGATAGCCTCCTCGCGCCTGCAGCAGGTGTAGGTCAGAATGATCCTGCTAATGGTGGTGCCGCGCGTGTCTACGGTATCGAAGCTCAGTTCAGCTATGATCCTGCTTCTGCCGCTGGAAAATCCTACCGCTTGCCAATGTATGTCAGTGCTACTTGGACCAAGGCTACCTTAGAGCAAGATATTGCCGCAGATTCAGGTAACATCTTTTCTGACTTCCAAGGTGGAGACGAAACGGGCAATGACATCCCTTACGTGCCTGAGTGGAAAATCGCGGCGGGTATTGGTGTGGATATGACCAAGTGGGGCGCCAATCTTGATGCCACATGGACCAGTGCTATGTATGGCACAGGTGGAAACCATGATGACCCAGTGACCTCAGCCCGTGAGGGTAAGATCGATGAAGCTCTCCTCTTTGACCTCTCTGGTTGGTATCAGCTTGATGAAAACTGGAAACTTGTAGGTGGTGTTTACAATATCTTGGATGAAGAAAGTATTACCTCCCGTCTGGCAGATGGTCCACGTGTTGGACGTGGCCGTCACCTCTACGCGGGTTTTGAGGTGAAGTTCTAGTTTGCTAATAATTATAAATTGGTAGGAGCGGTGCTTGTTATTTACAAGTGCCGCTCTCATTATCTGAGGTATTACGTTTCCCCACTCCTAGTTACCGATGAATAAACACATCATTATCACCCTGTTATCGCTGTCTTCCTCGCTTTGTGCGCAGGGAAAAAAAGATACGCTAGATCCCGCGGCCAAGCGTGAGCTGATTAAACAATGGGTGCAGACTGAGCGGTTGATTACTGAGGAGAAAAATACCTGGAAGGTGGAGAAGCAGCGGATGCAGGATTTGCTTAATATCTATCAAAAAGAACTTACACTCCTGAACGAGGAGATCGAAAAAGCCGGAGCCTCTGCCGAGCTTGCTGATGATAGGAAAGGAGAGCTGGAATCTGAACTGAAAGCGTACCGTGATGCTCAGCGACTACTGATTGACTCCCTAACAAATATGCTGCCACGGACACGCAATCTGATCAAGCGTCTCCCAGATCCGCTACAGAAGGAGCTCTCTACAGATATTGATCTTCTCAGCTCTCCTGATGCTATGGAGAAGCCGCGTGATGTATTAAAATCCATCCTGAATGTTCTTACCAGTGCAGGAAGGTTTAACCGCAGTGTGACGGTGGCGGAACAGACCAGAGAGCTTGGTAGTGGTGAAAAAATGACGTTGAATGTGCTCTATCTAGGGCTTGCGCGTGCTTACTTTGCGTCCAGTGCGGGGGATACTTCAGGTATTGTTACCCTGGGGGAAGATGGCTGGAACTGGCAGGATAAGCCTGAGCTGGCAGACGATATCAGGCGTGCGATAGCGGTGTATAAAAAAGACCAGCAGCCGCAGCTTATCCAGCTTCCTGTGGGGTTAAATAAATCTAACCAAGAAGCTAATCAGTAATATTCGTCATGATCTTTTGGAGATATATTTCACTTTTTTTTCTGCTGGTTCTGCCTGCTATAGCGCAGGATCTAACGAGTATCAAAAAAGACCTAACTAAGGCTCAAGATGAGTTGGTCGCTCAACGCACCGCCATTGCGGCAGAGAAGCCTACGCTGGCAAAGTCCTTTGAAGTCACCCGCGCTGAGCTGAAAGACAAGCGCAGAAAGGTGCGCATAGCACGTATGTCCGTAGAAGATCGTAAGACCTTATTCCGTGAGTTGGAAAAAAAACACTACCTTTCTGAGCAGGACTATAACTTTATCGATGGTAAGCTCCGCGATTATGGTCTGACGTGGGAGACTTTCCTCCTCCCTGGTGAGCAGGCATCTTATCAGAGTGCTCTTGATGGACTCCATAGCCAGAGCGGAACCCCACGCGCACAGATGCAAAAACGCCTTGCTTCATTAGAGGCGGGGATGGCTCGATTAGAGAACCTTTTAGGTGGCACCAGTGTGCAAGGTGAAGCTGTTGCTCCAGATGGGACAGTAAAAAAAGGAACCTTCGCCTTAGCTGGGCCCTCTGCATGGTTTGTAGCGGAAGATGGCTCACTAGCAGGCTCAGTTGTTCGCGAAAAAGGCCGAGGTAGCCCTAAGGTTTTGCCCGGAGAGCGCGGTGAGATCAAAACGATTATTAGTGGTGGGGAGTCATCTGTTAGTATTGATGTTACCGGTGGTAAAGCGCTCGCTCTTGCGACACTGGAAGAGGATAAACTTGATATTTTCCGCAAAGGAGGTTTCTGGATCTGGCCGATCCTTGCCATCGCCTTGGTGTCTGCTATTTGTGGGATCATTAAGTTTGCTCAGATTATTCGTATTCGTACACCAGATAGTGATTGGATTTCACGGATTCTTGAAGCTTTGCGAGCCGGCGATCAGGGGGCAGCTGAGGTGATGGCTGATAAAGTTTATCACCCTGCGGCTGGTGTTGTTAGGAAGTGTTTGGGGTTTGTAAAAGCTGGACCAGATGTCGTGGAGGAGGTTCTTTATGAGCAGCTGATAGGGGTGCAGAATAAATTGCAATCATGGCTGCCATTCATTGCTGTGACTGCGGCTACCGCGCCTTTGTTGGGTCTTTTGGGGACGGTCTCTGGTATGATCCGCACATTTAATGTGATCACTGTTTCTGGCACAGGGGATGCTAAACCACTTGCGGGAGGAATTTCTGAGGCATTGGTGACTACACTTTTTGGCCTCGTGGTAGCGATACCTGCACTGATTATCCATGCGCTGCTCTCGCGCCGCTGTCAGGGGATTGCCCAGACTACGGAGAAGCTTGGTTTGACTTTAGTTAATGGCTTACGTGGAGAAAGGTTTGTTCAATCTAATACGGAAAAATGATCTCAGAACTCCAGCATGTCCTCCATCAGGGTGGCCCGATTCTCTGGGCTCTGCTTCTGCTAGGTGTCGGGCTTTACGCGATACTGGCCTCTACATGGCTCGGCCTGAGTAAGGTGAAAAAAGAAGTGGCTGGTGAAGATTTGCAACCTGCTACGGAGCGGGGTAGGCGCTCTGTGGAGGGGGAGTTTGTTACCTATGAGCTGGATCGTTTGGCATGGGTTCAGCGCCGTCTTCCATTTATTGGTGTGCTCGCTGGGGCAGCACCGCTGGCTGGATTATTAGGAACAGTTTCGGGGATGTTAGTGACATTTTCTGGTCTCGCTACCAGAAGTACGGCCAAGCCTATCGATAAGATTTCCGTTGGTATCGCCGAGGCTCTGATTACTACTCAAGCAGGGCTGCTCATCGCCATCCCCGCTGCTTTTCTTCTTGCTTTGTTACGGAGGCAAACAGCCTCAGCCTACGCCACACTGCAGCAGAACCTTCACCGATCACTGATTACTGGCCATTGATGGGCTCACTCCACTGTTTTTCTCATGCGCCGCTTCCGTCATTTTTCAGCTGATGATTCCACCTCGGAGATCAATATTTCTCCCTTGATCGATGTGGTGTTTATTCTGCTGATTTTCTTTATTGTAACCACTGTTTTTGTGGAGGAAACAGGTGTGGATGTGAATAAGCCACGTGCAAGTTCAGCACAGGATTTGGAGAAAAACTCTATCCTCATCGCTGTGACATCAAATGGTCAGGTGTATCAAGGCGGGCGCAGTATAGGAGTGAACGGTGTGCGCAGTGTGGTGGCTGCAATGTTAGAATCTGATCAGAAAACGCCAGTTATTATTCAAGGTGATACCAATACTAACCATGGGCTTATCGTTCAGGTTATCAATGCCGCCAAACTCGCCGGAGCCAAAACGGTGAGTCTCGCTACCACAAAATAGTTTTTCAACTTTAGGTAACCACTTAGAAATTTTTTACTTATCGCAAACAAAGACTCGAAGTTTTCCAATGAAGCTTAAATCCATCATCTTAGGTATAGCCACCACAGCAGTCTTGATCACTGTTTTGGTAGCAACGCGGATGATGCTGCTCACGCGTGTTGAGCCAGAGTTTGAAATTCATCAGGTGGATACGGTTACTTTACCTGAGCCGCCACCTCCAGCACCGCAGGAGCAGACCGAGGAAGAACTTCCTCCACCTCCGCCTCCAGCCGTCGCAGACTTATCCCCTGCATTTGATGTTAGTCAGCCAGCCCTGCCAGTGATGAATGTTAAAGTGGATCCGCGTATTGCCGTTGATCTCTTTTTTGCCGATCAGCCGCCAGCACCACTTCCTCAGCCAGTCGTTAAGCGGCCCGTTGTTAAAGCTAAAGTCATCACCAAGAGGAAGGCCCCATCTAGACCACGAGTAAAAACCGCGCCGCCTAAGCCAAAGTCTTATTACTCTCTTGGAGAACTTGATCGTAAGCCGAGGTTGATTCGGAACCCCTCTGTGCAGTTTCCTCGCAGTATCCGGAATGCGAGCCAAGGTAAAGTGGTGGTAAAAGTCGCCATTCTCCCATCGGGGAAAAGTCAGTTCATTTCGGTTATTTCTGCTCAGTATCCAGCGCTGATACCTTTGGCTAAGCGGATTGCTAACGGTTCTCGATTCACTCCACCCACACGTCAAGGTAAAGCGGTTAAAGCTGTGATGACTTGGCCGATTTTTATTAAAAAATGAAATACCTTTTATTTACCTGTTTGTTCATTACTCCACTTCTTGCGGCGGAGTCTTTACCGCTTTCTAAGGACTACTGGAAAGATGAGGCTTTTTTGAAATCATTTAACGGCTCGTATAGAATTAACGCGCGTATTGAGCCAGCCGTTAGCTCTGCAGAGCGAGGGCTGTTAGTTTCTGTTCAGCCGCTGATGGCAGGAGGGAAAAGGCAAACAGCATTCGCGAAGCTCACCTCGAGTGCCTTGGTGAAGACATCTGCTGCGGTTGCCTTTAATGCCGGTAATATTGCGTTTGAGTTAGGTGATATGAAGTCTGCTGAAAAGTATTACCAGCGTGCGGTAAAGATTTTCCCTAGCTTTCGCCGAGCGCACCGGAACCTTGGTTTTGTTTACGTACGCAGTGACGAGTGGAAAAAGGCGATGCCAGCACTGGAGGAGGCTATTAAACTGGGAGATCAGGATGGTGCTACGTATGGTCAGCTTGCCTACGGCAGGGCGCAGAATGGTCAATATGCTTCCGCTCTGCAGGCTTATCGACTCGCGCAGCTTACTCAACCAGAGAGTGTCGATTGGAAAGCTGGAGTGGCTCAGTGTCTTCAGCACTTAGATCGAAATGAAGAGGCTCTGGCATTGATTGAAGAAGTGATCCAAGTGCGCCCCACCGAGGTTTCTTACTACTTGTTTCAAGCGTCTATTCAGATTGCGGTGGAGAAGATCGATGATGCCATGGTAAATCTTGAACTTGTACGCCGTATGGGAAAGCTTGATGCAGAAAATCACTTTTTGTTAGCGAGTCTGCATCTTCGTTCAGGGAGTTCAAAATTGGCACGCCCGCTGATGTTAGCGGCTATTACGATGGAGCAGCAGCCTCAGTATTCGTCTGCACTGAATCTTCTAGAGTTTGTTACCCGTAATCAGGACTGGAAGCTCGCGCGTGAGTTTGCTGATGCGATTCAGAAAGCGTGGCCAGATGCTAAGGGGGTGAAACTTGTGCGTCAGCAAAAACGTCTTGGTGCT
The DNA here is from genome assembly GCA_937969495.1 of uncultured Verrucomicrobiales bacterium. Classification (GTDB taxonomy): domain Bacteria; phylum Verrucomicrobiota; class Verrucomicrobiia; order Verrucomicrobiales; family Akkermansiaceae; genus Oceaniferula. The sequence continues at coordinate 27,720 of CALBVY010000024.1, read as the reverse complement.
CTCATTGATATTCAATCTGGTGAGAATCCTCAACGCGGAGCTGAAGTTTTAGAAGATTTGATTCAATCTGATCCTCTAGACGCTGTGGCTCTTAATCTTCTGGCTCGCCATCGAGTGGCTGAAAAGCGTTATCAGGAAGCTGAAATGTTACTCCAGCAAGCATCGAGTATCGAGGGTGGAGAGTATGAAGCTCGTATAGAGCTAGCTAAGCTGTACGTGGCACGCACCCGCTATGAAGAGGCACTTGAGCAGCTTGATTTTGTTTTGAAAATTCAAGTGACCGAAGAAATTAAGAGCTATCGTGATGCGATTGTTAACCTAGCGGAATCGGCGCGCTAGTCTCGGCTTGGAGTTATTTTACCCGTTGTTTGCGCACTTGCAGATTAATGGCTGTAATGGCTAAGCAAAGGGTAATAAATGTCCCCAGTAGCCAGTGGCATGCTTGTGTGGTTTTGGTAGTCATTCCGAACCAGTGTTTCCATTCAGCGAGGAAGATGCTGCGGTTCTTTTCTTGTCTGTAGTCGACACGATCAATCTCTGCTTTGCTGACTAACAGGTCTGTGCGTGAATTGACAAAAAAGTCTCTGGTGGGTTTGACTTCGATAGTTTCATCTTCTGGGTAGGGAGGTATTGCCTGTAGTTTCTCCATTGTTTTTTTTCTGCCTGCGTTAGAGATTTTCCAGATCAAAGATTTTGCTTCAGTAGCATCGGTGGCTTCTGCTGCCATGAGTCTGCGTAGTGCCTCTTTTAAAATCTTGAGCCTTTGGTCCTGCTTAGGCGTGAGCTCTTGACTTAAGTCTCCATTGTATCTTTGTTCGATGATGGCTTTAAGTGGATCAATCTCTGCCTGAATTTTACGTCGTTCTTTTTCAAATGGATTATGAGTGGCCTGGCTGAGCATCATACCTTCATAGGCGTAGCGTAATGGCATGATACGAGCAGGGATAGGCTCATTTCTGGCAGCGCGTCCATCTGCGGCTCCATGAAATAAGCCTCGGTTCATTTCATCAAAGGATACTAGGGCTCCTGCTAGAAGGAGTTGTGGTACTAACAGAAGTGGTACGGCGCTCAGGGCAGCACGTTCTGTTTTGACCACGGAGGAGATGACTAATGCCATCGCTGTGCCACAGAGGGCAGTGCCAGTCATCCATAGCCAGTGGGTGGTGAACATGCCGTAGATATCGAGCATTTCATGACCTATCCAAGTATAGATGGCGCACTGTAAGGCGGCCAAAATAGCAAGGGCAATAAACTTGGCGGAGACATAGAGGAGCGTGCCTGTGCGGCAGTTTCTCTCACGGCGAAAGATGGGGAGGTCTCTGAGGATTTCTGTAGCGCTGTTTGTTAGGCCTAGAAACATCCCTATGGTAACAGTGAGGAAAATATAGACGGGGAGGTGTAATCCGCTGTGAAAGGAATAAGCACCTTCTGGCGATGCCCGGAGGGTGATTCCAATGAGTAGGGCAAGCAGTGGCGCCTCTAGCAAAATGCTGTAAATAGTGCCACGATTCCTGAACTTGGAAAGCATGGTGCGGTGGAAGTGGGTGCGGAGAAGTCGCTCCCACTCGAAGATCCGCTGCCGCTTTGACTGTGTAGGTACGCCCATCTGTCCATTGCTTACGGCCGAGGTATTGAGCTGGCTTTTTGTTGGTAGTTCGCCACGTGCAACATCATCAACGAGCTGACTACCCTCAAAACGTTCTTGCCAAAATGTGGGGGGGAAACGTCTGACGCTCACTGTTTCACGCCCTGCTTGTCCGTAGAGTGGAGTTTCTAACACATCAAAGACAAAGTCCGCGCCTCCTGTTTGCTGAGCTTTCATCCTCTGTGGTGTAAGGATATGGAGCTCCTTACTCGCCTCACGGAAATACCTGCTCATCTCTACGGGCGTGCCAAAGAAGGCTACACGCCCTCCTTTGTCTAACAATAAAACTTTATCAAATAACCTTAACACCCGTGCTCCTGGGCGGTGTAGAGAGGTGATGACAATCTTATCACGAGAAAGGGTGTGTAGTGTCTCCGCTACATGTTCGGAGTCCTTGGAGGAGAGACCTGAGATGGGCTCGTCAAAGAGAAAGATCTCAGCAGCGCTACTGAGGTCTAAGCCGAGATTGAGTCTGCCGCGTTCACCGCCACTGATGGTTTTCTCACCGGGTGATCCTGCTTTTCGGTGAGCTAGTGGCTGGAGGGCTAGTTCTGCTAAGATGGTGTCCACACGTTTCATGTGCTCAATGTGAGCTAGATGAGGTCTGCGAATCATTGATGCATGCATGAGGTGCTCGCGCACGGTGAGCTGAGGGTTCAGTGCTTCCTCCTGCGGCATGCTAGCGATAAATGATGCCAGCTCTTTACGGTGCTGATAGAGGGAGGAGCCATTGAGTCTAATGTGTCCACGGTTTGGCTCCAGATGGCCAGCGATGGCGGAAAGAAGGGTGCTTTTGCCACTGCCGCTGGGCCCCATGATACAGAGCATTTCACCCCGTTTGACACTGAATTCTACGTTATCCAATACCGTCTGTGCGCCGTAGCGATGGTTGAGGCTCTCGATATGAAGATCGTGAATGACTGTGCGCTCTTCGTCTAATAGGCTTTCACTAAATCGGCATCTAACTGCTTGGTTGGGGCTGAGCCGGATCAGTGAGCCATCGATGAGTTTACCCTCTGAGCGGACTGGCTGGCCATTGATCATCACGACACGTTCCGCGCTGATGATCTTGAGGTAGCCTTCGGCTGTTTGGGGATCAAACTTGATACTCAGGACGACGCGACGCGCGAGGCCAGGAGAGAGTAGCACATCACCACGCTTTAATGCTGAGGGATCATTGGAGACAAGACACTCCTGCCGACCAGCATCGATACGGAAACGGCTACCAGTAGCCATGGCTTGCTTGCGCAGTGGTTCGAGGCTGGTCTCACTACCATTCTCGAGTATGATCCGGTCCCACATAGTTAGCTCATAAGTTTCCCCAGACTTAAATGCCTCCCCGGAGCTTAAGCGTATGCCTGTTTCCGTGAGGGCGGTGGCGTGGATATTAAGGCCGAAATCGAGCTTTAGAGCACTCTGTCTAGACTTAACGCGCTCGGCAGTGAGTTGGTCGCCATTTTCCGTGAGGTAAAGTGTACGGCGGTGATCGGTACGTGCGGAGTTTAGGAAAAAAGAGATATCATCCATCGAGAGCGTCCAATCTGGGAGGCCGATGTTCTGGTGCGCACGAAGTCGCATACTCTGTCCTTGAGCGAGTGAGCTACCGCTGATCCAGATAGGTTCAGCTCCTATGTTTCTGATCAGGGTGAGGTCCTTGGAGCGGTAAGCACAGAAGGAGAAATCCCCTCCGTTTGAGGGTAATTGGACACCTTCATGAGGAGTCGTGGAGAAGATGACCTTATCAAAAGGCAGAGGGCCGGTGCTTGGATTATCCTCCATTTCATCAATAATGGCGGTGCCAATATCCTGAGCGCGGAGGCTGTGCATCACTTTAGTAAATGCCTCTTTGCCTCGGAAATGAGAGCCTGATGCGATGACGAGAAGGTGGAGCTGAAGTCCTAGGGAGACCCGGTCATCGGTATCTAGCTCCTTCCGCAGTGATCGTGCCACTTTTTCTGGTGCTTGAGGCGAGGAGAGTGCGCGGTGTAATCGGCGTGCTAGCCAGCCGTGGTCTGCTTCTGGAAATGCGTGCCGTAGTAGATCTAAGGCGACTTCTGCCTCTGCGCGGTCCACCTTGTGATCAAGTGCTGCGAAGGAAGCAAAGATATCGATTAATCCTGCGGTATGTCTACTGGCTCCACCGCGCGCGCTGCTGGAGAAGCTGCGGAGCACGGGGATGTGTTCTATCCAGCTTTTGAGCCAGTGTCTTTTACGCGGAGCTTGATCTTGAGGTGTCGCCACGGCGTTATATTGTGCTGGAATCTTGAGTAGCGCAAGCATCCTGCTTGATGATCAGAGGGATCTCTGTCAGATATTCTGGATAGGATCATCAGAAAAAAGGATTTCCTTTTTTCAAAGCCGCGCTAGTTTCTCCCGCGCCTTACCTCTAAGCGCAGCCTTTTCCAATAGGGAGAGCTAAGAACTTGGCTATCACCACCTGTATTTTTTCATTTTTATTTATGTCCAATCAGCAACCTCCAGAACCTCCGCCAACTCCACGCGGCTCCAAGAGTTCAGAAAAAGACCCGTCCACAAGTAGTGGGCCAAACTGGCGTGTGATTATCCTTATGGCTATTGCCCTAGGCATCCTTGTCTTAGCTTGGCAGTCGAGTAATTATGGTAAGCCTAAGCGCCTTACTTACTCTGAGTTCCGCGATTACGTGGATTCTGGGAAAATTATTTCTGACCAAGATTTACCCAAGCGTGGTGAGGGTTTCCCTGATATTCGTCATACCTTGAAGAAATCCGGAGAGTCATCAGTGGTTTATACGGTGTCAGGTTTCTATATCAAAGAAGACCCCTGGGATGATGATAAGGAGAAGGCTGAGCAGCGTGCCTTCCGGATACCTATTAATACTCAACTTAATAAAGAGCAGCTCGATGCCATTCAGGCGCGCCAGACCATTCCACTGCGCATTGTTACGGATCTGCCATCTGAGACTGATGGTGAGCAGCTTAATCTCTCCGATCTGCGTAAGATGCTGGCAAGGGGTGAAGTTATTCTGGATGACCCTGAGAACAAGTTTGAGATCGTTTCTCGTGATGGTTCTAATGACAAATACATTGTTGGAAAACGTTATGTTTTTCCTGAGAAAGCATCGGTTACGGAGCAAGAGCAAATCGCTCCCTTTGAAATTGATCTAAACACCTCTGAGCTACCGGCTTTTGAGGATTCTTTTGTGAATAATCTCGCTCCCTTCCAGCCGGACTCTGGGATGATGCGTTTTCTTCTCGTGCAGCTTCTGCCGATCATGCTGATCATTCTTGTGATTTTCTTCCTCTTCCGCCACCAGATGAAATCTGCGGGGAGAGGTGCGATGAGTTTTGGGAAAAGTAAAGCCCGCCTGCTGACGATGGATAAAAATCGCGTTACTTTTAAAGACGTGGCAGGAATCCAAGAGGCTAAGGAGGAGCTTGTCGAAGTTGTTGATTATCTTCGCGATCCAAAGAAGTTTCAAAAGCTCGGAGGAAATCTCCCTAAAGGCCTCCTTATGGTAGGGCCTCCTGGAACAGGGAAAACCCTCCTCGCACGTGCCATTGCTGGTGAAGCTGACGTGCCATTTTTCTCCATATCAGGCTCTGACTTTGTGGAAATGTTTGTCGGTGTTGGTGCTAGCCGTGTGCGCGATATGTTTGAGCAGGGGAAGAAGAATTCACCATGCTTGATCTTTATTGATGAGATTGACGCCGTAGGCCGCCACCGTGGTCATGGTATGGGAGGAGGGCATGACGAGCGTGAGCAGACATTGAATGCGCTTCTTGTAGAGATGGATGGTTTTGATACCCGCACTGGAGTTATCATCATCGCCGCAACAAACAGACCTGATGTTCTTGATCCTGCACTGCTTAGACCGGGACGATTTGATCGTCAGGTCAGTGTGGGTTTACCTGATGTTAATGGACGTGAGGAAATTCTCAAAGTTCATGTGCAGCGGATTAAAATGGATCCAGACACCGATCTCAATGTCATTGCGCGCGGCACACCTGGCTTCTCTGGTGCAGAGCTCGCTAATCTTATTAATGAGGCAGCGCTGCTGGCAGCTCGGAAGAATCTAGAGGCTGTTACTCTTCTCGAGATGGAGGAAGCGCGTGATAAAGTCCGCTGGGGACGTGAGCGGCGCAGTCTTGCTCTTAGTGAAAAGGAAAAGGAAAACACGGCTTACCATGAGGCAGGGCACGCTATTCTCAATGTTTTATTAGATCATACTGATCCCCTGCATAAGGTTACCATTATTCCGCGTGGGCCATCTCTCGGCTCTACGATGTTCCTGCCTGAAGAAGACAAGTTCACTTATCGCCAGAAGGAGCTTCTTGATCAGCTTGTGGTTGCTATGGGTGGTCGGGTTGCGGAAGAAATTACTTTTGGAAATGTCACCAATGGTGCCGTGGGAGATATCCGCATGGCTACAAACATTGCTCGTAAGATGGTTTGTGAATGGGGGATGAGTGAAGACCTCGGTATGGTGGAGTATGGTGAAGAGAGAGGTGAGGTCTTTGTTGCTCGAGATGTAGGATCATCACGTGGCTACTCAGAAGTGACAGCGCGTAAGATCGATGAGGAAATTAAAAAGCTTATTGATGATGCTTACGCAAAGGCAAAGGCAATGCTCCTAGAGTATAATGAGGCCTTGATTAATCTCTCCAAGGCACTCCTCGAGTATGAAACTCTGGATGCCTACCAAGTGGAAGAGATCATTGAGCATGGTGAGATGAAAGATCCACCGAAGCCGCCTAAGAACACAACAATCTCTGGTAATCAGGCCGATGAAGGTGTGGCTAAACAGTCTGTTGTTGATGGACCCTCTAGTGATGATGATCCGCTCGCTGGTGAGGCTGTAGGCGCACCTGCTTAGTGGTGATAATACTTTCAAGCCTCTGCCGAAATTCGGTAGAGGCTTTTCTGTGTCAACCGAGTGTGGCTAACAAACTCAAAGGAGAAAGGACGTGTGCGTAGGGACTGGCTACTTCGCTAGCTCTTGGAGGAGTACTTGATTAAGTCGAATACCACCTTCAAAGTTCTCTACGTAGAAGTTTTCGTTAGGTGCGTGGATTTGGCAATCGGGTAGCGCTAAGCCTAACATGAGGGAGTCGACTTCAAGGATGTCCTTCATATCCTGAATGATGGGGATGGAGCCCCCTTCACGAATGAGGACTGGCGCTTTACCAAAAGCTTTTTCAAGGGCGGCTTGGCCAGCTTTGCCATTTTCTGAATGAGGGTCACAGATATAAGGTTTGCCATCGTGACCTACCACCACCTCCACAGTGACTCCAGGGGGGGTGTGTTTTTCCAGATGAGTCTTCACTTTATTAGCGATATCTTTTGGATCTTGATCTGGCACGAGGCGGAAGGAAAATTTCGCCATAGCTTCTGCGGGGAGCACGGTCTTCGATCCTTCACCTTGATAGCCACCACCGATACCGTTCACCTCTGCTGTTGGTCGTGCCCAGAGACGTTCGGCGGAGCTGTAGCCTGGTTCGCCAAAGGTGCTGGGAGAGCCTGTTATTTCTAACATGTCCTTCTCGCTGACACCGGGGATCTGTGCCCACATTTCACGTTCCCATGTTTCCAGAGGTCGAACGTCATCGTAAAAACCTTCAATGGCGATTTTCCCATCGGCATCATGGAGTGAAGCGACTAGCTGTGCAACGGCGGAAGCAGGGTTAGCCACAGCCCCTCCGTATACACCGGAGTGGAGATCACCAGATGGACCTTTAACAAGCACTTCGCAGCAGGTGATACCGCGGAGACCGTAGCCCATCGTGGGGACGCCTTGTGCCACCATGCCGGTGTCAGACACGGCGATAACATCGCATTTCAGTGCGTCCTTGTGTTGCTTGAGGAAGGGGACAAGATTAGGGCTACCAATTTCCTCTTCACCCTCGAAGAGAAAGATGAGATTTACAGGGAGCTCGCCATTTTCTTGGAGAGTTTTCTCCACACCAAGGATGTGGGCAAGCATCTGGCCTTTGTTATCGGTAGCACCACGGGCCCAGATTTTGTTATCACGGATTTCAGGTTCGAATGGTGGAGAATCCCAAAGTTCAACGGGATCAACGGGCTGTACGTCATAGTGTCCGTAGATGAGGCAGGTCTTTTTTCCTTCTTCGTGCTTATTTCTAGCAATGACGATTGGGTGTTTGGGTGTTTCATGAAGCTCAGTATCTAGTCCCATGCCATTGAGTTTTTCGATGAGCCAATGAGCGCAATTTCTTACATCGTCTGCATGTTCCGAGTCTGTGGAGATACTGGGGAAACGTAGAAAGGAAAAAAGATCTTCTAGCTGCTTAGTCATAGTCTATTTCTGGCTGAGCGAGTGAGCTGCGGCAAGCTTCAAATCTAAGTTAGACAAGGTCGGCTGAGGGGGGATTCAGTATGATAAAAATTCCTTGGTTTCGTGGTTTGAAAATTATGTTTGGCAGTGCACTATAGGAGGTAGATGGTAACCCGATATCCAGTGATCTTTAACCCGAGTGCTCGCAGTCAGCGTGGCAGGAGGACCATGCGCTTTCTGATGGCACATGCGCAGCGGTTTATCTTGTATGCAAGTCGTAGTGCTGATGATGCTATGGAGTTAGCTACTAATCTTGCTGAAAGAGGGGAGCCAGTTGTGGTGGCAGCTGGTGGAGATGGGACTCTTAATGCAGTGGTGCAGGGGCTGGCTGGTAGCTCTACAGCGCTAGGGGTGCTTCCAGCTGGAACCATGAATGTTTTTGCCCGAGAGCTTGGCTTCCCCTTTACTAGTTTGCGCAAATCTCTCGATGTCCTTGATCAAGAGCATATCAAGGAAGTGGATCTCTTTGAGCTCAATGGCCATGCCTTTGTGCAGATGGCAGGAGTCGGGTTTGATGCGCAGGTGATAGAGGAGACTACTTGGGAAACAAAAAAAATGTTTGGCCCCTTGGCCTATCTGATGTCCGCAGTGAGAGTTCTCGGTGAGAAGCCTCCTAAGATGCGTATCACCTGCGATGATGGTCGTGTAGAGGAGGGAGTTTGCGTGCTAGCAGGGAATGGCTCGCTCTACGGTGGGCAGGTGAAACTTTTCCGTAAAGCAGATAACGCTGATGAGATGTTAGATGCTTTGGTTTTTACCGAAGCGGGGTATAAACTTGTGTTAGATTCGGTGAAAGGGATCGCCACTGGTGCGATTGATGCTGGGAACTCCTCGGTGCAATATTTGCAGGCACGTAGTTTTAAGGTGGAATGTAACCGCGATGTGCCGCTGGAGGCAGATGGCGAATACCTTGGGCGTGGTAGTATGGTAAGTCTTGAACCAGCTAGGCGGAAGTTGCGGGTAATTGCTCCCGAGAATCCCAAAGAGAGAATCTTTGAGTCTGTGGTGAAAACTCTGGTTAACATTCCACGTAGAAACGTGGAATAACATTTTGCATGCTTCATGAAATCAATAGAGCAAAATAACATCCCTCCTGATGAGGAGGGTGCTAAAAAGAAGGCAAAGGTGCGCTGGGGGGTGCGCTGGCTGAAGCGTTTTCTGATTCTTTTGTTACTGATTACGGGGGTGTTTTTCTTTGTGATCTGGTATGCGAACTATGTTGCTAGCCAAGCAGGTAAGGGTATCCTCTATGATGATGTGGCAAAAATACCACACCGTTCGGCAGGGCTTGTTTTTGGTTGTTCGGAGAAGTTAGGTCAGCGTGAGAATTTATATTTTAAATACAGAATCGAGGCTGCGGCGAAGCTCTGGCATGCAGGGAAGGTGGATTTCCTGATTGTTTCTGGTGATAATAGAGAGAAATATTACAATGAACCAGTGGCGATGCGTAATGCGCTTGTGAAAGCTGGGGTGCCTTTGAATAAAATTGTCTGTGATTACGCGGGGCTGCGCACACTGGATTCTGTGGTTCGTGCCAAAAAAATCTTTGGTTTGAACGAGGTGACTTTTGTGAGCCAGCAATTCCAGAATGAACGAGCTGCGTATATTGCTAAGGCACATGGAATGGATGTGCTGGGGTATAATGCCCAAGATGTAGAAGGCTACGCAGCGCGTAAAACAGAAGATCGAGAGGTGCTGGCGCGAGTAAAAATGTGGATAGATATCAATATCACTAATCAGCAACCTAAACATCTGGGTGATCCAGAAGAAATACCAGAGCAAGAGGGGGATTAGCCTCCCGCTGCGATGGTGATAACCTCTAACTGATCGCCATCTTCGAGTATTGTTGTACTATACTCCCGAGGGAAAAGGGCCTCTTTGTTACGTTCTACTACCACAGGTTGATCGCCTAGATCGATTGATTTTAGTAATGCGGTAACGCTGATGGAGTTACCTAGCTGGTGGGCTTTGCCATTGAGTTGAATGGTCATGGGGGTAGTTCTCGTTAGGTTTTTAGAATTTCCAGATCCCAGTCTTTCCACACGGGATCATAGCCTTTTTCTCGAAGGAGTGTGGCGATGTCTGCTGGCGAGCGCTGATCATCGATGGTGAATTGCTCCGTGGCTCTACTGCATGTGGACTTAGGTTGACTGTTATCTAACTCTACGCGTTTCCCTTTCACTGTGAGGTGAAGGTCATCTGTGCCTGCGCCAGTGTAGCCGCCGGGGTCTGTCTGTGAGCCTGCGGACATATGCGTGATGCCTAGGGGGATTAGCGAGTCTCTCAGGCGAGCTGGTTCACGGGTGCTGAGGACGATGCCAACTTGAGGGAAGCAAATCCTGAATGCACATACCAGCTGTACAAACTGGCGGTCACTCAGAAAGAGATCTGGATCTGGAGTGTATTGATAATTTCCTGCATAGGGGCGCATGCGGGGGAAGGCGATGTTGAAACTTGCTTTCCAGCAGTGTTTGTAAAGGTATTCGAGATGAGCTGCTAAGGCGAGAGCTTCTTGTTTCCAGTCTGCTAGGCCGAAGAGTGCGCCGATGCCTATGCGGCGGAATCCTCCTGCGTAGGCTCGCTCTGGGCAGTCCAGCCGCCAGTCGAAGTTTTTCTTTGGTCCTGCGGTGTGGAGCTTGGTGTATGTTTCACGTTGATATGTTTCCTGATAGACAATGAGCCCCTCCGCTCCGTGTTGAACGAGTTCACCATACTGATGATCTTTCATGGGGCCTACTTCAATAGCAATGGTAGGAATAAAGTCTTTAATGGCATCAATACACTCTTGCAAATACCCCTCGGAGACAAACTTCGGGTGTTCGCCAGCGACTAAGAGGATATTGCGAAAGCCCAGGCCATGGAGGTATCTGGCTTCTTTCACTACCTGCGGAATGGTTAGAGTAGTACGAAGGATGGCGTTATCGCGTGAGAAGCCGCAGTAAGAACAGTTATTGACGCACTCATTGGAAATGTAAAGTGGCGCGAACATCCGCATTGTTTTACCAAAGTGGTGTTGCGTTAGCCGCTGGCTTTCTCTCGCCATAGATTCCAAGCCAGCAGCATCTGTAGGCGTTACCAGAGCGGTGAAGCGCCGTAAGAGTGCGGATGGCTTGTCGATACTGGATCGGTAGTGTTCTGAGAAACTCACTGACGCAGTGGTCGAGCTTTCGGAGGCGTTTGTCAAAGGGATTTCGAAAAATGCATATTCTAGCTTAAAGTCACGTTTCGGTATTGCCCCATGAGTTGGGATCTGGAAGTTTACTCACATGGAATTTACGAATGTTACCGCCACGGCTAAGGCCAATATTTATTTTGATGGAAAAGTTGTTTCTCACGGTATTACTCTGCCTGATGGGAGTAAGAAAAGTTTCGGTTTGATTTACCCGGGGTCATATCACTTTGGTACTGCTGCCGCGGAGAGGATGGAGGTCATTGATGGAGTATGTTCGGTTATTCTTGATGGGGAAGAAGGGCAGGCTGGATATAGCTCTGGGGAGCATTTTGATGTTGATGGGGACTCTGGCTTTACGATTACTGTGGCTGAAGGGATCTGCCAATATATCTGTTCGTATCTGGACTGATGCGTGCTCTTCAGAAATGGATTAGAGATAAGTCTGTGGTTTTTAATCATTTGGAAATTGGCATATTTTCTGGTGTCGTGTAGAATCTCGTAAGATGTTACAACTTGTAGAACAAGGAGGTCCGTTTGTCTGGGTGTTAGGTGTGCTTGCCTTTGTGAGTATGCTGCTGATAGTAGAGCGTATTTTCTTTTTTCAGAAGGTCAGAGTAAATGTAGGAGATCTGCTACTTGGTTTGGCTAATCATGTGCGTAAAGGTGCCTATGCAGAGGCTATGCATGAAGCGGCAAGGGCACCAGGGCCGGCCGCACGCGTGGCTCATGCTGTTCTGATGAGAAAAAGTCTACCTAGACGAGATCTCCGTGATGTTGCGCAGGAAGCTGGTCAGCTGGAGGTTCCCCGGATGGAGAGGAATCTGCGGGCTCTTTACGGTATAGCTCTTATTGCTCCATTGGTGGGTATGTTAGGGACGGTGAATGGTTTAGTGGGTACTTTTATGACAATGAATCAGGATAAGGCATTTTCCTCTCCTGCGGCTATGTCTGGTGGGGTATATGAGAGTCTAGTGACCACAGGGCTTGGTCTTGCGGTGGCGATTCCCGTGTATCTTTTCTATCTATTTTTCTACGGCCGTGTGACGCGGATGGTGCACAGAATCGAGCGTTGTGGTATTGAGATGGTTAATATCGTCTGTGATGCGCGTGATCAGGGCGAGATTGTTTCCTTTCGTGAAGAGGCGGATGAGATTGCAGATCAGAAAAAGGCAAAGGTGAAAAAATGAAGCTGAAGCTGACACTACCAGCAAAGCCTGGATTCCTGCATACACTGGCTGGTCTGGATATCATTGCATTGATTCTCGTATTTCCTCTGTTGGGTCCATCATTTGCACAGCAAACAGGAATTGAGGTTACTGTTCATGAGTCCCCTTGGAGGCTCTCTCAGATGGATAGCCCTATTGTTATCACCTTAGGTGTGGGGCCGGGAAATCCACTTTGGGTAAATAAAAATCTTGTGCCGATAGGAGATTTGGAAAAAGAAATTCAACGACTCCGTGAGGAAGGTACAGTGATTACCACGGCAGTGATTCGGGCGGATGTGGCCGTTCCCAGTGGGGTGGAGAAGGAGGTGATTAATCGTATTTTAAAAATGGGGCTTAACTGCGGTATCGCTGGTAGACCAATCAGCGCGGATTAATTATTCTTTTTACTACACGATGTATTTTTTACGTAAAAGAAGAGAGAGGCGCGACCAAGAGGCTGGGCTTATTTTTCGTTGGCGTGGAGCAAAAAGGCACCATACAGGGAAGCTGATAGCCTTGATGATGGCGGCCAGTTTTTTTGCTTTTTCGGTCTATGCTATTCGAATTGATGTTGGGCAAGAAACATCACTTTCCAAGCGTGCAGGCACTGTATTTATGATTAATGAGGATGATCCCCATGCTTATCAATTACTTGTTCAAATTGAAGAAAGATCGCCTTTTCCTCGTCGCTGGGATCCAGCCTATGATCACGATACCATGGGAAGAATCAGGGATTCGGCCAATCTTCTTGCTGGATATGTTAGCGGATATCATCCTGAGCTGCAGCCATTACCGACCGCTGAGGAGGGGGGAGTATTGCCTTCCGTTATTAAGCCTTCTAGCGCGCTAACTGGAGAGACTTTGAGATCGTGGGAGCTGGCACAGGGAGAGGGGCAGGTTTCGCGTGGGGATATTTATGTGCAGGCGCGGATCACCGCGGATAAAGACATCACAGAGCGCCTGCCTAATCAGTCTCTTAGTTTACCGCGCGCCTTGGTAGCGGAAGAGTGGTATGGGCAGACGTATCGATTTTATATCAGTGTTAATGACCGAGGGGTGGTGACAGATTGTCTAGCACTTTCTGGTGAGTCTTTGGAGGCGCTGAAGCCCATGGAAAAGGAAAAGCTGCTAGCCGCTTGGTTACGCAGCCAACGATTAGCATCTGCGGCAGGTTCACCTGTTGTCAGGGGGGTGTTAGAATTACAAATAGAAGCTCTCCGCGCAGATGATTGAGCTAACCTTGGAGGAGTTTATTCTGTGGGTGGTCTGTGGCCCCTTAGTGGGTATTGGTCTTTACTGTGTGTTCGTGGGTCTGAGTCGTCGTTCTAGAAAGAAAAAAGCTAAGAATAACGTGATCTGCTGCCGTGTCTGTGGTCATCTTTATCAAGACTGGACTAGGGAACCGGCTCCTCGATGCCCAGGTTGTGATCGAGCTAATGACCGTGGACGTTCGCGGAGGCTCGGTTGAGCTGGGTGGTTGGTGCTTGCACAAACGCTACGGAACTGGAATAATCGTGATCAACCGCAGCGCGGAAAATTTGCTATATTTTTATGAACGATCGTAGAGTTGTCATCACAGGTATTGGGGCACTGAGCCCGTTAGGAAATGATTTACAATCCACTTGGGATGGACTGAAGGCGGGGCGGAGTGGGATCGGCCCGATTACACTTATAGATTCTGATCCTTATCCCTGTAAAATTGCAGGAGAAGTGAAGGGTTTTGATCCAGCTCCATGGTTTAACAATCCCAAGGATGCTCGTCGTTGTGATCGATACGCGCAGTTTGCCGTCGCTGCCTCAAAGATGGCTATTAATGATGCTAATTTAGATTCTGAGGGTATTGATCGTGATCGTGTGGGAGTCATGGTGGGTAGTGGTATTGGTGGGCTTGGTACACTTGAAAACGAGCATGAAAAGCTCATTAAGCGTGGTGCCTCCCGGGTTTCTCCCTTTGTGATTCCAATGATGATTTCCAATATTGGCAGTGGTATTCTTGCCATGGAATATGGATTTGGGGGACCTAATATGGTTATTGTTACTGCCTGTGCTACCTCGAATCATAACATTGGTGAGGCTTGGAGAATGATTAAGTTCGGTGATGCAGATGCTTTTGTCTGTGGTGGTGCTGAAGCAACGATTCTTCCTATGGGGGTGTCAGGTTTTAGTAACATGAAAGCACTTAGCACGAGAAATGGTGAGCCAGAGCGTGCATCGAGGCCTTTTGATACTGGGCGAGACGGTTTTGTAATGGGAGAGGGTGCAGGTGTTGTTGTTATTGAAGAGTATGAACACGCTAAAAAGCGTGGTGCAGAAATTTATGCAGAGTTAGTAGGCTATGGGGTAAGTTGTGATGCTTATCACATGACCTCTCCGCATCCAGAAGGGCATGGTGCAGCGCGCTGTATGGATATGGCACTTCAGCACGCGAAGATGAACCCGGAAGAGGTTACTTATGTGAATGCGCACGGTACTTCCACGCCACTCGGAGATATTTGTGAAACCAAAGCGATTAAAAAAACGTTTGGAAATCATGCCAAAGACGATTTGATTGTGAGTTCTACCAAGTCCATGACGGGGCATCTTCTTGGTGCTGCTGGTGGAGTGGAGCTTGCCGCCTGTTTAATGGCAATGAAGGATAATATTGTGCCTCCTACGATTAACCTCGAAGATCAAGATCCAGAGTGTGATTTAGATTACACTCCTAATATTGCACGCGAAGTAGAAGTTAAGAGTGCTCTTAGTAACTCCTTTGGATTTGGTGGGCATAATGCCAGTGTGCTGGTGCGTGAGATGAGCTAGGGGATCTGTCTGAAATGGAATACCATTACCAGCGCCGCGTTTCTTTTTCCGATACGGATGCGGCTGGGGTGGTGCATTTTTCTCGTATCCTTTGCTACGTAGAGGAGGCTGAGCATTTATTCTTAGAGAGTCTTAGTATTCCATTACTGGAAAATGGCGGCTGGCCACGTGTGGATGTGCAGTGTAGCTATACCGCACCCATTATGCCGGCGGACACTGTAGAGGTGATGATTTCCCCCGAACAGCTCGGAGAAAGTTCCATTGTCTGGAGGTTCCAATTAAGCTGTGGAGGTGAAATTTGCGCCAGTGGAAATATGAAAACTGTGCGCGTTAACGCCGAAGGTAAGGCAGTGGCGCTAGCCTCCGAATGGCGTCAAAAACTAACAAGTTAGGTTTTATGTGTTAGGTGTCTCTGGTGAGTGGGGAAAGCTCTTTTGAGTGAGAGCCTTGGCTGTAAAAATCAGAAAAGAGATTAGTCCCCAGCTCAGACCGAGAACTACGCCGAAGTCAATAATGCCGCGCCAAGGTTGAGGGCAGAATGACACCAGTATAATGAGCATGATAATTCCTAAAGTGAGGACGATGGCGGTAATCTGAGTTTTTTTGGTAGCGTGGAAATAACCCATACAGAAAAATGGAGCCAGTAAGCTACGCAATAGGCTGGGATGATCGCGTAAATACCTCACGCGTGCAGCAGTCCGAGGTGAGAATTTCTTTTGAAATCCTCGATATCCTTCAGCGATCATCATGAACAGAGCAAAGCCGATAAGAGCTATCCATTGTGGCGTACTGAGACCCATATCCAAGGCTTCCTTAGCCCGCGGGGCGAGTCTGTAAATAGCCGAGCCTAAGAGTGCAGACACTCCGATCAAGCCCCATAAAGTTCCAATTAATCGCATCCCCATGATGGTTGGCGAATGCGTGCGTAAAGTAAAGCAGTGGATTTGGTCTAGGGTAAGTTTCCTTACTGATGCCAATGAAGGATGCGTCGCTGCTGAGCGAGTGTGATACCGGTGACGAGCACGATCACTAGATAATTTAAAATCACATTGAGTGGGGTAGAGATCAGGTCAAGTTTGCATGCGGTAAGGTATACATCGAGATCTGTGCTGGAATAGAGGGTGTCAGTATAGGTGCCGATAAAGAGCGTGATTAATGAGAAGGTCCACCACAGTGGTATAAGGGTCTTGAGTGGATGGTCTTTACCGTAACTTGCACTGCGGATTTCCTTCATGGCACCGTAGGGTTTCCAGAGCATGATGATGGGGATAAAAAAATATCCGACTGCCCAGCCAGGGGTGGTTTCCATTCGTGGTGGGTCTAATAGCCATGCGTTTTTGCAGGAACGATTCACCCAAACTAAGAAAGTAACAATGAGAGCAATACTAAAGAGCGCGTGTGCTAAACTAGCAATAGAGATGATGTCCTCTAACTCGGAAGTGTTATCTGTAGGGAGATAGCTGGCACTCTCATACCGCTGCATGTTCATGTAGTTTAAGATCCCCGTGTTCACGATATAGAATAGGGCATCAAGAACGAGGAGGCAGACAAGTGCCGTCTTAAGCGCGCCGTTATCTCTGAATGCGCCATAGGAGCCGGCCATGCTACTTGGCGCAGCTGCCTCGGTATGGGCTTGGGCTGTTGGTGTGGCGTAAGGATTGTGAGGTGTCTGCCCCATGGTATGAGTTGGCCTGTTTGTTAGGCTGGTTTTTTATCGAGCTCAAAGACGTCATGCACGACACGGGCAGCATCCTCAATGCTAGTTTCATCTACGGTGACAGCAATTTTGATTTCTGATGTAGAGATCATACCGATGTTAATATCGGCATCACCAAGTGCTTTAAACATTTTTGCAGCCACTCCTGAGTGAGAGCGCATTCCAATACCTACCGTGCTGAGCTTAGCGAGGCCAGCTTCAGTTTCTATCTGTGCATCTTCGGATAGCTTGCTGAGCACTGGCTTAAGTGCTGCCTGAGCACGCCCTAGGTCATTGGTATGCATGGTGAATGAGTGGCGCGCCATACCGTCGCTTGCTATGTTAGATACAATCATATCGACATTAATCTCTGCCTCAGCAAGGGCTCCTAGAATTTTGGCGGAGTTCCCTGGGCGGTCAGGGATATCGGTGATAGTGACACGGGCTTGGGAGCGCTCGATAGAGACTCCTCGGATGACTACGGCTTCCATGGTTGGGTGTTCTTCGGTAACTAAAGTTCCAGGGTTATGGTTCAGGCTGGAGCAGACTTCAAAGACGACTCCATATTTCTTGGCAAATTCGACGGAGCGAGATTGCATGACCTTACTCCCTGATGAGGCCATTTCCAACATTTCATCGTAGGAAATTTCTGGCAGCTTGCGTGCTTCTTGAACGATCCTAGGATCACAGGTGTAAACTCCATCGACATCAGTGAGAATTTGGCAGAGGTCTGCTTTTAATGCTGCTGCCACAGCAATTGCGGTAAGGTCAGATCCTCCTCGGCCAAGAGTGTGAATGAGGCCTGTCTGGGTAACTCCTTGGAATCCAGCAACGATAACCACTTTACCTTCTTTAAGATAATCCTGTAGCATGCTAGGATCGATATCCTCAATACGCCCGCGTGTATGACTACCGGATGTGGTGATGCCTGCCTGCCTACCAGTGGCGGATACAGCATCTACTCCTATGCTTTGTAATGCGGTGGCGAGGAGGGCGATGGATTGTTGCTCTCCACTTGAGAGGAGAACATCAAGTTCTCGTTCTGGAGGAGATTCGTGAAGCTCCTTGGCCATGCCGATGAGCTTATCTGTGACTCCACCCATGGCTGATACCACGGCTACCACTTCATTGCCTTCATCGCGGAGCTGCTTGATACGCGAAGCGACATTGCGGATGCGATCAAGGCTGCCAACGGAGCTGCCGCCGTATTTTTGAACAATTAAGGCCATATGAGAGGTGCGAGAAATCTGACTGCTGAGAACGCGCAGCATAGTCAGGAAGAATATCAGGTCAAGCATCACGAGCTTGATCCGATATTTAAAATGCTAGCCGCTGCTTTGTATGTTGACGGCAGGTGATTGCTCTATACTTTTCATAAAATGAGTCAATTAAGTACCTCAAATAACCATCTTGCCTCTTATCTTAAAGAGATTCGTGATCGTGTTGGAGAGATTGTCGTTGGGCAAGATGTTGTTGTGGAGCGGACGTTAATTTCTCTGTTAACCTCTGGTCACCTGCTGCTGGAAGGGATGCCGGGCTTAGCGAAGACGCTTTTGGTGAACACGATTTCAAAAGCGATTCACTTGGACTTCAGTCGGGTGCAGTTTACCATCGATCTGTTACCGTCAGATATTATTGGCAGTGAAATACTCGATGAAAAATCCGGTAGTTTCCGTACTCATCATGGCCCGATTTTTACCAATCTACTTTTGGCGGATGAGATTAACCGAGCAGCACCCAAGGTGCAAGGGGCTCTGCTAGAAGCGATGCAGGAGCGGAAAGTGACTCTTGGAAATCAGACGATGCCACTGCCTACCCCATTTCTCGTGATTGCTACACAAAACCCAATCGAGCAGTCTGGAACGTTCGAACTCCCTGAGGCGCAGTTAGATCGTTTTATGCTCTGTCATCGATTGAGTTATCCTGAGCCGCAAGACGAAGAGGAAATTCTCCGGAGGAACTTAAAGTTAGGGGTCCAGAAAAAAGATGGCGGAGCGGTAGCTCGGACGGAATTTGATCTGGTATCGGATGATGCCGTGGGCACTCCTGAGGATTTGGTCGCTGCGATGGAGGCGACACATGATATTCATGTTAGTGAAGTATTTCTAAAGCATGTGGTTGATATCGTAGAGCGCACTCGTAAGCACCCAGACCTTGAGTTGGGATGTTCTCCTCGTGCAGGTATTTCTTTACTAAAGGCATCTCGTGCTCGCGCGCTTATTCATGGCCGCGACTACGCGGTTTCCGAGGATTTGTTTGCCTTGGCTGAAGACGTGATTTTGCACCGTATCCGCTTATCTTATGAAGCTTTGGCGGATGGGAAGACACCACGTCAGATTCTCCAGCAAATCCTTGAAGAATCAATCTCCTAGATGTGAAAAAGCAGCTTAAAGATACTCGCCCTCTTGATTCGCGCCAGTTTTTGATCGCGGTGAAGAGATTGGCAGATTCTCTTTCCTACGGCACGGATAGTTCTCCGTTTTTAGGGCAAGGGCTCGAGTACGTGCAATCAAGGCATTATGCTCCTGGGGATCCTGTGAGGTCTATTGATTGGCGAGTTACGGCACGCACCGGTAAGACGCATATCAAAGAATATGAGTCACCCAAGAGTCTGCCAGTATGGTTTATTGTGGATACCTCGGCATCGATGACGCATGCATCGACAACGATTTCTAAATATCAACTGGCTGTCCAGATTGCAGGTGGGTTAGCATTGGCTTGTTTGGATCGTGTCTCGCCTGTAGGTTTGTTAGGTGCTGGAGCGCGCGATATTAATATCAAGCCATCGCTTTCTAGAGAAACAGTTCTTCAGTGGTTGCACCGGCTTAGGCATTTTGATTTTTCAGAACCTACTCACCTTGGGCGTAAATTGGTTTCGCTTAATCCATCATTGAATGAGAAGAGTCTGATATTTGTGTTGTCTGATCTGCATGATCCCACCGCTATACCAGCACTTAAGCTATTAGGTCACCGTCATGATCTAACGGTGTTGATGTTAAGAGACCCTGCTGAGGATTCGTTAGCTGGAGCAGGTCTGTTGCGTGGTCAGGAAATTGAGACTGGAAATACATTTACTGCGCGAGCAAATAAAAATTTTACGACGTTGGACGGTACTACGGATGCACTTAAGCAGGCATCTATTGATCATTTTCTCATTCATACGGATCGCCCATTCCTTGCTTCTCTTCGCCTTTATCTTAAGTCCTGTAATATGCTTTCTAGATGATCGTTGTGTTTCAGTTCGTTCGTCGCTTTTCTTTATTGCTTTGTGCAATGGGGATACTTGGACTTCAGGTAAGCGCAGAGGTAGATCAACCAGAGTTAGAATCTTCTCTCGGCTTACCAATTGTACTGAATGACTTCTATATCGCTGGAAGCAAAGCTGAGCCAATCCCTCGGATAGATAGTGAATCTTCATTGGTGATCCGGGTGCTGGAGGTTAAGCCTGCCGCAGATGGTTTCCGTTATGATTTGGAAATTTATGGGCTAGACCCTGGGTCATATCGATTATCTGATTATTTTCGTTATGTTGGTAGCAATGAGTCATTACCTCAGCTGAGCCAGCAAATTACTATCGTTACGGAGCACGATCTTGAAGGGATTCCAAAACCGAAGGAGCTGGCGAATGTGCCTCCAGAAAATGTTGGAGGGTATCGAGTGCTATTGACGGTATGTTTAGTTATTTGGGGGGTTGTCTTTTTACTTATTCTGTTTTGGAGGAAGAAAAAAGTTCAGTCCGAAGAGTTCTTGCAACCACCTCCTACACTACACGAGAAATTGGGCAACCTTGTCCGTGCCGCTGCACATGGTGACTTATCGGATAGTGATCGATCGCAACTTGAAAGACTTATTCTCGGGCATTGGAAACAAAAATTACCAGAAATTGAAAATCTGCCTGCGTCTGAGGCATTAGTGACCCTGCGCTCTCATCCAGAGGCATCACCTCTTTTACTTAAGCTTGAGTATTGGCTGCATGCTCCTAACCCTTCCATTGATCAGCAGTCAATCAATAATTTGTTAGATTCTTTTCGTGACGTATGACTTTTGCTTATCCATATGTGCTTTTAGCATTAGCCTTACCGATCTTGTTGATTATTTTTCAATGGAGAGCGCATGCTCGTCCTTTGGCGTTGCCATTTGATCACCAAGATGTTGCACACGCTAAGTGGTTAGCGCGGTTGTTAAATGTGGTGAATATATTTCCGGCATTACTTCTTGCTCTGGCTATTCTCCTGCTGGCAGGGCCACGTAAATTTGAGCGACCAAAGTCGGAGCGGGAGATGACTAATATCCAGTTTTGCCTAGATGTGTCTGGTTCGATGGGCGCTTCTTTTGGTGCAAAAAGTAGATATGATGTGGCGATGGATTCTCTGAATCGATTTTTGACTTACCGCAAAGGGGATGCCTTTTCACTGATGGTCTTTGGTGGGCATCAATTGCGTTGGGTTCCTCTTACCACAGATGTATCAGCTTTCAGATTTGCACCACCATTTTTGCATCCGTATAAATTACCACAATGGTTCTCTGGAGGAACGTTTATTGGTAAGGCCCTCAAGCAGTCAGAGAAATATCTTACGACTACGGAAACTGGTGATCGAATGATTATTCTTCTCTCTGATGGAGCAAGTGCCGATCTTTCTGGTGGTAGTGATGTTGAAATTGCTCAGAGTCTCAAGGCAAACAATATCATTGTCTACGCGGTACATATTGGCCGTGGTGATGTGTCCCCGGAGGTCTCGGTTATTTCATCGATTACTGGCGGAGAGACTTTTTCCGCAGGAGATCCAGCGGCGCTGCAGTCTATTTTTCGTAAGATCGATGAGATGCAGCAGGCGGAGATGAAAAGACTAACACCTGATCCTGTAGATTATTATCAGCCATTTATTATTACATCTTTATCCCTTGGCGGTCTTTATTTACTGACTCTATTTGGGCTGCGTTACACGCCGTGGTAAACTACGTTCACATTTAATTATCCATCCTTTGACACCTATCCTCATCTGTCTTGCTGTTGCTATCCTCGCTTTAGGTGCGGAGGTGATTCACTGGATGCGTGTTCGTAAGGTGAAATATTTGGCCTTTGGGCCTTCAGGGAAGGGGAATTGGCTGACTATTCTTGCGAGCCCTGTGCGCGTCATTGCTCTTGCTGTGCTGGCGTGGTCATTGACTACGCTTCTTCTATTACCTCCAAAAGCACACCGTAGTAAGATGATTTCAGAGGTTGAGCCCAAGGATAGGCATCACCTGATGCTTGTGTTAGATGTTTCGCCTTCCATGAAGCTTCAGGATGCAGGGGAAGTCGATGGGCTTTCACGTACCAAGAGAGCATCGGCATTAATTCAATCGTTACTGAAGCGCACTACCGACAACAAACTTCATATTACCTTGGTAGCTGTATACAATGGTGCAAAGCCTGTTGTTCAGGAAAGCCGTGATCTTGAGGTGATTCTTAATTTTCTAGATGATATGCCGCTTCATCAGGTTTTCCCCACTGGGAAGACGCGTATTTTTGATGGGCTTGAACTGGCAGGAGAGATCGCCAAGCCATGGCCAGCTGATTCCACCACACTTCTCCTTGTTAGTGATGGGGATACCGTGCCTTCGACAGGTATGCCTAAAATGCCTCAATCCATCGGCGGAGTACTCGTGCTAGGAGTGGGTGACCCTAGCAAGGGATCGTTTATTGATGGACGTCAATCTCGGCAAGATACAGGTGCATTACGCCAAATTGCTTCACGTCTTGGTGGAGAATACCATGATGGTAATATCAAACATGTGCCAACGGAGATGCTTGCTCGTGTGGGTACCCTTGAGCTGGATGATCAGGGGCTTAAGCTAACGGCAAGAGAGTATGCATTGATGGGCTGTGCATCTTCCTCTTTTTTGCTGGCTATTTTACCACTTGTTTTCATCCTAATGCCTTCAACCTTAAAAGATTAACATAATGAAACTAAGGATTCTTATCGCCACGCTATGGTTACTCATTCCTCTAGGGATCGCAGCTTACCATTATGGACCTGGGCAGAAAAAAATGGCATTAGATGATACTGAGAATTATTTGACTGAGGCGCGCCGAGCGGTGGAAGAAGAGCAATGGGGTAGTGCTATCGTGGCCTACCAGAAGGCACTTTCCAAGCTTCCCAAGGATCAGAAAAATACTGCACGTAGGATTCAGTTAGAGATTTCTAAGGCGAAAATGCAAAATGCAGCCTTGCCTGAGGCGCGTGAGGATCTTGCTGAGTTAGTGGCTGAAATCAATGAGGACGCGAGCGTCTCTGATGACCTTAAAGAAGACGCCTTATCCACCTTGGCGAATGCACGTTATTATATGACCTACCTGATGAAGTTAGAAGGTCTGCCAGCGACTGAATGGGAGCCAGAGATTGAGGCAGCCAGACAGGAATACAAATTACTTGCGATGACTGGAGAAAATAAAGCCAAGCATAAGTTAGATCTTGATGCTGCTATCCGTCTAGCTAGGGCAGATCCTACTGAGCTTTATGGTCTCCCTATTCCTAACCAATGACAAGGATGTGCATCGGGCGGTCGCTCGAAACCTAGTCTTAAACCATCTAAGCAGAAGTCAAAAGATTCTCGTGGTGCCGGTCAAGGTCCTCCACCTGATGGCGCTGGTTCCTAATCATTATAACATTCATTATATTTCCAAACTTTTATGCGATTACCTTTCCTAACAAATTTTTTCATCAGTGGTTTTCTGTTGATTTCTTTTTCCGTTCAAGCGCAGAATTTGCCGGCTGAAGTCCAAGCGCGGATTAATGCAAAAACGGCTGGGGCTAAGTCTCTCAAGTCGAAGAAACCTTCCACTAATCCCGCTAAAGCAAAACTGGATTTACTCCAGAAACTTACGATTGACCGAACCAATGCCGGTATTCTTAAGTCCCGCTTAGACGAGACCCGTAGAAAGGGTGATGAAGTTAATAGCCCACCTAGATCCCCGCTAAGCCCTGCACAAGAGGAGCTCGCAAAGGTGAAGAGAGATATCGCGCAGTTCCAGCTTCATTTGAATCTGGGTGATTGGAAAAAAGCGGGTGATTATTTTAATACGCTGAAAGAGAATGAGAAACAGGTTGCGTATAATCGTATTCTCCAGCAGTTAGCCGCGCCTGTTAATGTTGTGCCTAGATCTGAGCTGGCAGCTGCCGGGGCTAGACCACACCCGCAGCCACAATATCTCCGCTCCTTGGATGTATTGGCTATTGCCAACCTCTCCCCTAGATTCCCTAACAAGTTTACGCTTAGGAAACTATCACAACTTTTGAGAAATAGTGATGAGCCACCTAAGGAGTTTTTTGACAGCCTTATGTCGAGCCGTTATTTTGGTTCTTCCGATGGGAAAACTTCCCTGCGAACAGCTTTGTTTCTTATGGATGCCGGGTATCTCAATGAGGCGAAGCCATACTTGCCGAGCCGCGAGCTGGCTCAGAAGAAGAACGATTACGAAGCACTTAATTTATTAGCTCGTTGGCATGCTCAGGCTCACCGTGGGCGCGAGGGGAATGAGCATTTACCTCAGGCGTGGGAGATTTCGCTGAACTTAGTTGGCGATAAGAGGGCTCCCTATAATGATCGTGCGGAGGCACTCTATCGCGCGTTAGGATTGGTTCCAGATCTTGAGGGTGAAACAGGCCGGGACTGGTTAAATAAGACCTTTTCCGCATCTGATGGAGAGGGTTTTGAGATTCTCACTACTATTGGAACTTTAGCTGCTCAAGTGCGCCAGCATAGTTCGCCTCCTTATCGTCTTGAACAGATTAAATTACAAAATTCAGCGGTGCAGGCGTTGTTAAGCACACCGGGTATTGATCCTAAACCGTGGCAAGAGATACTTAATATCTATGCGCGTAATTGGCTTCATGAGGCAAATCATAGCAAAAAATATGATTCATCGACGTCTATGCGACCGCAGATGTCCTTTGATGCGTATGGTAATCCTTACTACTTACGGGGTAATGCGAACCGATCTATGACGGCGCAAAGTTCTAATCGTCGAAAGGTGGTGGCTGCGATTGATACCGGAGATCTTCTTCGTGAAGGCCCTGATAGTAAATGGATGGCCTTGTTGGATGAGTCGGTTAGGGTTCAAGCTCTGACTCTGACTGCTCACCTCTACCTGAAAGTGAAGGAGCATCAAAAGGCGCTGCCTTTGCTCTCGACTCTTGCTAAGCTAAATCCTGAAGAAGCAAAAACTCTGTGTCGGGAGCTTATTCGCGTCTGGGCTGAAAATAATAACCCGAACCAGAAAAGCCGCTACCGTTCCTCTTACTACTACTTCTCTGGCTACAATCAGCGTGCGGAAACAATCCCTTTGACTCGCTCAAAACAAGAGCGCAATTTACAAGAGCTATCAGGTCTTCTTGAAACCATTCAGGGTTTTGGTTTAGGGGAGGCTTTTGATAAGGAGTTTGCTGACGCCTTTATCCAATGTCATTCAAAGGCAGAAGTCTGGCGTGTCGAAGCACTGGAGTCTGTATTTGGTGATTTAAAAAAACTCGATACCGGTACTGCAGCATCGCTACTCCGACGGATGCGTGGGAATTTAGCCAATTTATGGCCGAACCCAAAAGTTCAGGCAGAGGCAAAGACTAAGAGGAAAGATAAAGAATTACAGGCACAGGTGTTACGGGGATACGCTGCGGCTCGTCAATTATGTGTTGATTTGCTACAGAATCACCCAGACGATTGGGCGCTGCAGGTTCAGCAGGCCTCACTTATCTATGAGGAATCTAACTATCGCTCTAGCCTCGGCTCTCACCCTGAGCATAGTTCTAATAAACGACGCGCGCTCAATGGTTTTGCAAATGCGTGTGCTTCTTATGCTGCTACACTCCCACTCAAAGATAAAAAAGAAGAGTCCGATGAACCATTTACGACATGGTTTTATGCAGCTTTAGGTTCACCTGACTTAGCGGCGCTGAAGAGTTTCCATCAACCAGTGCCAAGTGAATTTGCTAAAATTAAAGAGTCGCTTGATGCCCTGCCTGCTGCTTGTCGTGATAGGCATATGACTCAATTTGCGAAGACTCTGAACACGCGCTTAGCGAACGTTGGGCCCGACTTAAAGTACCGTTTCCTTGAATCCGCATTACCCATTACAGGAGAACACGAACGTATCTCTGATGCGACCAAGGTCTTCCAGTATTACCAAGATTTGGTGACTGAAATTCAGCTCGATGTTTATCTGGATGGGGCTGACCGGATTGATAGATCTCAGCCGTTTGGGTTATTTGTGAACCTTCGTCATACTCTTGAAATTGAGCGTGAGTCTGGAGGCTTTCAGCGATACTTGATTAATCAGAGTAACTCCCAGTATTCCTATAACTACGGGCGACCTCAGGAAGATTATCGCGACAAGTTTGAGAAGTCTGCCCGTGCGGCACTTGAGGAGCATTTTGAAGTTGTTTCACTTACCTTCCATCATTCTAAAATTCAGAGTCGTACGGACTCCGAGCTTGGTTGGAGTGTAACACCTTATGCTTACTTTCTGTTAAAGCCAAAGGGGCCAGAAATTGATTCGATTCCTCCATTGAAGATCGATCTCGATTTTCTTGATACCTCAGGTTACGTCGTGCTGCCAATTACCTCAGCGGCGATCCCTATTGATGCTTCTGTTGAAGGCGTATTACGACCGCACAGAGATCTAAAAATGACATTAACACTGGACGAACGTGAGGCTGAGAAGACAGATAAGATAGCTCTTGAAGTCAAAGCATCAGCTCATGGACTGGTCCCACCACTGGAGCATATTCTAGAATTGGATATCGAGGGTTTTGATGTCGCCACTGATTCGGATAACGAGCTGCTTGTTGCTGAGCTTGATGCAGAGACTGATGATGGAGCACCTATTAGCACACGCGAGTGGCGGTTGATTCTCACTCCTAAATCGGATCGATTACCTGAATCATTCACATTCCCAGAACTCCAGAAAGACCTCAGCCTAGCAGAAGAAGATTCGCTCATTTTGCAGCAATATGATGACGTTGATCTGGTGCCTGCTGAGGCTGTTGTAGAACTTGGCGGAGGAAGTGGTTCAGACTTGAATGCTTGGTTTGCCTTATTACTTGTGCCAGTTCTAGCTATCGCCTGCTGGATGATTCTTAAGAAGAACAATGACCCTGATGACGAGGTTGTATCAGGCCCACAGCTACCTAGCACCTTAACTCCGGTGACGGCTATTGCTTTCTTGAAGAGGCTTCATCAGAACGCAGGTTTAGATGATACTCAGAGTTCTGATCTGTTAGCCGAGATTACTACGCTGGAGGCCCGTTCCTTTAGCTCGGATACGAATCCTCCGAGCCAAGAGGAGCTTCAGCAGATTACAGAACGGTGGAGCCAAAGCTTGAGTCAGAAATTTGCCGCTTAAGGCACTTAGTGTGGGAGTCCTTACATGGGGTATTTGGTGCCTGGTAGTGGGATGATCGTCTCACATTCAGGGAGCTTTTCCTTAAGCTGCTGGGCGAACCATTCTGTGGCAGCGATGTCTCCGTGTACGAGGAAAGTTTTCTTCGGCGCAACGCGGAGTATGTAGCTGAGTAGATCATCACGCGTGGCGTGGCCGGAGAAGTCAAAGACTTCCATGGGGCAGTTGAACTGCACTGGATCTTGAGCGGGGTCTAGGTTGATGAGGTCACCCTGTTGACCTGCGCGGATGTGGCCAGCGGGGGAATCTGGATCTGCATAGCCTACGAAGAGTAGGGAGTTTTTAGGGTTGCTGATAAAACCTCTGGCGAAATTATTAGAAACGGTTTTTTCCGTCATCATACCACTGGATAGGGCATAGATTCCACCTGGTTGATAGACGATGGGAGCGCGCTTGCGCCTGCGGCCACCGGTTTTGACTTCCATGTCTTTCA
>CALBVY010000023.1 GCA_937969495.1 uncultured Verrucomicrobiales bacterium | reverse complement strand
ATGGTTGCCACTGGGTTTTAGACACTCTGTATCGCGAAGACCATTCACAAGTGAGGGTGAAAAACGCAGCCCGCAATTTTGCCGTGTTGAGACGACTAGCTCAGAACATACTGAAATTGGATAAAACCATTAACAAATCTCTACCCATGAAGCAGATGAAAGCAATGGCCGATGATGATTACAGGAACCACCTCCTCTCCCTAGCTGGATGACCCTGTGAAATTGGGCAGAATTTTTTCCCTGACAAAGGGGTAAACTATCTATAGTATATGAACTATGATAATTCGCGTTCAACTAGTCCTTCTTACTGTAGTAAATTGCTGTATCATGCCTGATCTTTCAGCGCAGGTAGAGAAGAAATATAATACTCCGAAGCAGCCGTGGAGTGATTACACCGTACATGATATGTCACGGCCTCATCCGGTGAAGGTGCCTAATCAAGGTTGTGTTTCTACAGCGCCTCCTGCAGATGCTAAAGTGCTTTTTGGAGGGAAGGAGATCAATGCCTTTACGGCTAATTGGAAAGTGGTGGATGGGGTGATGATTGCCTCTCCGGGGAATAATAAAACTAAAGAGTCATTTGGCAGCTGTCATCTTCATGTGGAGTGGAAAATACCTGCTGGCCGGAAGGTAAAAGGGCAAGGTGGTGGTAATAGTGGGGTTTTTCTTATGGGTAAATATGAGGTGCAGGTCATGGAGAGTCACACCAATGAAACTTATGCCGATGGGCAAGCGGCTGCGCTTTATGGTCAGACCCCACCGATGGTGAATGCCTCAGCTCCACAAGGTGAGTGGCAGAGCTATGATATTATTTTTGAAGCTCCCATCTACGGTGAGAATGGGGTGAAAACTCCAGCGTACATCACGGTAATTCATAATGGAGTGGTGGTTCACGCGCGCCAGAAATACTATGGGCCTACCACCCATAAGAAGGTAGCCACCTACCCTAGAAAACACCCAGCGAAGGCACCTATTACCTTTCAATGGCATAGTGACCCCATCGAATTTCGCAACATATGGATTAGAGATTTGAGCCAATAGAGCCGTTCTCTTAGTGATGGAAAAAACTGACAGCTGTTTGGCTTGATGACATGGCTATCATGACTATTCTCTGATGTCTGCCGCACACGCTATTTAAAAACCGATTAGATAATCTGGTAGTAGAACATTGTGCCGGCGGAATTGACTTATGAAAAATCCATTTCGCAAAGATCTTGTCTCACGTTCGCGTCCGGAGGCGTGTACGGTGGTTATTTTTGGAGCTACGGGTGACCTTACTCACCGTAAGTTAGTACCAGCACTCTATAACTTACAAGTAGAGGGTGCTCTGCCAGCGGGTGTTAGGATTGTTGGGTTTGCCCGGCGTGATAAATCTGATCAGGAGTTTCGAACAGGTCTGGAAGAGCTTAATAAAAAAGTTTCTCGTAGCGGACATGATGATACGATCTGGTCTGAGTTTGAACAAACGATCCACTATCATCAAAGTGAATTTCAGGATGAAGAGGGCTATCAACGTCTTGCTGAGAGACTCGATGAGATAGATCGTGAACGTGGAGGGAAGGGGAATCGTTTATTCTACATTGCCTCAGCACCGTCATTCTTTGATGATGTTCTTGAGCATTTAAAAAAGGCAGGACTAAACAAAAACAAAGAAGGATGTTGGGCGAGGGTGATTGTAGAAAAACCTTTTGGTACAGACCTGCCTACCGCGCAGCACCTTAACGAGGTAGTGAGTAGAACGTTCGAGGAGGAAGACACTTACCGTATTGATCATTATCTTGGTAAAGAAACCGCACAGAACATTATGGTGTTGAGGTTTGCCAACGCTATTTTTGAGCCTCTCTGGAACAATAATTACATCAGTCATATCCAAATCACCTGTGCCGAGAATCTTGGTATGGAGGGCGGACGTGGCGGCTATTATGATAAAGCTGGAGCACTACGTGATATGGTGCAGAATCACCTTCTACAGCTGTTGAGCCTCGTTGCCATGGAACCTCCCACGGATCTATCTGCTGATGGGGTGCGTGATGAAAAAGTTAAAGTGCTGCGTTCCATGAGGCAGTGGGACACACCAGAGCTTGTGGCTGAAAATGTCGTGCGTGGTCAGTATATCGCTGGGCATGTAGATGGGGAAAAGGTGGTGGGCTATCGTGAAGAAGATCGCGTAGATCCAGAATCAATGACGGAATCTTATGTAGCCCTTAAGGTGCTCATTGATACATGGCGATGGAGTGAGGTGCCGTTCTATGTTCGTATGGGCAAACAATTACCTAAGAAGGCAACGGAAATATCGGTTCATTTCAAGGAGCCGCCCACCGTGCTGTTTAATGCATTAGCTGGTGGAGTTCCTGGAGGAAATGTGTTGGTCATCCGCATTCAGCCTGATGAAGGTATTTCTCTGCGGATGGTTTCCAAAATTCCTGGTGCTAGTCTGAGACTGGAGCCGGTGAAAATGGATTTTCATTATTCCACTAGCTTTGGCAAAGGGAGTCCAGAGGCTTACGAGCGTCTTTTGTTAGACTGTATGGCAGGTGATGCAACATTATTTGCCCGGCGTGATGAGGTAGAGGAAGCGTGGAAGTTCATCGATCACATTGAGCATGCGTGGCATAATTCAGAAGAGCCGCCACCAATGGCTGAGTTTGTAGCTGGGACATGGGGGCCTAAAGAGGCTGATGACTTACTGAAAAAATCAGGGCATAAGTGGCGCCGTCTCTAATTCTATCTTATTATAACCTCCAAAATATTTATTTCCTGTGTTGAAAGCGATGTTAGATAAATGCACTCGAGCTCTTGGTAAAGAGGTGGCTGTGGGCTCTGTGGATCAAGAGCTTCGTTTGCTCTGGGAAGAGGATAAAGCGAGTACAAACGCCTCCTTGATGAATCTCGCCGTTTATTCAGAAGAGGATGATGCGATTTTAAAGAATTCAGAAATTGTGCAGGCCATTACGAAGGAGCATGCCTGCCGTGCTATCCTCATTGGTATTGATCGTGATGCCTCTGATGCATCTATACGTGCATGGATTACGGCGCACTGTCATCTATCTCGTCAGGGGAGTAAAAGTGTCTGCTGTGAACAAATTGCCTTTCAACTAACTGGTAGAGCTACAGGGAGGCTACGGAACACTGTTTTTGCTCATCTAAATAGCGATTTACCCCTTGTGTTCTGGTGGCAAGGTGAGCTCTCAGACATTTTTACCGAGCGTCTTTACAGTCTGATTGATCGTTTTATCTTTGATAGTGCTCAGTGGTCTGAACCCTTGTTATCTTTGCAGAAGATCAATAGAATGTTAGGTGAAGGTGTAGGGCTTGCTCCTATGGATCTTGAATGGACGCGGAGTTATCAGGCTCGTTTAGCTTTGGCGGCATTATTTGATGATCCTCTTGCAGCGCAAGCTCTGGAGTATACTCAGCAGATTCGTATTGTTGTGCATCCAGACCACCGCATGGCGGGGATGCAGGTTTTGGCTTGGATTGTGCAAAGTACAGGTTGGCAACGGAGTCGAGATCTTGGATTATGTGGGGATCAAGACAATTCTGATACTGAAGATAGATTCTACTTTGAGACTCATCAGGGCTCTGATGTTACTGTGCGGGTAGAATATGACGCATCATCTGCTACTCTAGGGCTGGTGGAGCTATCGAGTGCTGATTGTGTGGTTAGGGTGTCCAGAGAGGTTGGCTCTGCATACATGCACCAGCAGCTGGAAGCCGGGGCACACCAAATTGATCGCTTGGTTCCTGCGGCGAGTGATGATGCTTCAGAGCTAGTGGCAGATCAACTTTCGAGAGGTGGGAAAAACACACTTTATCGGACTATGTTGCCAGTTTATCTAGACCTTTTGAAATAAGGCGTAAAATAACAATAGTTAGCATCCCAAAAGATGTTGATCGTTAAGTCGCTGAGGAAAAGTGATTTCCTTTAAAAAGTGCCGCTGATACCAATACCAAATAAATCGACGTCACCGCTGGCAGTGCCTCGAAATTGTCCTTCATTACCACCTGTGGATTCAAAGTCTATCTCGGCATCATTGGTGAAGATATGAGTGTAGCCGAAGTCTAGATTGTAGCAGTCGTTCAAGCGTACAGTGGCACCTATACTAACCCAGAGGCGATCTGCATCAGGTATACGTAATGTGCGATCAGCAACTGAGCTTACAGGGCTTTCATCAAGTGCTATGCCAAAGCGAAACGTAATTTGTTTGTTGTGTTGGTAAGTTGCACCGATGGCATAACGGAAAGAGTCTTCCCAATTTTCCTCAACGAGCAACTGGCCATCGATGGCAGGGTGTACCAGTGGGGCAAGCTGTTTGAATTTACTCCAGTTGGTCCAAAGCACATCACCATGGACTGCCCATTGGTCATTGATTTCATGATAAATACTAAGCTCTACGGTATCTGGTAGCTCGACATTTAAATGGGCGTCACGCTCATTTGTTCCTGTGAGAGCAACGAGATCACCGGATGCTTCACCCTCAATATTGAGTTTAACGGCAGAGCGGTAGTGGAGACCGATACGAGTTTGCTTACTGACTTCGTGCAGCAGACCAAGGTTCCAGCCGAATCCCCAATCATCACCCTCAAGGTCAAAAAGCCGGGCGCCTATGATGCCAGGCACCATATCAGAGGAGGTATTACGTGCTGTTAGTCTGCCGTGTGCATAGAGGGCATTAAACCCCGCACCGATCGTCCAGCTTTCATTCACTCGGTAGGCCAGTGATGGATTAATCGTTGCTGTGGTGATCTCGCTGGTTTCTGTTCCAGCGAGCGCGGCGAAGGAGTCTGAGTAATCTGAAGCAAGTCCAAAGGATGAAAAGGTTCCTAAGCCTATGCTTAAGTCTTCATTGATTTTTCTGGTATAATAAAAGTGAGGGATCAGTGCATCCTTACCGATACCAGATGCATGAGCTGGGCCTACTGGCGAGATTCCCTCTACGTCGATGCTAGGGCGAACATACTGTAAACCTTTCGAAATAGAGTTGTCATCTAGCAGAATGATGCCTGCTGGGTTAGATGCGATTACAGAGGCATCATCGGCAATGGCAGATTCTCCAGAAAAAGATCTTCCTAGACCTTTCACTGAGCGTTCGGCTAGCTGAAAACCTGCGGCATGAAGGTTAGAAAGGCCAAGACCTAATAAAAATAGCGAGGTGGTTGGTAGAATATCTATGCGTCTCATAAGATGGGGGTTATGTAATTTTAACCTTTATGGGCTTAAGGAGATAGAAAATAAACGATGATTTGTCACAATCGGCTGTGAAAATCAGAGAATCACCGTTTAGGGGCAAGTTATTGAGTCGCAATAAAAGGATTGCTTATCATTTCCATCGCTAGAGTGGTCAATGGGCCATGGCCAGAGGCGAGTAATGTATTTTCTGGGAGAGTTTGAATATTTTCTCGCAGAGTTTTCCTAGCTAGTTGGTATTTTTCTGGGCCAGTAGTGCCACCTATAGAGCCTGCAAAGATGGCGTCACCGACGATGCAGATAGGGCTGCTGAGCTCTTCATGGAAATAGGCTCTAGCAGGAGAAGCGTGACCGCTAACATCAAGAGCGGTGATTGTTATACCTGCGAAGTCATAGCTTTTGCCGTGATCTAGTTCTTCAGGAAATAAAATAGGGACGTCTGTAAAGGATTTGATTCCAGCCGTGTGATCATGATGTGCATGGGTGATTAGGACCGCGGCAGGGTGAAGTTTCTGTTCTGTGAGAAAATCTAGGATTCCTGTAGCATTTGTACCTGTGTCAATAATCAGAGCATTAGAGTCCTGGATGATGACGTAGGAATTGACTCCAGCGTGACCAAACGAGCTGACTATCATTTTTAAACCTTCTGGGGTAGCTGTATCTGGCTGATAGGCAGGAAGATCGATTAATGCCTGGGGGGATAGCTGAAGACAGATGGCTATTTTATGTAATACCTCTGGGTTGGTATTGCCATCAAGAGCAGCAACTATTTGTTTGGTGCTTAGTTGGCTTTGCTGAGCAATTTCCTCTTGGTTTAGCCCGAGCCCTCTCATTGCTTTTGCAATGACATCGCAGGGATCATCTTCTAGAGGAATCATAGAGTATCAAATCACTTACAGAAGGTCGTTTTATTGGTGCGGAGGAGATACCGTTTACATTCCTAAGCCTATACGCTCCGCAAGAGATTCAGGAAGTCCAGCATCGAGGATTTTTTGCTGCGCGGTCTCTAGATCGTATTCTATTCTACGGAAGTTAATTGTATGCGTAGTTAGCTCATAGATGGCATAAGATGCACGCCAGTCACCATCACGTGGCTGTCCTACTGACCCTGTATTGATAAAATACTTTTTGCCTTCTTCGATCTGGATACTTTCTGCTGGAGCTTCTTTGACTTGTTTCTGATCGCGGATGAAGATCCGCGGTACATGGGTATGGCCATGGAAGCAGACTGGAGACACCTGATAGGTAAAGTTTGCTATGGCATCGAACTTGTTAGTAACGTAGTTCCATGATGTTGGTTGATCGAGTGTGGAGTGGACTATACTGAAGTCCTGCACTTGGCGAACCATACGTAGCCGTGCTAGCCACTTGCGTTGATCGGGGGTTAGCTGCTCGCGTGTCCATTGGAGGGCTTCTGCGGCTACTGGGTTCATCATTTCCAAAGAGGTATCATGACCGCAGTCCATATCATGGTTCCCCTTTACAACGGGGCAGCCCATTTCACGGATGATGTCTAGGCATGCAGATGGGTCTGCATTGTATCCAACAACGTCTCCTAGGCAGATGTAGTTGTCGCAGTTTTGCTCTTTGGCGTCGGCTAGAACGGCCCCAAGGGCTTCTAGGTTAGCGTGAATATCACTGAAGATAGCAATTCTCATGAGATTGAAAGGTAAGAAAGCCAGACGGCATTAGTAATCAATGACGGCTGGTGAGGTTTTGGGAAAGTAAAAAAAGCCATGTTATAAGAAGTCTTTAGAAAGCGGGTGAATATTCGAGGGTTTTGATTTTTGCTTCTACACCTGCGGTAGGCGTGTTGTCTAAGCGGCGCTCCCAGTAGTTTTTAAGCCAAGAGTGCTGTCGGGTTTTATCGGGGAAAAGCTTGTTATCAGGGATACGTGTTAGCATGGGTGTGTTGAATTCGTTTTGGAGTGCAAAGAGGGAGCAGAGGAGGTTGGGTAAATGATTGTCGGCACTTTCGTAAAAGAGAGCGGTTCCTAAGGCTAGAGCTTCTTCGCGGCGCTCGGGGATGTGGCTGATGTTGTAAAAAGTAAATCGTCGGAGTTGGCTACGTTTGTATTTAGGCAGACTTTCACAGGCTAAGGTATTTTGATAGTGTTTTACTGCTCGTGGGTAGTCTGGCATTTTATGCCGATCACTCCAAAGTCGTGCAAGAGCAATATGAAGTCTCCAGTTATCTGGATTTTGGCGAACGCCTTCTTCTAAGAATTCTGAGCCTTTTTTGTGATACAGCTGACGCATGGATTTTTTCCGGAATGGAGGGAGGTCTTGGTGTTCGTTGTAATAAACGGCGGCATTGGTGTGCAGATGCCATGCCCCAGTGTCCCAGTAGTGAGTGGTCTGTGGCTGGAGGGAGGTGATTATTTCATAACTTTCCTCCAGTTTGATCCAATCAAGCTCATCAAAGTGGAGAAAGGCGCGGAAGTTCCACACCGCAGCTACGAGAGAGCGTAGCCCTCCTAGTGCTACGGCTGCACTAGTCTGGCCAAGCTTCAGGCTAGTGCCTTCTTTCATGGGAGGTTGAATGAGCTTTTGCTCGACCATATCGCGTCCCAGTTGATCCTCAAAGCGGAGCTTGGCTGCTCCAAAAGCGAGTAGAACAACGAGGATAACAATAATTTGGGAAAAAATACGCACAGAAGAAATGATTGTTGAATCCAGTTAAAATTCTTTTTTTCTGAAAGTGAACCAAGCTAGAACGCTATAAATGCCAGTATAAAAGAACGTCAGCAGTGCTAACCTTTGAAAAATATTAGCAGCGATTTTTTTCCCCTCGATCGCGGCATCAATGATGTTGTAAAGCTGGAAGTCAGGAAAGATAAGAGAGGCTCCTTGTGACAGGAGTTTAACCTGTGTGGATACCCCTGCACCCTGATTCTGGAGCCAGTAATTACGGGCGTCTGCTGTGAAGTGCCCAATAAAGTAGATCACTACTGCAATCACGATGGTGAAGAGTGTAGAGCTAGAGAAGGTGGAGATGAGAAGAGCGATGGAGGCCATAATCATGGCTTTAAAAAAGATCGCTCCTATGCCTGCCTGTAGATCCCATGTAAGTCCTTGCTGGGAGATTTCCTCTTTCCGTAAATCTAAGTATTCCTGCTGCCAGCCACGGGCAGCTCCTCGTTCCATCTCAGCCGTGATCAACGCATCGGTGCGTGAGTGAAGAATAAAGCTCAGAAGTATATCCATGAGAAGTAGCGAGGAGCCTACGAGGAGAAGCACACCAATGAGCTTTCCTAACAAATAGTCAAATCTTGGGACAGGTTTACTTAAAATGGTATACAGAGTCCGGTCCTCTAGGTCTTTGGGGATGAGGAGTGCTGTGGCTGCGATGGCGAAGAGCACAGAGAACATCGCCATGGCTCCCATCGCTGTGCTTTTGAGGATAATGAGTTCCTGCTCAGCGCTGTCTTCGGTAGTGCGGCTCCATGGCATCTCGAAGTAGCTGGCTACAAGCATCAGCATGGCAAAGACAGCGAGAAAATAGAATACCTTCATCCGCACCAGCTGGGTAAAGGTGTGGCTAGCAATGACTAGGATACGACTGGGTGAAAAAATACCGTTTTTACGCATCTTTGTCTCCTTTCTTATTTCCTGCTGCATCAGAAAGACGGGCCTCTTCTAGAAATAATCTTTCAAGAGTTGTGCGCGGTTTCCCCATGTGGAGGAACTCTGCATTTTCTGAGTCCGCAATCACGGCACGTATTCTGGCTAGTGTCCTATCACTGGCATTTCTCACCACGATTTCAGTCTGGTCTTCGATGGAGATGAGGTCCTCTAGGCTGCCTTCCTTCACCAGTTTACCTTTGAAAATAATCCCCACATGATCACAGACCTCCTGCACCTGCTCCAGTAGATGGGAGCAGAGGAAGACGGTAACACCACGTTTTTTGAGGCTTACGATGAGATCTCGGATCTGACGTGATCCCACAGGATCTACCCCAGCAGTAGGTTCATCTAGAATTACGAGCCTTGGTTCATGGATTAGTGCCTGTGCTAGGCCGATACGCTGAAGCATTCCTTTTGAGTAGCCGCCGATACGGCGTTTACGAGCATCCTCGAGAGATACCATTTCGAGCATTTCATCAATGCGGGTTTTGAGTAACTTGCCTCTCAGTCCACAAAGCCGTGCGTAGAATTTGAGGGTTTCTTCCCCGCTGAGATGTTTGTAAAAATAAGGATTCTCTGGGAGGAATCCAATCTCTTGTCGGGAGTCTGTCTTAAGTGAATTTTTACCAAACACATAGCAACTTCCAGATGTAGGAGCAAGTAAGCCAAGGAGTGCTTTCATGGTGGTGGACTTACCGGAGCCATTGGGGCCGATTAGACCATAGACTTCACCAGGCATAATTTTCAGTGAAACATCGTCTACAGCCTTCACCTTTGACTTTCTGAAAGGTGAGGCGAACTCCTTGATCAGGTGATTAATTTGAACGGCGGGTGTGTCTTCCATAAGAGAGATGGCAATAAGATAACGACATTACCACTCCGTGCAATGGCATTCATGCACAGATTCCTTTTTTTGTTGGGAGCACAAAAAAACACGCCAGCCCTCGGACTGACGTGTAACAAACACGAAATAAAAAAATCGCAGTAAAATAAATGAATTAGGCTTCTGCCTGCATGGACTCTTTACGAGCCTTTTTGATGATATCGCGCACCGTATCTGATGGTTGCGCGCCTTTAGAGATCCACTCGTCTGCTTTAGCAACGTCAAGAGTGTAGTTTACTCCTTCTTGCATAGGGTTATAAGAGCCGATCTGCTCGATGTAACGGCCATCACGGCGCTTGCGGCTATCCACAGCAACGATCTTGTAAAAAGGACGATCCTTGGTGCCTTGGCGGTTGAGTCTTAAAGTAAGCATGATCTGATAAGTTAGGAAAATGGAGCCGTTTGCTACGGCAGGGGCGGGAAATTGTACGATCTCAGCGAGTTTGCCAAGCGAAAAATCGTGCTTTCCTTCGATTTCGCATTTCCATTCCGCAAAATACTGCTAAACAGCGCTTCCACATGTTTGTAGATCACATCAGAATTTACGCCGAAGCTGGCGATGGCGGTAATGGCGTTGTACATTTTCGCAGAGAGAAGTTTAAGCCTAAGGGGGGACCAGACGGAGGTGATGGCGGAGATGGCGGTAACGTCATTCTCCGGGTTGATCCTGCCGTCGATAACCTTAAAGCCTATTCCTACGATCCTAAGCTCATTGCTAAAAACGGTGAACACGGAGGAGGGAACCGGAAACATGGTAAAAGCTCCAGGGATAAAATCGGACGTGTGCCGCCGGGTACGGTGGTTTACCGGAGTAATGCTGAGACGGTCTCAGAAGCTGTTGATCTTGAGCGTGGAGATGGTATTGATCTTGAGCCCATTGCAGACCTCACCGAGTATGGTGAAGAATTTGTGCTGTGTCAGGGAGGCAAAGGAGGGAAGGGGAACTGGCACTACAAGACCTCTACCAATCAGGCACCAGAGGAGCATACCCTTGGCACAGAGGCTGATCTAGGAGTGTTCTATCTTGAGCTGCGCCGTATTGCTGATGCTGGGATGGTGGGGTTCCCCAATGCAGGGAAATCTACTCTCGTAAATAAGCTTTCTCAAGCCACCCCTAAGATAGGTCATTATCCATTTACTACCTTAAATCCCATGGTGGGTGTTGTTGAATTTCCTAAATATCGCCGTTGCACAGTGGCTGATATTCCTGGATTGATTGAGGGTGCCCATGAGAACCGTGGACTTGGGCATGAGTTCCTCCGTCATATCACGCGCTGTAAGCTCCTACTCTTTGTCATTGATATGGCAGGTAGCGAGGGGCGTGATCCTATTGAAGATCTTCAGACTCTTCGTACGGAGGTGAAGATGTATGACGAAGACCTTGCAAAATTTGAGTGGCTCATTATTGCCAATAAAATGGACTTGGAAGGTGCTTCAGAGAATCTAGCCATGTTCCAGCAACGTTTCCCTAAGCAGACGATCATCCCACTTTCCGCAGATACGGAGGAAGGATTAGAGGGGCTTCGTCAAGAGCTTGATCAGCGTGTAGGCTACCGGAAAGATAAGGTCTAAGGGGGCTGTGGCAACTTTACTCTGGAATAGAATCGTAGAGCTGCACGAGAGCCAATACTGAATACGCGGTGACGAGGATGGGGTCACTTTCCCACCAGCGTGAGTTTTCAGTATTAATCCATGAGCCATCTTCGCGTTGCTTGGAGAGTAGAGCGTTGCCTAGGTCTTTGCGCCAGTCTACCTGGCTACCATTTGCGAGTGTTAGCTTATCAATGTTCGCTGCGGCTAGACCTTTTGCCATGGCTTGGTAGTAGTAGTAGAGACCTTGTTGTCCTAGGGCTGGATCTTCCTTGGTGCCAAGACCAGGATTTTCTTTGACGGTGTAGTGTTTAGAAAGCCAGTCTTTTACGGCTTTTACACGGGGATCGGTAGCGTCGAGGTCTGCATAGATTAGAGAGAGTAGGCCGGCGTAGGACATGGAGCCGTAGCCGCGTAGTGTCTCTGTGCCGTCAGAGTTGACATTTTTCTCCATCGCTTTGGAGGCACCAGGGTAGTAAACAAAAGACCCATCGTCGGAAATCTCCGCTTCTTGATTGGTGGCCTTAAGATTCTGTGTGCGGGAGACAAACTCGATAGCTGCATCCCAGTTCAGTTCTGGTTGTTGTTCCTCAGCATCATCTTGGGCGATGTGGCGAGAAAGTCTAAGAGCCTCCATGGCGAGGTGGGTGTTAGATAGGTCGGAGTGTTTGTAGGTACCGCCGTAGCCAATGCCACCGATGTGTTTTTTTTCGATTTCACCACGGTTTTCTTCTGTAGTTTGGAGCTCGATTAGATACTTCCTTGCTTTGAGTATGTTAGGTTTGTAGGATGCCTCATTGGCAGCTACGAGTGCAGTGAGAGAGGTGGCTGTGTTATAGGTTCCGAGTCCCTCTACGTAGATTCCGCCGTCAGGTTTCTGTTGTTTAAGAATCCAGTTGTAGCCTTTAGTGATGTATTCGGATTTTTTAAAAGAAGGTGAGCGGACTGCGGCGGTGAGGGCGAGGGCGCTTAGGGCAGGGTATTTTTCTTTCCCCCAGTAGCCATCTGTATGTTGTTGGCTTTTGAGATAAGAATTCCCTCGTTCGATGGCGCGTTTCATCTCCAGCTTGATGGATAGATGAGGCTTGGGTTGATCTTGAGCCGATAAAGAGAGGTTGCTGATGAGGCTGGATACGAGAGCGATGCTGATGGTTTTCATCTTGTGATATGGTTCAGATTATTTTCTGTGTTTATTTTTCCAAGGTTTGAGCGTTATGGTAACATCAGATCGTTCAGTTGGCAAATTGGGTATTGGCGTCCAGAGTTCGTCGTTATCACGGTTTTCCCCTGGGTAATTTGCCAGCGCTCCAGGGTCAGGGATGATGGTGATGATGCTGCCTGTTAGTTTGGCTTTAAATTTTTTATTATGCACATAAGAACCATTGTAAATCCAAGGCGTGGCTGGCATTTTTTGTTGGTTACTTGTGTTCTGTAGCCAGTGGGTGATTGGGCGGGTTTTTGCTTTCCCCTGGTCTTTCCATGTAACGTAAATTTCGAAGCGTGCGGCTTTTTTAATGTTTTCTGGAACTTGCTGATACTTATCGCTCAATGATCCGTCCTCATTAATGATATAGAATAACTCATGAGATTCTTTGTAATGAAGGAGCTTCAGCGCAATGTTAATGTGAGTGGGGTCTGCCTCGGTGGTGAGCAGTGCTTCATGGGTTTTGTCTCCATTTAAATGCACGAGTAAGTACTCAACAAGGGAATCTGAAGTAACAATATTCGTCCGTGCTGGGATGGTGATGTTTCGGGTGTTTTTGTTAAAGGTGATTTTTCCAATTTGATAATTACCATTCTCTAGTTTTTTTACGAGAGGCTTGGCCCCCTCTACAGGCTCGTCCGCTGCAATCAGGCAGGGGGCGAGTAGTATAGAAATACCGAGGTAGAGGGAGAGCTTCATGATGATAAGGGTGCGCGATGGTATTTTGTTTTACTCCTGTTCGGAAAGCCAGCGTTCCACCTCGATGGCGGCTGCACAGCCTTGACCAGCAGCGGTGATGGCTTGGCGGTATTCTGTATCTGAAATGTCTCCAGCAGCGTAGATGCCTTCGACACTCGTGCGGGTGCCATGTTTTTGTAAAATGTAACCATTGTCATCTGTCTCTACCAGACCGTTAAGAAAACTGCTATTAGGAGTGTGGCCGATGGCCATAAAGACGCCCTCAACCTCTAGTTCTGAGGTATCACCATTCTGAGTATCGGTGAGTTCCACAGCGCGGATATTGCCTTTTTCATTGGTGAGGTATTGTTTGATACCAGAGTTCCAGATGATTTCAATTTTTTCATGGTTGAGTGCGCGCTGGGCCATGATCTTGGAGGCTCTGAGCTCGTCACGGCGTACGATCATGTAGACCTTACTCGCGAATTTCGTCAGGAAAGTGGCTTCTTCACAGGCAGAGTCACCACCGCCAACTACGCAGACTGGGACATCGCGGTAAAAGGCACCATCGCAGGTGGCGCATGCTGTTAGTCCGTGTCCTCCCTTGGTAAGTTCTTCTTCTCCTGGTAGGCCGAGATAGCGGGCAGAGGCGCCAGAGCAGATAATGACAGCGCGGCTCTGGTAAGTATTTTCACCTGCGGTGAGTGTAAATGTGCCGTCGCCTTCCTTCACCACGGAGTCAATGTGGGCAAACTCGACACGGGTGCCGAAGCGTTCTGCTTGTTGTTGCATCTGCGTCATCAGCTCAGGACCGGTGATTCCTGTGGGGAAGCCGGGGAAATTCTCCACATCTGTGGTGGTGGTAAGCTGTCCTCCTGGCTGGGTGCCTGTGAGGATAAGTGGGGCAAGGTCTGCGCGGGCTGCGTAGATGGCGGCTGTGTATCCGGCAGGGCCGGTTCCTATGATGATGACGTTTTCCATATAATTAAATGTTACAGTGGTTGGAATTATGCCCCTAAAGCGCGGGTGGGCAAGTGGAAGCTGTGTAATTTTCAGATCGTGGTTACGCACGATCCGTTCTTGCCATTTTTAGGTGATAATGGCAGAAGGGCAACGTGGCCACTGGGCTAAAGCTATGAATATCATCATTGTAGGAGCTGGGGAAATCGGGCGCCATCTTGCTGTATCCTTATCAAAGGAGGCACACAGCATTGTGGTGATCGAGAATGATCCTCATATTGCGTCTGAGCTTGAGCAGCAGATTGATGCCCGTGTTCTTACTGGGGATGGTGCCGTTGCTTCTTTATTGGTAGAGGCGGGAGTGGCGGAATGTGATTTATTTTTAGCGCTAACGAGTGTGAGCACGGTGAATATCATGGCTTCCTCGATTGCCAAAAAACTGAATGCGGCAAAGGTGATTGCCCGTGTGCATCCGGGACTTCAACGTGAAGAGTGGCTTTTTGATTACCGTGGTCATTTTGGTATCGATCATATTTTTAGCTCGGAGCGTCTGAGCGCCATTGAATTATCCAAGTTTATTAGAAATCCTGATTCTCTGTTAGTCGAAGAGATAGCACGAGGGCGTATAGAACTGCAGCAGGTAAGAGTAGCAGAACGAAGTGATGCTGTGGGTAAACGCCTAGCAGACCTGAAAGCGCCCGAGCGCACAAGGGTGGCATCCGTTACCCGTGGCGGTGAGCATTTTGTGCCCTCTGCTGATGATGCTCTTGCTGCTGGAGATGTGGTCACCATATTCGGTGATCCTAACAAGCTTCGTAAACTGGCCGTGCGCTTGCAGAAAGGTGCCGGTGCTGAGGACATGCTACGTGTGGTTATCTTTGGAGGAGGGGAGTATGGATTCTCCCTTGCTCAAATGTTAGAAAGCTTTCACTGTAAGATCCGTATTTTTGAAAGAGATCCAGTACGTGCTCAGGAACTTACTGGACTACTCGCCAATACCACTGTGATTAATACTGATGGCACGGTGCTCGCCGAGCTTCAGGAGGAGCAGGTGGGGGATGCGGATTTCTTTGTATCCACTGGCGGTAGCGATGAGGATAATGTGATGACCTGTCTACAGGCCAATAACCTTGGTGCTAAAAACTGCCTTACCTTGATTCACCGGGCGGATTATGCCGATGCTATTAGTGCGAGTGGCCGTCACTTTGGCGTGTTGGCCGCGATTAGTCCGCGCGAGGCCACGCGCCGTGAGCTGGAGAGATTTCTTACATCAGATAGGTTTCATACCGTGAAAAAGATGGGGGCTGGAGAGGTGATTGAGACGGAGGTAGTCACGGGCTCCATAGCTGCTGAACATATGGTTTCCGAAGTAGAGTGGCCGGAAGGCTGTGTGTTAGTGGCGCGGATGCGAGGACTACACGCCATTGTGCCTGGGCCAGAAGATGTGCTACGGCCGGGTGATACGATCTATGCGATGGTGGCTCCCAAGGTGCGTAAGAAGTTTCTTAAACTGGTACGTTAATCAAGGACTGAAGATAGCTTATGAACTTCCGTATTCTTGCTAAGTTTCTTGGGGCGCTACTTTTATTGGAGAGCCTAGCGATGTTAGGCTGTGGTTTATTTGCATGGCTGGATCCTGTTACTGAGGTGGCATCAGCGTGGAATGCTCTATTTTTATCTGCTGCGATTGTGGCTTTTGGCGGCACTTTGCTTTTGTTCTGTGGAATTGGGAAAATTGATCGCGTACCTCGCCGTGAGGGAGTTGTGGTGGTGGGGCTGGGTTGGATTCTTTGCGGTTTGATGGGGAGTTTGCCATACATGCTGGGACAGCCACGCATGGAATTTGCCGATGCGTTTTTTGAATCCGTGTCTGGTTTTACTACCACAGGTTCAACGGTGATGGGAACGAACCCCACTGCAGGTAATGATATTGAATCCTGGCCTCGTGGTATTCTCATGTGGCGCTCTGTCACTCAGTGGCTTGGAGGAATGGGTATTCTCGTGCTTTTTGTGGCTTTGCTGTCCTATCTTGGTATGGGGTCAAAGTCATTGTTTCGCAATGAATCATCCTTTCAGACTGGGGAAGCACATACTGCGCGTATCCGCGATACGGCACTGACGTTGTGGAAAATGTATCTCTGTATTACTCTGATCTGTATTTGTGGTTTGTTAGCACTTGGATTAAGTCCTTATAATGCCATATCACATGCTTTTACCGTGGTTTCCACGGGAGGCTTTAGTCCGCATAACCAGAGTATTGGTCATTACTCCTCTTGGGGTAATGGCTGGATGATTGAGCTATGGCTGAGTATTTTTATGATCATCTGCAGCATTAGCTTTATGGTCTGGGTAGTGGTACTGCGGAGGCGATGGAAAAGGTTGTTGTCTGAGGAGGAGGGGAAGCTTTTTGTCGTTATCTTTGTGGTAGCATCATTGATTATTGCATGGAATCTAACGAATATAGGTGGTGATGAGCCAATGGGCTTTCTCAGCGCAATCCGGCATAGCTGGTTTAATGTGCTCTCAATATTATCTACAACGGGATACAGCACGGTGGATTATGCCGTTTGGCCTGGTGATACGTTAGTTCTACTCGCAGC
The DNA here is from genome assembly GCA_937969495.1 of uncultured Verrucomicrobiales bacterium. Taxonomy (GTDB): domain Bacteria; phylum Verrucomicrobiota; class Verrucomicrobiia; order Verrucomicrobiales; family Akkermansiaceae; genus Oceaniferula. The sequence continues at coordinate 23,928 of CALBVY010000023.1, read as the reverse complement.
ACTGATGATTCTAGGTGGATGCTCAGGCTCAACATCAGGTGGGGTGAAAATAAGTAGATTTGTGGTTCTTTTAAAAACTGCGCGCTTTGAAATTGTAAGAGCTTTTCGGCCTCATCAGGTGTTTCGGATGCACGTGAATGGCAATCAACTCGGAGAGCCTGAGCGACTGCAGACCGTCGTGTTTCTGGCGCTGTTCGCATTTATTTTCATCGCCTCTTGCTTTGTTGTTTCTTTGTTAGAAGTTACACATGGGATGGACATGATTAGTGCCTTTGGCGCCGTGATTGCCACTCTTGCTAATATTGGTCCAGGTTTTGGCTCTGTTGGGCCAGCGGAGAATTTTGGTCATCTGCTGCCAGCGACGAAGATTTTTCTTAGTTTACTGATGATTTTAGGGCGTTTAGAGCTCTACGCTGTGTTGGTGCTCTTTATGCCTTCGCTGTGGAAAAAATACTAAAGGGTGTTCACCTTAGTTCATGTATAAATCATCTGGGGCCTCGGCTAAGATCTGATGATAGGGGGAAATATCGCGCATCATTTCTACCCAGAGGTTTTTTTCATGCTGTGTCGCGAGGAGGTTCACGCTGGGTATTATGGGAATCCAAGAGTTTTTGCGGATTTCTTGTTCCAGCTGTCCGGCAGTCCACCCAGAGTAGCCTGCAAAGGCGCGAATCAAAGTGCCGGGCTGCTGTGCGCGTTTGATCGCCTCTTGGGCTGAAATACGGGTGGCAAACTTGAGCGTCTGCTCGGATTCCTCCTCCTGATTTTGATGGGTCCAGAATGCAGCAAAAGTGAGATGCTCCTGACCCACAGGGCCTCCGAGATGGACAGGGATATGGCGCAATACCTGAAAATCATCTGAAGAGATTAAATCTCCTACCGTCTGGCCAGTGGGATGATTAAGAATCAAGCCATAGGCGCCCTCATCTCCGGAGTGCTCTGCGAGCAAGATGACCGATTTATGAAAAACCCCATCACGGAGCGAAGGATCTGAGATGAGTAACTGCCCTTCAAGGTGAATGGGGGAGTCCGGTGAGTCATGCATAATGTGAAGCTATAAAACACCTTAGTGACTTACTTTGCCAAGCTCATAGGTTATTTTATGGGAAGAAATCTTCTATGGTTGGAGGAAATTCCGAGTTGCCAAGTGGTGATGACGGCGTAAGCATGGGCTATGAATTTTAGTCGAGCATATCTATGCTTAGCGCTCACATTGAGTATCTTGTCTCTAGTTTCTTGTTCACAGCTTGGCGGGTTGATGGAAGATGGTAACCAGAAGACTAGGGCTAGTGGGGAGAAACCTCTCACTGGGCTTGAGGCCTACCAGCGTGCTGGTGGTAGGGTTTCCTTAAGTTCAGACGGCTTGTCGACGGCACAGAGCCTATCTTCATCTATTGGCATTACAAAAGAGGAAGACATCGTCTGGGCTCCAGAAGATCCAGATGAAGCTATTGATGGAGAATTAGAAGAATTATGGAAAAGCCCAGAGAGTGTCACATGGCACCTTAGCCACAAAGAGGCCATGCGGTATGCTCGGGAGTCAGGGAAGCCGGTGCTGATTTGGTTTACTGATTCTGTCCGCAGCGCGCTTTGTAAGGCGCTTAATAATGAACTATTTTCTAGTGATGCGTTTAATAGCTGGGCGACTGATAAGGTTGTCCGTGTGCGAATAGATGCTGCCATCCCAGGAAGTCGATCAGGTGAGAATGATTGGACTCAGAAACGCAAAGCCATTGAGAAGCTGAAGAAGAATTACCGGGTGCACGGTCACCCTACAGTGATTTTGTTATCTCCTAACGGTAGATCGATTGATCAATACCGAGGTTATAAAAAAGGGAACCCAGACTACTACTGGGGGCGGATCAAGGGCGCGGTCACCCAGGCTGAAAGTGACTACGGAGCATGGAGAGAAAAGCTAGAGAAGCGTGGTTACCGGATGTGGACGAATAGAAAAGGAAGGAAAACTTTTTCCAAACTGTATCGTTTCACTGGAGAGAATATTACGCTGATTGATCCCGAGGGGAAACGGGGTACCACAAGTTTTAATAAGCTTTCTGATGCTGATCAAACATGGGTGTTACAGGAAAAACAAAAGTATGACCAGCAGCGTGGGCAATAGGTAATTTGTTTGTGGAGATCGAATTCCTGTTTTTCATATTGGCTAAGGAGGGGGGGCTATGTTTTGATTATTTCCATGTTAGGATTTTCGACACGCTTTATTTTCTCTGCTTTTGGGGTGGTGCTGCTGGTGTTTGGCGTTTTGTACGGTGTTCACAAGTTCACTAGTGGGGCGAGTGACCCTGAAGCTAAAGACTCAGAGCTTACTGACAATCGTCCGATGAGGAGAACGATAGGGCAGGGCGCTTCACGAGGAAATGGAGGGCGTCACTCTGCTGGGGAAGCCTCCATGAAAGTAAAGACGGCTGATGAGCAGGTGATTATGAATGTGGCGGCCACTGCAAGATTGGCAATGGCTGAGCAACAGCGAGCGCAGCGTGAGAAGATGGCGCCACTCATGAAAAAGAGGAGGGAATTTTTGGCTTCGTTAGAAACTGTGGAGGATGAGGAAGAGAGGAAGCGCCTGCGTGGAGAGTGGTTTAAAAAACAAAGGTCAGAGATGATGGAGTCCCGTCAAGCACAGGACTCAGAGTCTGCTAGGGCATCCCAGCGTTTGGCGAGTTTGGAAGGTAAATTACATCGTTTGCGCCGTTATGAACTTGTCCCTGAGTTAAAGCCGCAGGCAGATGAAATTAAGTCATTGATGGCGCAGTATTCTCGCCAGTATGGGGAGTCTGAGCTTGCTAATAATCAGGCGCTCTGGACTCAGATCGAGCAGGGGATACAGAACTTACGTATGCAGCACCAGAAGCTCATTCACCCAGAAAGATTTCGGGAGTAAATGTTAACTTTTTCTGTTGTTCTTATTCATAGCCCAGCTGTTTGAGGATGGGGTTGAGTCTTTTTTCTGCATCGCCCATAAATTCAGCGTAGTTCCGCCAGTGTTCCTTTGCGCGTGTGTAGATGGGTTCGGCTACGTCTGCGTAGGTAGGAGAGCGTACTACTTTATCCTGAGCGTGTTCATAGAATTTTGCCTGTTGCTCTTCCCATGTTAGGCCTAGAAATTCGATGACTTTTTTCCCCTGTTCTACGGAGTCTTCTAGGGTGTCCTCGTAGCGGATTTGGATTTTTTGAGAGTCGGTGAGTTTTTCTCGGGCAGTGAGCCAAGTGTTTAGAAGATGGGTGTAAGCCTCTGCGGCACTATCGAGATCAAACCAAAATGAGCCAATGTAGGATGTGCCTACCATTGGCAGAGTGAAGGCGCTCCAGACGACGGCACGAGGGTCTCTGAGTGCAAAGATAAACTTAGCGTCTGGGAAAATGCGCAAAATAATAGGGATGGCATCAGTGATGGCGGGGTTTTTATCCAGAAGTGTGACTTGATTCAGTGATTGGCCAATGTGGGCTTCAATTTGTCGCCAGTAGATTTTTTGGAAATGGGAGATTTTGTTCTGTGGCAGTGTATCTAGATGCTCTAGGAAGCCAAGGCAGGCGGCGTGGTCATCTTTGGGGGGCTGGAAGCCGGAGAGGATGGGGTTGATAACTTCTGCTTGGAAAGTTGGTCGCTCGTCGGATGAGTGAATACTTGAGTGGCTATCGATGATGTTTTCTAGCAAGGTGGTGCCTGATCGGGGGTGGCCAAGGAGGAAAGATGGCTGACGGGTGGCGCTTGCGGATTCTCGCCACTTCTCGATCAGCGCTGGACTAAGCTGTTCTAACGTTCCAATAATGCGTTGAAGGCCTTCGCGTTTCCGAGCACGAACTTCTAGCAGTTTATCTTTTCCTATCCCCGCTTTGTTTAATTCTTTGGATTGGCAGAGTGCGTGGTAAGCGGCAGAGTAATCTTCCATTTTATCAAGCGCACGGAAGTATTCATGCCAGCAGTTGATGAGCAGTTCTCTAGGTATAGCTTGTTCTTCAGGGGTGCATATTTTTTTGAGAATACTTGCTGCTTTGTTCGGGTCTTTGAGTCTTCGTGCTAGTGTAGCCTGCTGGAGAAGTGCTGAAGGGTGTGTTTTTACTTCCTCTGGTAGCTGAGCTAACCAGTGCTCACTTTGTTCAAGCTGGTTGAGCTTTTCATGGTAAGAGGAGAGGGCGAGGATGGCATCCGGGTTCCCTTGAGAGAATTTTACCGCTTGTTGATAGGCTTGGAGTGCCTGATCACTAGCGTCCATGGACTGCTGAATACGGCCTATTTCCATCCAAACAGAACCTTTGCTGGATTGTTGGGCGGCCTTGAGAGCTTCCTGAGTAGCGCTTCGTGTTTTGATTCGGTTATAATCGCCCGCATATGCCCAGGCAAGACGTAGCCACACAGTGGGATCGTGTTTGCCATGCTGTTTGGCTTCTTTTTTGAGTTTCGTGAGATTAGCTGATTGATTCATAAGCACTATTTCAGTGTTCTCTAGAATATCTGACACTTTAACTCAGATTGTGTGTGAGACTTTTTAATCTGCTAGATCACGGAGTTGGGATATAAGTTATTTCAGATATTACTCCACAGAGTATGCCTTAAAGAGGGCTGAGAAATCTAGATGTGCATTCCCTTTTTTACACTGTTCTGTCATGGCCTCTGATGTGGTGCGGATACCAGGTGTGTCTAAACCTGCTTTGGAGGCGAGCTGGAGCGCAAACTGGCTATCTTTGAGCATATTTTCCATAGAGAAATGTGTATCGTAATTACCTGCCGCCATGGCGGGTAGCTTCATGCTCGCTAAGACTGAGCCAGAAGCATTGGAAGCCACGGCATCGGTGAAGGTTTCTGGTGTGATGCCATGTGCCTTAGTGATGGCGAGAGCCTCAGCAAGTGCTTGAACGGTGCTTGCGGAGATGAGGTTGGTGCCTATTTTTACGACGGTGGCGCTGCCTACTGGTCCGAGGTGTTTGATTTCCTTAGAGCTAACTTCAAGCACAGATCTTACATGGTCTAAGACACTTACTTCACCTCCCACGTAGTAGACAAGTGCGCCCTGAGCAGCTGCCTCCCTGCTACCGGTAAATGGGGCGTCAAGAAATCTGCACCCGATCTCAGCGCACTGAGATGCCAGCCACTCGGTGCTTTCGAGATCGACGGTAGAGTGGTTCATTACTATTTGCTCTGGCTGAAGTTGTGTTTTGATCGCGGTAAATACCTCGCGGAGGGCGATGCCATCTTTGAGGTAGAATGAAAGAAACTGTGCGCCTGATGCCGTGGTTCCAGGATCGGAAAATGAATCATCACGTGGCTTGGCAGTCCGGTTCCATGTCCGCACGGTGTAGTCTGCCTCTGATAACAGATCAGCACAGCGAGAGCCAATGATGCCAAGACCGTAGACAGCGATTGTAGGAGAAGGTGACATACTGAATGATGGTTTATCGTTTACGTGTTAGGGCGAGGGTGGCGAGTTTTTTTGACGCGGTGGCAATAGATTTAACGGTTTTTCTATCAGGTTGTGTGTCTTCCTTGAGTAACATCATGTCGCGCACTTCAGCGAGGAGTTTTTGCATTTCCTTGAGGTCTTCACGCTCTGAGATACGGGGGTCAAGTGAGCCGATAATACCCTCATAGTAGTCGGCGATATCGGCACGGTAGAGTTTGCGTGCGCGTTCCTCGGTGAATTTTTGGTCTACGGCATGGGCGCTTACTTCCAGGGCACGGAGCCAGCCTCCTAGAGAGATGAGGTGGGCGAGGTCGACATCGCGTAGATGGATTAAGTCTGTCTCCACATCTCTCTGTGTGGCGGTGAGTTCTTCTTTGAGAGCGTTGATTTGATTGTTTTTAGCGTTCTCCAGCAGGCTCGCGGCGTGGCGGTTCACTCTGTCACCAGCACCTAGTGCTCTACCGTAGCGCTGTAAATCCTTCGCAAGGATTTCTATTTTTACCATATGCCCACCTTGCACGGCCATAAAGCCATCGGCGATGAGAAAGCCAATTTCCAGTGCTAGATCGGTGCGATCCAGAGGCATACGCTTAGGAACCTCGCGCACGAGTTCATCAGCAGGGAGAGGGGCGAGTTGATCTAAATCATCAAAGATACGTTTAATCGAAGGAGCGGTGAACTGATTAACACCTAGTTCCTCTCGGACATGGGGATCATCGATCAGGTCATCAGGCACGGAAGGGCGTTTGTCCATCTTAGGGTCATGCTCATCAGCAGTGATAGGGGAAATACCTGAAGTGAAGGCAAACAGGACAACGACAGCGCGTGGCAACAATTTCATAGTGCTAACTAACTCTCGTAGCTGCAAAATTGCAATGGGATTTGTCCATCATGCGCTTTTCTCTAATCCATGCTTGGAAAAAGCGGATGAGGAACGACAATCAGACGCAGTTACCCCAATCAAGATTTTATGAGCTTACTTCTAGGTGTTAATATCGATCACATTGCCACTCTGCGTCAGGCGCGTTACGCAGATATGCTGGACTCTCCCAATGCAGAGCCTAGTCCGCTAGCGGCTGCTGAGGATGCGCTCGCAGGTGGTGCGGACTCGATTACCATTCACGTGCGAGGAGATCGCCGCCACATGCAAGAGCCAGATGCGTATGAGATTCGTGAGCAGATCGCTTTGCCTCTGAACTTTGAAATGGGTAATACTCACGAGATGGTTGCTATAGCATTAAAGCTTAAGCCAGACTTTGTGTGTTTGGTGCCGGAGACGCGGGAAGAAGTGACCACGGAGGGAGGGCTGGATGTAGACGGTCTCTTTAACTCTCTTCAGCCAACTGTATCCATCCTTCAGGATGCTGGGATCAAGGTGAGTATGTTTATTGATCCAGATGAAAATCAGGTGGAGGCCTCTGCTCGTATCCAAGCGGATATGATTGAGCTACACACGGGGTGCTTTGCCAACGCCTTTGGGGCTGAACGTGAGGTGGAAACGGCGCGGTTGCACGCTGCTGCATTATTGGGGAATGGGCTGAAACTTCAGGTCAATGCTGGACACGGTATCAATTTACAAAACCTTCCAGAGCTTCTTACTGTGCCACATTTGGCCGAGTTAAATATTGGCCATACACTGATTGCTCGATCGGTGCGTATTGGTCTAACTGCCGCAGTGCAAGAAATGCGGGCAGCGATGGAGGGATACACGGGGGTATGAATATTTTTGGAATAGGGATCGATGTTGTTGAGGTGGAGCGGATTGCTTCCTCGATGGACGAGTTTGGCGAGCGTTTTGCTAACCGTGTCTTTACTCAAGCTGAACGAGATTATTGTGAAAAACAAAAGCGTCCAGAGATTCACTATGCAGCTAGATTTGCCGCGAAAGAAGCGGTTGCTAAAGCGCTGGGTACTGGTATCGGGCAAGATCTCGCATGGCTTGATATGGAGATACGGCGCCGCGAGAGTGGCGAGCCGGAAGTTTTTCTAACAGGTAATGGTGAGGAGTTTGCTAAAGCGAATCACATTGCTCAAATTAAAATCAGCCTTACTCATGCTCAGCACTACGCTGCGGCTAATGCTGTTGTCCTAAGCGTTTAGATCAATACCTGAATTTAAAAAAGAGCGACTATTCCTGCGCTTTGAGTTTAGCAATGAGGTAATCGGTGCTCGTTGCATATGTTACATTTTTTGCTTTAGGGTAGACTAAATGACATTCTAGTCCGTATTGATGACAGTGCTCTTGGAGTTTGACGCCGAAGTTGGCGCTGTGTGTGGGATCTTTTTGTTTTTTACCGATGGATGGCGCCGCCTTATAATTCAGATAAACGGGTGGATCATCCTTACTTACCAGCGCATAGGGTGAATACTTAGTAATCCACGGGAGAAGACTTTCGCGGTCAGCGAGGAACTCGGTGAAATCTTTTTTTCCAAAAAAGCCAGGGCCATATTTGATATTGGGAATCCAATCTCTCATCTGTTGAGGATCTAGAGAGGTCTGTGCGCTATTGACAGCGGCACAGAAAAGACGGGTAGATTCACGTGCTACTGGATCTTTGCTTTTAGGATCCGCGAGATCGTCATGGTACGCTAGCCAGAGACTTGAGCAGCCACCAGCAGAGCCGCCAGCTGCTCCAATACGTGTTTTATCGATATTCCATTCCTTGGCTTTACTGCGGATGAATTGGAGTGCTCGAGCAGCATCTTCTAGTGCAGGCTTCAGTTTTGGAATGATGCCTTTTGCGTGTCCGGTTAATCGGTAGTTGATAGCGATTACCGAAATGCCAGCATCAAGCAAAGCATTGGCATCAACAAAGCGGTGAAGCCTTTCTTTACTTCCTACTTTCCAGCCTCCGCCGTGGATGACTAAAACAAGAGGTGTAGGTTTATCTGAAGGCGCTTGCCAAAAATCAAGAATATGCCGTCTGTGCTCTCCATATCTTACCTTCGTCATGGTAGGTGTTGGCACGGAGGGGTGATAGCCATTGTTCTTTTTAGCTGGTTTTGGTTTCTGGTCAGATATTGTCACCGGCTGAGCACACACATTAGGAGCTACAGCGATTAGACTAGCAAGGTAGCAGGAGATAAATACTTTGGGTACGATTTTATTCATCATTTTCTTAAAAAGAAGGTGGAGCATATGAACAAAAGGCAAGGAGTAGAGTTTAAATTTACAAATAGTTCTCCAAGATGTCTTCGACGGCGGGTTTGAGTATGCGAACTAGCTCTGCGTCCATAAAGATGAAATTATCTGGGATTTCTAACGAGATGATATCGGGTAAATCAAGTTTAGCTCGAAAGCGATCACGGATTCTAGCGGTGTGTTCGTGTTCCATGACCAATACCAAATCTGCCCACCCGAGGAGCTTTGCCGAGATGACAGAAGGACTTTGCTGGCTGAGCCCTGCTGACTGCACGGAAAGCCGTGAATCATTTTGATAGATGGCTGCTGCGGTTGGGCTACGCCATTGATTTTTAGCGCAAACAAAAAGAAGGCGGAAGGGGGGCATTGGTATATTTTGAAATGGTGATCCCAAACAAGGAGAGTCTTAGGCTCTGGAAGGTAGAGACTCTTACTCGTAGGATGGAGTCACTGATGGATATGCTTGCAGCGAGGTTCTTTAATCAAGGGCCTCGTGAGCAATTAGATGTTAGTCCTCAATAGTGCCGGTGAGGTAACCTGTTAAGTCAGGCATCGAGAAAGTCGAGATCGATTTCTGTGGAGCTATTTGCAGATGTAACTACTGGAGTAATATCGGCTTCTAACTGTGTGACGAAGTCGTATGAACTTGTTGCGTTTGCTTCTGGATCAGGTTGATCATCAGCTTCTAAAGGTATTATTTGCAGAGGTTTTTGGGATGGTGCGAAATTTTGCGACCATTGATCGTAGCTGATGGGGTGCTGTGTGATGATTTCTCTTGTGAGTAGCTCATTGAAAATTTCCTTTGAAGTCTCTGGAACGTTACTACCACAAAAGATGTTGGCATCGTCAGAGCAGTTAAGTAGGTCTGAGTATAATTGCCAATGGATGGGCATCAAATGAAACTGCGCTGCTTTTGATGGATTGATTTTGAATAGGAGATCTTCAATAGGTAATTGAAATAATGTGTGTGGTGGTTCCATAAATTGAGTGTTGAATACGATATATAGACGATGAGGGATTAATTGTCTTCCTGTGAGGATGTTTCTAAGGCAACTACTAACACACAGTTAAAGTTATTCCACGATATGGGGAAGGCGATGCCAGGGATGCCTCTTTGTAAATGCATAGTTTCACCAGGGCTGCGAAAGACAACAGGGACAGAAATAAGAAAACCTTCACCGAGGAAGTTACGTACGTTTCCTGCGATGGTGTTTGTTATTTCACCTGTTAAGTCAGCGCGGATGATTTCTCGATCTGCTTCATTAGCGTATTTTAAATTGGGGTAATAAACATCGAGAAGGTATTCTACGAGATCAGTGTCTAAGGTGACATAAACGGCTCCTTTTTGATTACCCGATACGCCGATAACCCCTGTGTAATCAAGGTATTGGAGTTTATCAACCAGGTAGGGAGTCCCAGCTTCTGAATCAATCGATGTGGTGATTGAAAAATAATTAGCGACAGCCCAGATGAAATATCGGACCATATCTTCGTCAATTCTACGTTCGTTCATTATGACTGATAGTTATGAAATTATGCTGGAAGAAGGGTGACCTTTTGGGGGGTGAATAGGCTGAGGCTGGCTCATGGGAGTGCCGTTGACCTGTCCGATGGAAGGTGGTGCTACATATCCAGAGGGGTAGTCCTCGGGAGCGGGGTGAACAGTGTGCGATGTTGTCATTTTTTCTTTTACTTTACTTGAGGCGATACGTGTTTTTTCGAGCAGTTGTTTATTAGCACTGCGTTCATTGGTGCCGTTCTGTTCTTTATCCTGTGTCTGATTATCCGAGCTTGGACGGCTTAAAATAAGGTCTTCAAGTGCTTCTTTAAGATCCTCATCGGTGAAGGGTTTACAAATAAATTGAGTGGCGCCACGTTTGAGCGCTTCGATAGCTGTGTGATGGTCTGCTAGAGCGGAGATAATAAGAATCTGGCTCTGGTTATTAAATTCTAGCATTTCAGATAAAGCGGCTAGACCATCCATGTAGGGCATGGTGATGTCTAGGGTGACTACATCGGGTGCAAACTCTTTGTAGAGCGTGACTGCGAGTAGTCCGTCAGAGGCTGTGCGTATATCAGTAAACTTAGCACCTCGGTAGACGTTTTCTATTGATCTTCTGACTAAGGCGGAGTCATCAACAATGAGTAGTTTCATCAGTTTGGATGTTATGAATTTGTGTTACGGTTATAGGGCGACGGATGGCGGATAGTTATACAGGGGAAACTGGGACCATGATTTTGAGTTCAAAGAGTTTACCTGTTTCATAGCGTAGCCTTATTTTCCCTCCTAGGGATTTGACGATTTTATCGCGAACGATATCCATACCGGAACCTCTTCCTGAGTGTTCGGTGGCGATGTCTGTGGAGGAGTAGCCAGGTTTGAAAATGAGGGATACCTTTTGTGAGTCATTGAAGCTCATGATTTCCTGAGGTGAAATAAGCCCCATCTCAATGGCACGTTGGGCAATGGTATCTGGATCAAGGCCTTGGCCATCATCGCGGAAATTGATTTGTAAGGTAGATGTCTGTAGTGGGCTTTCTTGTGCGCTGAGTAAGCTGGAGTCGATCTGGATATTACCTTCTTCCCATTTGCCATTACGCTTTCTTGTGTCTGGGGTTTCGATGCCGTGGACTACGGAGTTACGTGTAAGCTGAATGAGAACATCTTTGATGGCGTCATGTTGTTCAGTGTTGAGTAAGCTGGTATTCAGTGTGAGGAGGTTAAGATTAACCTTTTTCTTTTCAGTTTCAGCGACCTTAGTTACGAGGGTCTGGAGATCACCCCATGGTGATTGAGCAGCGGCTGCTTGATTACGTGTAGCAGCTTTTCCTCCTTCAAAGTTTTTGAGGAGAGAGTGAATGAGGTCTTCATACTCACAGAGAAGCTCTCTCATGTAGGCGAGCTCTACTAAAGAAGACAGGAAGCGGTCACCTGTTATTTTCTTATTCGAGCGGAGCTGTGTGAGCTCTGTTTCCACCTTGGTGCAACTTTCTACCATGGATGTGAGGTTGAGCAGAGAGCTATTGCCTTTGATGTTATGTATTTTCCGGAAAACTTGTTCGAGGATTTCTTGAGGGTTCTCCAAGTAATTTTTGCCATCTGAGCTAATTCCTGCGTTGCGCAGAATTTCATTAATTTGATCAAGTTCTTTTTCTGTTTTAGCAAGAAAGAGATCCAGTTCTTTACGGTCTGATTGAGTGATTTCAAGAACGAGTTCAGCTTGTCTCTCTTTGCCTTCTGCTGAGCGTTTGAGTTCGTTTTCCAGAGCGACCTTTTCGGTTACGTCCATTACGGTGACGAGCACGGAAACAATTTTATCTCCGCTTTTAATGCGTTTGAAGTCAAAGCCGAGATGCTTACTAACAAAAGACTGCCCGTCCCAATTTAGTGTGACTTCGATACTCTTGAGAGGGTTAAATTTATCGAGTTGTTTACTACTTGTTTTAGGCTGGAAGAGGAGGTCTAAGAAGCTTTTGAGCGTGGTGACGTCTTTCTCTGTGATGTGGGGGCGCATGAGCTCAAGAAATGAACGCCCGGTAAGTGTGTCTGTTTCAAAAATGGAATACATCGCGGAGCTCACCTGATTTCCTATTTTCCAATCACTACCGATTAGGCAGAGGCCGTGGCTAACGGAGTCAAAAATGGTGGTTGATTCCTGCTGTACTCGCGAGAGATCCTCAGATAGTATGGCAAGTTCTTGAGCGCGTTGCTCTGATTTCGCGCTTGCTTCTTTAAGTTCTTTGTAAGTGCCTTGAAGTTCTTTGTGTGAGTCACTTAGTGTTGTTTGCATGGTTCCCAATTCTTTGTTGGTTGACGCAAGTTCGGAGTTTTTGGAACCGAGTGACAGGGCGAACTGTCTAGTTCGAGCATCACCCATTTTAAGTTTTTTAACCACAAATAGAGCGAGGAAAAGAAAGTTGGCAATGACTGCAAGGAGGAGGATGGTTTGGCTGATTTGAAGGGTTTTACCACGTGATTCTGCCTGCTCCTGAAGTGATACGGTAAGGGTGTTCATAAGTCCAAGAAGCTTGAGGTTGCGTTCCTGGGCTAATGCGATGGTTTGATCAAAAAGTTCAGGGTTATTAGTTTCAATGTTTGGGTCATTGAGGACAGCTAGGACCATATCACTGTAATCTTTCCAAAGATTTGAGGCATCATTGAGAATAGATTGTTTGCCCTTCATATTGAATTTCCGTAATTCAATTTGAGATTTCCAGTCAAAGCCCGTGGTCGTTCCTCCGTTTATGAATGCTCTGAGGGTTTCGTCAAACACCTGGTGTGATAGCTTGGCTTCTTGGATAGTGGTTACTTTTTGTTCAGCGGTTAAGTTGGGTGATTGGAGTTGATAGAGTGATTTGGCGAGGCGCTGACTAAGCATTCGCTGACGTCCAGCGGCATTCACTTCCCTCGCATCCTGATCGTATGATTGGGCTGCGAAGAAAATGATCAGTAGCGCAATGAGCTGGAAGATAATGAAGAGAGAGCCGGATAAAACGAGGGTTCTGTATTTTTCTGTTCCAGGTAAGGCAGTAAGTGCTTCGTCCTGAACCAAAGGAGGAGATTTTTCTGTGTCACTTTCACTGATAGTCTTTGAGGTTTTTTTATTTGATGGGAGAGGCGTTGAAGTATTGGGTTGGCTCATTATGTTATTCTAAGTTGGCGTTGTTTTTTATGAGAAATAATTTATCAAACAATAATGTCATACAATGGATTCTGGCTGTCGCTGTGGCATATAAAGTCTAACTATAAGTTGAAAAATGCTGCTGCTGAGTAATACGAATTTCAGGACAGAATTTTTATGTGTTAAATAACAGTTTAGATTTAAAAATAGATGATAGGGAACTCTAAAAAGTGATTATTTTTCAAATTTTGTTTGGTTTATTGTGTTAGGTATTGGAAATATATAATCGCCTCTATGAAACACAAAAATTCTATCCTAACAATGAAAAAATAAGGTAAATCGATGGGAGTGATTTGAGTCATTCTGTTTCATGTAGTTATGAGTTAGTGGGTGACCGGAAAAATAAAATGCTCGGGGAGTAGAGGTGTATTTTGTATCGTTGCCATCTTTGCTAAAGTGGTAAAAGCATCTGTATTTCCCTTGCTTCTTTGGTTTTGAATCTTATTTCGGAGTTATGCAGATGCGTGAGGCGGCGGAGCGGTTGTTATTTTCTTCTACATTGGAAGAAAAGCTGAGTCTTGCGCCTGAAGTGGTGTCTGATGATGCGCCAAGGTTAAGTATTCGGCTGCCAGATGCACCTAGTAGGCCAGATGAACTGCGTATGGTAGCTAAGGGAGTTAAGGCTGATTTTCCAGGGGTGAATCGACTGGATGATGATGGGGAGCGGGGGCGTATGCTTCATTTTCTTGCGAATCACGAGCTTCTAGCGGCAGAGCTAATGGCTTTGGTGTTACTGAAGTTTCCAGATGCGCCTAGGGAGTATCGGGTGGGGGTCTATGAAGCGATGCGTGAGGAGCAGATGCATACCCTGATGTATCTGCGGCGGATGCGTGACTGCGGGATTCACTTTGGCGAGCTTCCGGTGAATGATTATTTTTGGAAACTCATCGCGCCTATGGAAACGCCGATGGACTTTGTAACGCGGCTTAATCTTACCTTTGAGCAAGCGAATCTGGATTTTTCTAAACACTACGCTGTGTTATTCCGTCAAGTGGGTGATAACGCCACGGCTGCGGTGTTGGAGAAAATCTATCAGGATGAGATTGGTCATGTTGGTCATGGGGTGAAGTGGTTTAGAAAATGGAAGGCCGAGGGGGAGACTGATTGGCAAGCATACAGGAGTTCGCTGAGTTTTCCGCTTGCTCCAGCGAAGGCGAAGGGGATTGCTCCTTTTAATGCTGAGGGGCGTCGGCTTGCTGGGTTAGATGAGGATTTTATTAATCATTTAGAAGTCTGTGAGCAATCACGAGGGAGGACGCCAGTGTTGCATTGGTTTAACCCTAGTGCTGAGTCTCATGCGATGCCTTCAGGGCATCATCACGTGGCAAATAAATCTGAGCTGGCACTGACTGAGGATCTGGAAATGCTAATCTTAGCATGGTCGAAAAAGGAAGACATCGCGCTGCTGCGTAAGCCGCCAGGTAATGAGCATCTGGCTTATTTGAAAAATGCGGGCTTAGATCTGCCTGAGATTTTTTCCGCTGAGGGTGGTGAGGCAGAGGCGGCTTTGGAAGGGAGGAAATTAGGTGGTCTACGGCCTTGGGCGTGGTCACCTGATGCTGCTAAAAAGCTGGAGCCATTTGCTCAACACGTTTCGAGTGCATCGCTCTGGAGCTGGTGTGGGAATGTGCCGGCTGGATATTTCAGTAAGGAAATAGGAAGCCGGCTAGAGAGTCAGCTGGATCTCTCGGAGGGGGTGGGGGTGTTTTGCAAGGATCTTGATGTTGCGGTGATGGAGTTAATAGAGAGATTGAAAGTAGGTGACGTCTTGCTCAAGGCGGCGTTTGCTTGTGCGGGGCGTGGGCACCGGAAGGTGAAGCGGGGGGTGTCCGTGGATGAAGTGATGCCGTGGCTAGAGAAAACGATTCAAAATCACGGCGGCGTGATGGTGGAGCCATGGCTGGAGCGTGTGGTGGATTTCTCTTCACTTTATGAAATAGGAGAAGATATGGAGACTGGTGAGTCCACTGCCAAGTGGATGGGTATGACGCGTATGGAAAATGACGCTGCGGGGAGATTTCTTGGAACTATTGTACAGTCCAAGTGGGGGTGTGATCTCGATGCGGATCTCCGCGAATTTCTATTCCGTGAGAAGGAAGTGATGTCATTTTATCGGCAAAGACTCCCTGAGGTCTTACCGGAGATTCTGCCGGGGTATCGTGGGGCAGTGGGTGTGGATGCCATGGTGTTTCGCACTGCCGATGGTGGTTATGGCTTGCGTCACATCGTGGAGTTGAATGTCCGGATGACGATGGGGAGAGTGGCTCTAGAGTTGCATAGAAAACTTCCTACGCCAGCTGTCTCTGGCAGGGTGGGTAGATTCCGTATTTTGCGTAAAAATAAGCTTACCCATGAAGAGTTATTAACACTGAAAAGGGGAGATATTCACAATGGTTCGATTGTTATTAACAATCCTGATCATGCTGTATTCTTCCTAGCGGTGTGGGATTTTATTGATTAATTTTTTAATGTAAATATAATCATATTATATTCATTGTAAGTAATTTGAGTTAATTTTTACTATTTTACATTAATAGAATGAATTGTGGTTCCTTTGGACGTAAGATTTATGGAGTGCTTACTGAGAGTTAGTTATTTTACGTTATTCACAATTGCCCGAATGCTTTGTTTAAGTTGTGCTTCCATGGTCTATTTGAGTTATTCACATTGGGGTTTTTGATACGCCGTTTGGAGGCAGGAATTTCTTGCTAAATGGCAATAATGATTGTGAATAACTTGGAGTATTTCAAGTGCGTGCACCCAGATATGAGTGCGCGCCAGAAGCGCAGGAGTAAGGGGTTTTTGGTGCATGACTCAAAGTATATGCTTTCTCCCTTGCCATGGTAACGGATGCTCTGAGAGAATCTGATTATGCCTGTGCAAGGATCGATAGAAAAATACCACATTACTCCAGGGAAGAAACTTAAGCTCTCTGATCATGATACCAATGATAAATCCCTCTTTAAACATGGTGAGAAGGAGGATCATGTCCCATATCTTAATCAGCTCCGTGATGAGCTGAAGCAACTACAGAATCAACTCTATGCAGAGAGTAAACACCGAGTGCTAGTGGTGATTCAAGCCATGGATACTGGTGGTAAAGATGGCACTGTGAAAAGTGTATTTTCCAAAGTAGATCCTCAGGGTATCCATGTGGAGCCGTTTAAAAAGCCATCCGAGGACGAGCTGGCTCATGATTTCCTATGGCGCGTTCATAATAAGGTGCCGCGCAATGGGCAGATTGTCGTATTCAACCGTAGCCACTATGAGGATATCATCGCGGTGAGGGTGAAGAATATCTACCCTAAGGAGGTGTGGAAACCTCGCTATCAGCATATTATTGATTTCGAGCGGATGCTGGCGGAGGAAGGTACTACGATTGTTAAGCTTTTCCTGAACATCTCGAAAGATGAGCAAAAAGATCGGCTTCAGGCGCGTCTCGATAACCCAGCAAAGCATTGGAAATTTAATCCTGATGATCTTAAAGATCGTGCCCGCTGGGATGACTTTATGGAGGTGTATGAAGATCTTATTGAGCGGACTAGTACAGAGCACTCACCGTGGTATATCATCCCTTCGGATAGAAAATGGTATAGGAATCTGGTGGTTGCGCGGATCATGATTGATACCCTCAAGGGGCTTGATATGAAGTTTCCCACATCAGACTGGATAGCAGAGGACATTACCATTGATTAATCATGTCTGTGTACTCCGCTGAGTTTACACTGTCCACGAGCGGTAAGGGGACTTACGAAATTACCGATGAAGTGAAGCGGCTGGTGGCCTCTGCTGGTGTGGCTACTGGGACGGTGACTATTTTTGTGCAGCATACCTCTGCTAGTCTGGTGATTATGGAAAATGCAGATCCTAGCGCGCGTACGGATTTGGAGGCCTTTTTTGACCATTTGGTACCAGAGGATACGCCTTACTTCATCCACACCTACGAGGGGCCAGATGATATGCCCTCACATATCCGGATGGCGCTCACGCGTAGTAGTGAGGTGATTCCTGTGCTCCGTGGGGGGATGACGCTGGGCACTTGGCAGGGGATTTTTCTGTTTGAGCATCGCCGCGCGCCACATACGCGTAAGATTAGCCTTGTGGTGCAGGGGGAGTAGCTGTGCTCTTAGTGAGTCTTGCTTCCGTCTAATAGTAAAACGATTTCGCCTTTGGGTGGATGCTGTTGAAAATACTTCCAGAGTGCAGCGGAGCTGTCTCGGTGATAGGTCTCGAATTTCTTACTAAGCTCACGGGCGACGCAGACGGGTAATACGGAGTTAATATCTGTTAGTATTTCCAGTGTTGATAGAAGGCGGTGTGGAGACTCGAAGAAAATAGCGGTTTTTTCTAAGGCGATAGCGGCCTCTAGCGCTTTGCGGCGTTTGCCTTTTTTAACTGGTAGAAAGCCATCAAAGCTAAATGCGTGGCAGGGGAATCCTGAGCCTGCAAGAGCTGTAAGCACGGCGGAAGGGCCAGGGAGTATGGTGTAATCGACATTTTCGGCGATACATGCCTGGATGAGACGGTAGCCTGGATCTGAAATGAGTGGCATACCCGCATCTGATATTACTGCGATGCTTGATCCTGCTTGTGCTTTTTCGATAAGTTCTGGAAGTCGGCGTGCTTCGTTATGATCGTGTAGTGAAATCAGGGGTTTATCGATTTCAAAGTGCTTCAGTAGAGGGCGTGAGTGCCGAGTGTCTTCACAGGCAATGACGTCGGCGTCCTTAAGTACCTCAAGTGCCCGCAAGGTGATGTCGCCACGGTTGCCGATAGGGGTGGGGACGAAGGTAAACACGGGAGTAAGATGGGCTGAGCGAACAAAAAAAATTAGAATCCGTCAGCCAGCTGTGTGGTCATCGATTCCGTAGCACGGCGAAGTGCATCCGGTAATGCGTTCGTACGTGCTACATGAAGATTACCTCGGGCAAAAAAGCGTGTAGAGCCGTGTGATAGACCTTTCTGAAGGATAAGCTTTGGATTCTTGGCGTCCCTGAGAATCCAGGCAATGGTGATTTGCATACTAAGTTCCTCAGAGCTGAGGGTGTCTGTTCGGCTGGAGCTCACCTGACTGTAGTCGACTTCGGAGATACGGCCTTCTAGAACGGCATCTGCGGTGGATGCTGTGGCTACACGATAGGTGCCATCGCGTGTGAGTGCGTCAACAGCGCTATTAGTAGCATGTGAGTCTGCTCGGATGAGGAGGGTGTCATTTTTAAACAATGGCACCGTGATTGTCTTTACATGCTCTAGGTGGCTAGGTTTGGAACCACCCATTTGATACCCAGCACAAGAAACTAGCACGAGGGGGATGAGAATAATGGCGAGAAGTTTCACGTGGATGATCTCTGGGTGAAATACAGTGAAGAAATGGCTTTATTGACCACCAAGCTCAGCGATGCGT
Source organism: uncultured Verrucomicrobiales bacterium (assembly GCA_937969495.1). Lineage (GTDB taxonomy): Bacteria > Verrucomicrobiota > Verrucomicrobiia > Verrucomicrobiales > Akkermansiaceae > Oceaniferula. The sequence goes on along the minus strand of CALBVY010000023.1, from coordinate 5,283 downwards.
TGTTTTGCTTGGTTATGAAGAGCTCCATTTTTGGTTTTGCGTAGCACTTCTCGGTAGTAGAAAAGTGCTGATTGGGTTTGTCCTTTGTTGCGATAGAATTCAGCAACATCGTAACTGCGTTGAATATCCTGCCCTCCTAGCATGGCAAGGCGTTTACGTGCATCGGCAGTTCTCTTGTGACTAGGATATCGCTGTGTAAGATCTTGGTAAATATTACGAGCACGATTGACGTTGGCTTTGTTCTGATTGCCTCGTTCCGCCTTGATAACGAGGATCTCACCAGTTTGGTAGAGGGCTTCTGGCGCGTATTTGGTAGCACCATAATTAAGGTCTACTTTTTTATAAGCGGCTAGTGCTTTACTGGCATAGCCTTCTTGTTGCCACACTCTGCCAATGGTATACTGAGCTTTGGCAGCACTGGGTGCCTGTGGGGCATTGTCACGAACTTGACTGAGCATTTTTTCGATTTTCTCAGGTCCGATCCTTGTTTTCATCCCTAAAAAGTTATTTTTAATGACGCCATCTGCTGCTGCATGGGCAAGAGTTTCCTGCCGTTTGATGGCAGTGCCGTAGTGAGGACTGGCCTGATGGGTGGCAATGAGTTCTTGATAAGCCTCAAATGCCTTAAAGGTCTCGTTCTGCTTATCTAAGATTTGTGCTTTGGCGAAGCTGGCTTCTCCAGAGGAAACTGTATTGGGGTATTTGGAGTTGATGGCATGATAGGTAGAAAGCGCTTTGCGGGTGTTACCTGCGCTTTGATAGGCTCGCCCTTGAGCTAGTAAGCTGTTAGCCGCTGTGGAGGTTTTAGATAGAGAGTTTCCTCCAGAGCTGTTGACGAGAGGAATGTCACTTTCACTAGAACCACAGGAAGCTAGCATGACGGCTCCAAGGGAGATGCTGGCTAGTGTGTTAATTTGAAAAATAGAAAAGGAGAGAGAAGCATTCATGCGCATGGTGGGAAACTAGATGCCTCTATTTCGTTTGCCAAGCAGAATGCCTGTAATTCATACCTCTGAAAACGATATGACTAGAAAAATGGTGGACAGAGTGATCCGTGTTAGTTATTTAAGAGATGTGAATTTTTTGAAGTTGATCCCAATACCTTGTTTGTTTTTTTCGTTGTTAATATCATGTTCTCATGAGTCTGTAACGGATCGTTCTGTCTCGAAAGCTACAGCCAGTGAGCGTGCCGTAGGCGAGCGTATCTTTAGTTTATTGAATGCGGAACGTGTTAAAGTAGGGAAAAAGGCGCTGCGTGGTCACCGTGGTCTCAATGAGCTGGCGCAAAAACAGGCGAATTATCTCAGTAAAAATGCTAAGAATGGTAAGGCCAGTACTTTTGGTTCCAATAATCGCGCGTATTATGCCAAATTACGTTTTAATGTGGAAAATGTAACTGAGCTTGCGACGGCTACCTCGTCAGAAAATACTGCGTCAGAGGCTAGTGTCGCATGGATGAGTAGTCCAGAGCATCGCCGCACACTGCTGCAGTCATGGAGTCATACCGGCATCGGTGTTAGTAGGGGAGCGGGTGGCAGTACTTATATTACCATGCTATTAGGAGTAACCAATACAGCTGTTCCACGCTCTGTAACACCAGTGGGGTGGTAGTGAAGTTTTTATGCCAGACCTTACATATGAACGTGCAAAAATAGACGCTGGATATCCGCTGGTGGCTGGGATCGACGAAGCGGGGCGGGGACCCCTAGCTGGCCCAGTTTCTGCGGCAGCAGTAATCTTACCAAAAGGATTCTCGCACCAGTTGTTAGACGATTCTAAAAAGCTCACTGAGAAGCGCAGGGAGCTTCTTTATGATGAGTTAACATCTCGTGATGATATTATCTGGGCACATGCTTATTCTGAAACGGATGAGATCGCTGAGCTTAATATTCTCAAGGCCACCCATGCGGCCATGGGAAAGGCCGTGAAGGCGCTTAGCAAAGCTCCAGATTTTTGCCTCATTGATGGACTGGCTGTGCCGGGTTTTCCTGTTGCATCCGCGGGTATTGTCAAAGGAGACGGAAAAAGTCTTTCCATTGCAGCTGCCAGTATCATCGCTAAAGTTAGACGTGATAGATTAATGATCCAACTTGCTCAGAGTTATCCTGAATATGGATTTGAGAAACATAAAGGGTATGGGACTCGGCAGCATATGGAGGCACTTAGGAAGTATGGGCCGTGTCCTATTCACCGCATCACATTTGCTCCAGTGGCGCAGCTGCTGCTACCCATCGATGAATGATTTTTTTAGATTAACGTTATTTTTAGGGTGGAAGTTAGACCATGCCTAACTTCATCCGGCCTTCTTCGGAAATCATGTCTTGATTCCATGGTGGATCCCACACGAGATCGACATTGGCTTCATCGATACCATCTACAGTCATCACGCGAGCTTGAGCATCAGCTGCAATTACCGGACCCATACCGCATCCGGGAGCAGTTAAAGTCATTTTGATATTGGCTGCAGTTTTTCCTTCAGCTTCATCGATGCTACAGTCATACACAAGCCCCAGATTGACAATGTCGACGGGGATTTCAGGGTCAAACACTTGCTTGAGCTGGTGCCAGACTTGATCTTCTTGGCTGGCATCACTAGGTAGGCTATCACCTCCAGTAGTGGCTTTTTCATTGGGGTCAATACCTAAGGCATCGGCATCTTCTGATGAAATACGTGCTAGCCCTGATTGTGTAGCTACGGTGTATGACCCCCCAAGTGTTTGGGTAATAATGACAGCTGTGCCTGCGGGTAGGGTGAAGGGATCACCGCTCGGTATTTGGACGGCATCCACTTCGCGGTTAGTAATGATTTCAGTCTGCATGACGGAGTGATCCCACGCTACGCCTCGTTTGTCAACTCAGCTGGTATAGATCATTTTTTAAATTCTCACTTTGCATACCCATTTTAGCCCTTTATAAGAGTTGGATATTATTTCTATGAGCAATCCCAATACCCAACAAAATCACGCCCGTTACTGGCGCAAAAATATTACCCTCGTAAGTGTTCTTTTAGCTATTTGGTTCACTGTGAGTCTAGGCTCAGGGATTCTCTTTCGTGACTGGCTAGATGCTCATTTTCCTCAAGTAGGTAACGCTCCTTTTGGTTTTTGGATGGCTCAACAGGGTTCGATCATCTGTTTCGTGCTACTTCTCGTTACCTATATGGTGATGATGAATCGCCTCGAAAATGAAGAGGGCTTCGGTGCTAAAACAGATAAGTAATTCCATATTTAACTTTCACCATTCTAGTTTATGAACCAAGACACTTGGAACTTTATTTTTATCGGAATATCATTTGCACTTTATGTAGGTATTGCTGTTAGGTCGCGAGCTGGATCTACTAAGGAATATTATACTGCAGGTGGTGGTGTTTCCCCCCTCGCTAACGGCATGGCAACGGCCGCCGATTGGATGAGCGCAGCTACTTTTATTTCCATGGCTGGTCTCATTGCGAGCAAAGGCTACGATGGAGCTCAGTTTCTCATGGGCTGGACGGGTGGCTTTGTGCTTTTAACCATTCTGATGGTGCCTTTTCTACGTAAGTTTGGAAAGGCAACGGTTCCTGATTTTGTAGGTGATCGCTATTATTCTAAAACAGCACGAGGCGTAGCTGTGGTGTGTGCTATCTTTATTTGTATGACCTACATCATGGGGCAAATGAATGGTGTGGGCGTTGTGTTCTCTCAGCTATTTGGTATTTCCTTAACGAAAGGCGTCTTAATAGGGTCTACCATTGTATTTTTCTATGCAGGACTAGGCGGTATGAAGGGGATCACTTATACTCAGGTAGCTCAATATTGTGTGATGGCATTTGCTTACACAATTCCTGCGATTTTTATCGCCATCGCTTTAACCAATAATTTCATCCCTCAGTTGGGACTAATCGGTGATTATACGGCTGGAGATACGCCAGTTCCGTTTTTGGAAAAAATTAATAATATCAACACCAGTATCGGATTTGATAAATACACAGAGAGTAAACTTACTAAGCTCAATATGTTCTGTATCACATTAGCTCTCATGTGTGGGACGGCTGGTTTGCCTCATGTGATCGTAAGATTTTTTACAGTAAAAAATGTTAAGTCTGTCCGGCTTTCTGCTTGTTGGACTCTTGCTTTTATCGCTGTTATCTATCTCACCGCCCCTACTATTGGAGCCTTTTCACGAGTAAACTTGGTAGAGAAACTCAATAATACGAGCTACAAAAAAGCGCCTGAGTGGTTTAAGGATTTCGAGCAAACAGGGCAAATGGCCTGGGTCGATAAAAACGGAGATGGCGTGATTCAGTTTTATGGGCCCAATCACGAGGAGGCAGGGAATAATCGCGTGTTTATCCCTGCAGGGAACTCGAAAAAACCAGCTTATCCTTCATCCGAAGCTACTAAAGACCAGCTTATGGGTGCAAGTGGTGAACGACTTCTGGCTAACAAGGCAGACAAAACCAATGCCAATGAACTGTGGTTTGGTGCCGATATTATGGTGTTGGCTAATCCTCATATGGCCGGGCTACCAAAGTGGGTTATAGGACTGCTGATGGCTGGCTGTATCGCCGCCGCTCTTTCAACAGCGGCAGGACTACTGTTGGTGTTATCAACTTCCATTTCACACGATTTGATGAAAAAAATCATCAAACCTGATTTGAGTGATAAAGAGGAGGTCAATTATGCACGTGCGGCTTCATTTATCGCTTTAGCGATCGCGGCATGGTTTGGGATTAATCCACCATCAGCATTTATTGCTAAAACTGTTGCTTTTGCTTTTGGGTTAGCGGCATCGTCATTTTTCCCAACGCTTCTGATGGGCATCTTCTCTAAACGTATCAATAAGCAAGGAGCTATCCTTGGTATGATTAGTGGCATTGCCTTCACGGCGGGATACATCATCTACTACCAGTTTTTAAACGATGGAGAAACACCACTCCTTTTCGGTATTTCCCCTGAGGGTATTGGAGCTGTAGGCATGCTGATCAATTTCGCCACAGCCTTCATTGTTAGCGCAATTACACCTGCGCCTCCTCAAGAAGTACAAGATATGGTGCAGTCAATTCGGATGCCAGATAATCCTGACGATGAAAATGCCTCACCGCCACCTGCAATTCACTAAAAATCAACATTTTTAGAAACAATTATACTATTGGAAATGAGTGAGTTAAGGTCCCCTTGAGTAAAAAGGTAAAAAAAGGTATCGAAAGGTATTGACCTGAGTGAGATTTCGAGTAGTTTCCGCCCCGCCGCTCCTCTGGAGGGCACGCGAGAGACACGAGAGTCGATCGGGGACGAGAGTTCG
>CALBVY010000022.1 GCA_937969495.1 uncultured Verrucomicrobiales bacterium | reverse complement strand
TTTAGCCTTTCCGTCTCTTGGATCGGTAAGAATTTCAAAGACTTTAATCGCAGGAGGGAAACCTCCTGCAAACTTATTAGATCGAGTGTTTTTTTGAGCCATGCGGCTCAAGTATACTAATCTGTTCACTTGTACAAGGCTAATTTTCTAGCATTTCAAAATGAGGTAGCCCTGGCATGTCAGAGCCTTTTTAATTCCAGCGTTGATGATTGGTGTGAATTCCGCTTAATTCCTCTCCACATCCATGCCTGTTTCAGATTACATTGTTACCATCGGACTTGAAGTCCACTGCCAGATCAAATCAAAGAGCAAGATGTTCTGTGCCTGCCCCACCAGTTTTGGTGAAGAGCCGAACAGCAATGTCTGCCCTGTTTGCCTAGGATTACCCGGCGCTATGCCGGTGCTCAACAAACACGCCATTGAACAAACCATCCTCGCAGGGATGATGATCGATTGCAAAACGCCGGAGATTTCCAAGTGGGATAGAAAAAACTACTTCTACCCCGACATGCCAAAGAACTATCAGCTCACGCAGTTTGACCTTCCTCTCTGCATGGGTGGAGGCGTGCCACTCTATGACCTCGCTTACCCCAAGGAGGTGCAAAAAAATATCCCCAACCCTGGAAAAACCGTTAAACTAACACGGATTCACTTGGAAGAAGACGTGGCCAAGTCCACCCACCATGCCAAAAACTCTACCATTGATTTTAACCGCGCTGGCACTCCCCTCATGGAGATTGTTTCAGATCCTGATATTGACACCCCAGAAGAAGCCTACGCCTACCTGAAGTCCCTCCAGCAGATCCTCATCTACGGAGGCGTCTCTGATGCGGATATGGAAAAAGGTCAGATGCGCTGTGATGTCAACGTCTCGCTGCGTCCACATGGGCAAGAGGAACTGGGTGAAAAAATAGAGCTTAAGAATCTTAACTCCATCTCTGCTGTAAGAAACTCATTACATTATGAGATAGAGCGACAAGCAGAGGAGTTAGATGCAGGTATCGCACAAATACAATCAACCCGCCGTTGGGATGCTGACCTTGGTGAAACTCAGATGATGCGCACCAAGGAAGACGCTCATGATTACCGCTATTTCCCAGAACCAGATCTACTCCCCATCCGCACTGCTGCATTGGTAGAAAAAATGCGACCTCAAGTCCCTGAGCTACCTCATGAGAAGCGTGATCGATTTGAAAAAGACTTTGGCATCAACGCCTATGACGCTGGCGTTCTTACCAGTGATCAAGAACTCGCTCACTACTTTGAAAAAGCTGCCAGCGATCCTAAACTAGGGAAAAAAGTGGCTAACTGGATCACCAACAGCCTGCTCGCCAAACTCAATGAAGACAATACAAGCATCACAGACTGCCCACTACCCGCTGGGCATATCCTTGAGCTTGTCCAGCTGGTAGAGGGAGGAACGATTTCTAACAACCAAGCACGCGAAGTCTTCGCCGCACTGTGGGAGAAGCCTGATGTCAAAGCGTCAGAAATGGCAAAATCAATGGGCTTTGAGCCTGCTGATAACAGCGCAATTGAAACGATCATTGATGAAGTCATCACCGCAAACCCTGATAAAGTGACGGAAATTCAGGGCGGAAATGAAAAACTCATCAACTTCCTCGTAGGTCAAGTCATGAAAGCGTCTCAAGGGAAAGCAAATCCCAAAATGGTGACGGATACCATTAAGGGGAAAATTTTATAACCGCCTAGAACCAATGTTGCGCATCCTTGCTACGCTCTATTTTACCATCGCTTCTCTATGTCATGCAGGGGTGTATGACACCTTAGAATTTGGTGATACGCGTGCAGAAGTCACCAAGAAACTACAAGCTAGTACCATGGTGGAACAACAGCTTGATGGTGATTTTTTTGGAAATACTGCCCTCAATGGTGCTTTTAAGTGTAAGGCTAAACTAGCAGGTCTCAGCTACCGTCTTTACTTCGATTGGGATGATGAAGGAGGCCTCAAGGAAATCACTCTCCGCTCTGATGAGCTTAATCTCGATCAATACAACAGGGCACTCAAGGAAGCCTGGGCGGAAGCAAGTACGTTATTTACGCAAGTATACAACCCTCCCGCACAAGCCGTTCACTACCCGGCCACTGAGGATTTCAAAACGCATGATATCTTAATGACTCATATCTGGCACAAGGGTAATGCACAGTCCATCCTCATCGGACCAGGCATCATTAAAAAGAAATGTTTTCTCGCGATTCGCTTTGTCAACAAACACATCAAACCTGTGCGCACTCGCTAACAAAAAACTCACCCATATCATCTCGCATCCATGATTCATCCAGAGACAGAAAAGACGGCGCATAGCTTAGGCGTCCCCCATCAAATAGAACGGCATATTTTTCTATGTGCAGACCAAACCAAGGACAAATGCTGCCGTAAGGGTGACAGCATCACGGCATGGAACTATCTTAAAAATAGACTCAATGAGCTCCACATCAAACCCGCTGGGAAGATATTCCGGAGTAAGGCGAACTGCCTCCGCGTGTGTGCTCAGGGACCTATCGCCGTAGTGTATCCAGAAGGTGTCTGGTATCATTCCTGCACCCCCTACACACTGGAACGAATCATCGATGAACATCTCATCGGTGGTGTTCCAGTGGAGGAGTTTAGAATCAAAGAGCCAATAACGGAGTAGACGAACACTTTACTTCGGCAGCGGAAAGCTCCGGTTAAATGCAAAAACTCGCTCACGAAGCTCGTGTAGCTTCTCGTCCTGATCATTATTTTGCAGGGCTTCGTGAATGAAGTCCGCTACTTGCTCCACATCCGCTTCTTTCATACCACGGGTGGTAACAGCGGGAGTTCCTATGCGGATACCGCTTGGCTTGAATGGACCAGCAGTATCAAAGGGGATAGAATTTTTATTCACTGTGATACCGGACTCATCAAGCGCATGTTGAGCGATAGAGCCATCAAGACCAGATGGACGAAGGTCTACTAACATCAGGTGATTATCCGTGCCCCCGGAGACGATCCGGTAGCCGTGCTCCGCGAGGCGCGCAGCCATGGCTTGAGCATTTTTGACCACCTGCTCTGAATAGCCTTTAAAATCAGTGTTGAGAATCTCACCAAAACACGCGGCTTTAGCGGCAATGACATGCATCAGTGGCCCGCCTTGAATACCAGGGAAGACCGTGCCATCGATTTTTTTGGCATACTCCTCTTTGCACAGAATGATGCCACCACGAGGTCCACGTAGAGACTTGTGAGTGGTGGATGTTACAAAATCCGCATGTGGCACAGGATTTGGATGTACTCCAGCGGCCACCAGACCCGCAATGTGCGCCATATCGACAAAGAGATAGGCTCCTACCTTTCTGGCAATCTCCCCCATCCTCTTAAAATCAATCTCACGTGGATACGCACTAGCTCCAGTGGTAATCAGCTTAGGCTTCAGCTCCTCGGCCACTTTCTCAAGGGCATCGTAATCGATTCTCTCATCCTCTTCGCGGACACCGTAGTGAGTGACCTCGTAGAATTTCCCTGAGAAGTTGGCTTTATGGCCGTGTGTTAGATGACCTCCATGTGCAAGATCCATGGTAAGGATTTTATCCCCTGGCTTAAGCACGGCAAAGTAAACCGCGGTATTAGCCTGTGAGCCTGAGTGCGGCTGCACGTTGGCATGATCTGCGCCAAAAATTTCCTTTACCCGATCAATAGCTAACTGCTCTGCTACATCAACGTGTTCACAACCACCATACCACCGACGCCCAGGGTAACCCTCCGCGTATTTATTAGTCAGTAAGCTCCCCTGCGCTTCCATCACAGCACCACTGGTGAAGTTCTCAGAGGCAATCAGTTCAATATTCTGATTCTGGCGCAGTGTTTCCTTAGCGATCACATCAAATAACTCAGGATCAGTGATGGCTAAACGGCTCCCGGAAGCCTTCATCAAGCGGCGCTCGTGGCGACCACCAGCAAACTCTGTGGTGAGAAAAGCCTCTACCATTTTAATCGTAACATCGGCATCAAGGTGCCCGGCACCTAAGCAGAGTACATTAGCATCGTTATGCTCGCGTGTGGTAATGGTCTCATCCACATTACGAACATTCACTCCGCGCACATTGTGAAAACGGTTTGCAGCTAGACACATGCCAATACCTGACTTGCAGATAAGAATACCTCGGTCAAAGCCACCAGTTGCAACACCGCGAGCTACTTGATCTGCATAATCAGAATAATCTACGGAATCTGGACTCGTAGTTCCAAAGTCTTTTACCGTATGACCTGTAGACTGTAAGTAGGTAACGATAGCGTGTTTTAGATCAACACCTCCGTGATCGGCTCCTAGGGCAATGTTCATAATATTTATAACAGTGAGCTTTTAAAAAACAAAGGCTTAAGCAAGTGACTTCACAGCAGAAACAACATTCTCAGCAGTCATTCCCAACTCTTGCATAACGACATTACCTGGAGCGGAAATACCAAATCGATCAATTCCTAAGACTTGCCCTTGATCACCGACATACTTCCACCAAAGTCCAGAGACACCAGCTTCAATGGATACACGGCGGCGACACGCTGCTGGCAGAACACTTTCTTTATACTCAGCACTCTGACGATCAAATCTCTCCATACAAGGCATGGATACTACGCGGACACCGTCACCAAGCTCCTTGGCAGCATTCATCATATGCTCTACCTCAGAGCCACTCGCTATGAGAATGGTTTCTAGCTCAGCGGTTTCCTTTTTCAGAATATAACCACCGAAATAAGCTCCTTCGCGGCGCGTTCGCACGGAAGTTTCCGTGTAGTTAGGAACTGTTTGACGTGTGAGGAAAAGTGCGCTCGGCCCATCAGTGCGGTGCATGGAGGCAGCCCAGGCACCAGCAGTTTCCTCCGCATCCGCTGGGCGGAAAACGTCAAGCCCTGCAATCACGCGAAGTCCACTCACTGTTTCCACTGGTTGGTGGGTAGGACCGTCTTCACCAACTCCCACGGAATCGTGCGTAAGAATATAGGTTACAGGAAGCTTAGCGAGAGCAGCAAGACGGATAGACGGTCTCAGATAATCTGCAAATACAGCAAAAGTAGCAGCACTGGCACGGAATAGGCCATCATAAGCAATACCGTTACTGATCGCGCCCATGGCGTGCTCACGGATACCATACCAGATATTTCTTCCAGCGTAGTTATCCTTACTAAAATCGCCCGCGCCTTTGATGTAGTTCTTGGTAGATCCGTAGAGATCTGCAGAACCTGTAATCAGCGATGGCATGGCAGCGGCTACAGACTGAATCACATCACCACCAGAAGCACGGGTGGCATTTTTGTAATCCTCTGCAAACTCAGGAATCTGATCGATGAGATCACTTGGCACTGTTTTGGCAACACCACTTGAGAGTTCCGCTGCTAGCTCTGGATTGGCAGATACCCAGGCATCATACGTATCATTCCACGCCTTAAAGTCCGCGTTAAGCTCTTTCTGACGGTCCGCAAAAAATGCCTTGGTAGCCTCAGAAACAAAGAACGTCTCTTCAGGCAGCCCCAAACCCTTACGCGCTGATTCAGCAAAGTTCGCACCACCTTCACCATGACCTTTTGCCGTTCCTGCAACTTCTGGGATACCTTTTCCAATCGTTGTTTTTGCAATGATCACCTTAGGCTTACCGTTGTCATTATTCTTGGCCTCAGTTAGAGCATTGGCTAAAGCAGCCAGATCGTGACCATCAACGGTCACCGCATCCCAGCACTGAGAAGTAAAGTATTGTTCCGCATCTTCACTTTGGCTCACATCCGCCATGGCATCAAGAGTGACGTCATTGCTATCGTAAATGAGGATAAGGTTATCGAGATGGTTGTGCCCGGCAAAGGCAATAGCCTCTTTGGCCACACCTTCCTGCAAGCAACCATCACCTAACAAAGCCAGCACATGGTTATCAAAAACAGTATGTTCAGCGGTATTAAACTTCGCTGCCGCATGCTTACCACTAAGTGCATATCCTACTGCATTCGCCACACCCTGCCCCAGAGGACCAGTGGTAGCCTCTACTCCTGGAGTTTCATCAAACTCTGGGTGACCAGGAGTGATGCTATGAAGCTGACGGAAATTCTTCACCTCCTCAAGTGAAAGGTCATAGCCAGCCATATGCAGCCAGCTATAGAGAAACATTGAGCCATGCCCTGCGGAGAGAATAAAACGATCACGGTTCAGCCACTTGGGCGCTGAAGGATCATAGCTCAGTGAACTCCCAAATAAAACAGCCCCAATCTCAGCACACCCAAGCGGGAGGCCTAGGTGACCAGATGAGCATGCGTGAACGGCATCAATAGCGAGACCTCGGGCCTCGTTGGCGGCTTGTGCTAAAATTTCTTGATTCATGACGTGCGGAGAATCCACAGAAGAGCACTCGGCGGCAAGCATGAATCGAGACAACTCGCGAGAATATCACCTTTTCAAACCTATTTTCTCTAGAAATCTGAAATTTCGCGTTGATTCCTCTGATTTTGAAGTTAAACAAGCCGCCCGTCGTCGTCGTCGACCACACAAGCCCCATGTCCCAGTCGCTTAAAATCGCACTCCCAAAAGGCTCACTTCAAGATCCTACGATTCAGCTCTTGAAGCAAGCTGGATACAACGTGCACCTATCATCCCGCGGGCTGCGTCCTGACTCCGATGATGGGGATTTGGACATTTACCTTATCCGTGCTCAGGAAATTGGACGTTATCTTTCTCAAGGGTTTATCGATTGTGGTATCACTGGGTTAGACTGGGCATCGGCTCATGAGAGCAGCTTAGTAGATCTCGCCGAGCTCCCCTACTCTCGTGCTACGGTTCGCCCTACCAAATGGGTCCTCGTCGTGCCAGAAGACTCACCTGTTCAAAGCGTGCAGGATCTAGAGGGTAAACGCATCGCCACGGAAGGAGTAGAAATCACTGAAAACTACCTGAAAAAACACGGTGTCAATGCCGAGGTAGAATACTCCTGGGGTGCTACCGAGGTGAAAGTACCGGATCTCGTCGATGCCATCGTCGATGTCACCGAGACTGGATCTTCTATCCGAGCCAATAATCTCCGCATCGTAGACACCCTACTCACCTCTTTCCCTCACTTCTACGGCTCTAAAACAGCCTATCAAGACGAATGGAAACGCCATAAAATGGATCGCATGGTCCTCATGCTCAAAGCTGCTCTTGAAGCACGTGGTAAAGTAGGATTAAAAATGAACCTTCCTGAAAAGTCTTTGCAAGCTGTCCTTGATACCCTACCATCTCTCCGCCGCCCCACCGTCAACCGCCTCGCTGAAGATAACTGGGTAGCCGTAGAAACCATCATTGAAGACTCTGTAGCCCGCGAGCTCATCCCCGATCTAAAAGCTCTTGGAGCTGAAGGATTAATTGAGTATCCCCTCTCAAAAATCGTGCTCTAAGCCTCACACACACTTTTTTCCGCCAAATCTCCAGCTGTAATCAAGCTGATCAACCCAAACTAACACCGAACTACCATGGGATGTCTTAAAAAACGTCGTAAGACGAAAATTAGCAAACATAAGCGCAGAAAGCGCATGAAGGCTAATCGCCATAAGAAGCGTCTTCGTTACAAGTCCTAGTTTCAGGATTTGTAGTGTAGATATTGCACTTCTGAAAAAGGGACATGGCCACGCGCTGTGTCCCTTTTTCTGCTTACTTTAAACCCAAAGTATACATTGATCTTTCGAGAAATGTATACCGTCTAAGTTAATTCTATCATGCCAGCTGATTACCATACCCATACCCCCCTCTGTATGCACGCAGAGGGCTCACCAGAGGAATATGTTCATGCCGCCATCACAGCTGGACTAACGGAATACGGCATATCAGATCATGCGCCAGCTTTACCAGAGCCTTTTGACGATTGGCGGATGCGCTCAGAGCAGCTCCCGGAGTATTTTGAATGGATAGAACGCGCCCGTGCTGCCGCCGGCGATCATCTCCCTATTCGCGCAGGTATGGAGTGCGATTGGCTGTCTGGTTGTGAAAAATGGATAGTAACACTCACTGAAAAGTATAACTGGGACTACCTCATTGGCTCCGTTCACTACCTGTCTGGCTGGGATTTTGATAACCCAGCTTGGCTCAAAAAATGGGCAGAAACTGACGTGGAAGATGCCTGGGCGCAATATTGGCAAACTTACTCCACCATGGCAGAAAGTGGGCTGTTTGATATCCTAGCTCACCCAGACCTCATTAAGAAATTTGGCTACAGACCAAGTGGTGACTTACGGCGTTTCTATGAGCCTACCATCGATGCGATCGCAGCGAGCGGCTGTGCTATTGAAATCAATACCGCAGGACTCCACAAACCTTGCGAAGAAGTATACCCAGAGTTTGACTTTCTCGATCTGGCCTTCTCCGCCGGAATCCCTCTCGTGATCTCATCTGATGCACACCATCCTAATGAAGTTGCCCGTGACTTCAGCCATGCCATTCGCCATGCCCAAGATGCTGGCTACACGGAGACACTTTTATTTCAAAATCGGCAACGTAGTTTTGAGCAGCTCTAAGCCACTTTTTTGCTAGTTCGGTAAGCATAGCCAAGAAAGGCTAAACCTGCGATCACCATAAAGAGTGAATAAAACTGCCCCTTGGTAAACACGCCAATCATCGCAGAATCTGGTTCTCTAAACCCTTCTACAATAATACGGAATACGGCGTAGAAAATAAAAAACATACCCGTTAAGACTCCGTTTGCCAATTTGGGGAATTTGATCCGTGTCATAAATAGGATGAGAAATAAGACCAAACCCTCAAGTAACGCTTCATAAAGCTGAGACGGGTGCCTAGCTTTTAGGTACCCACCCAGAGTCTCAAGGAGCTCTGGATTGTCTCGCGCTTGAGCAACTAAATAGCTGTATGGCTGCTCACCAATCGATGGATCAACCGCCTGACAGGAGGTAAATGCTTCGCTCAACTTAACAGGGTCATTTTCTAAGTCCGTATAAAGTGACGCTGGAAATTTAATCGCCCAGCTGACTCCATTTACCGCCCTCCCGTATAGCTCACCATTGATAAAGTTTGCGATTCTTACCAAGAATATCCCAATGGGCGCCACCACACAAAGACCATCGCCTACGCCCGTCCACGACACATTGTTTTTCCTAGCATAGACAAAAGTAACAATCATCAATCCTAAAATCCCACCATGACTCGCCATCCCCCCATCCCAGACCTTAAAGATCATGCTCGGATCACTGAGAAAGGCATCAAAATTATAAATCAACACAGAGCCCAGCCGCCCGCCGATAAAAACTCCAAACACCGCTGCATAGGTGATGAAATCCGATACCTTATTCTCCGGTAAAACCCAAAGACTCTTACGTGCCTGCCAGCGTAGTAAGTAGTATGCAAAAACAAAACCAAGCAGATAGCCTAGTCCATACCAACGCAGTTTGATAGGTCCAGCAACATCCAAGAGCACCGGATCCATGTTGTGAATATAAGTCGCTAACACAGCGCTAACTCACACCATTTCACTCACTCATGCAAGAGCCGTCTTTATCCACATATCACCTTCAAAGAAAGGTCGTCAGGCTATCGACCTCCGTCTGATCAAGTCGCTGCGCCATCGCCATCGCAAGATTCACCATCGCCAAATAGTCATTGATATCAATCATCGAGTTATGCGAGTGAATATAGCGCGCTGGCACACCAAGCACAATCACGGGAATACCACTCCCCGAGAGCTGGAATGCCCTCGCATCCGTTCCACCTCCACTACGGACAGTCACCTGATACGGAATTCCCTCTTCCTCAGCTACACTCACCGCGAGATCCACTAATGCTGGATTCATAATGGCGGTGGGATCCTGCATTCTAATTTGCACACCACACCCCAGAGCCCCCTGTGCCTCCCCACGATTAAACCCTGGGGTATCGTCTGCAGGAGCACCTTCTAACACAATCACCACGTCAGGCTTGGCATAAACAGCAGCAGTCGTCGCACCACGCACCCCCACCTCTTCCTGCACAGTTCCGCAAGAAATCAGTCGATTAGGATGACCCGTGGCTGCAAGCGTTTGGCACGCCTGAATAGCGCACGCCATCCCCACACGGTTATCGAATGCCTTTGCTAAAAAGATATCACTATTTTCCATCACAGAAAATGCCGTGGCTGGCACGATGGGGTCGCCCACGCGAATACCATATCGCGCCTCCAAATCACTCTGACTTGTAGCTCCTACATCGATAAACATTTGCTCAATGCTTAACACCTTATTGCGTTCCGCTTCCGCTAGAAAATGTGGGGGTTTAGAGGATACCACCCCAAGAATCTTACGCCCATCGCGCGTCCTAACCTCAACACGCTGAGCAAGTAGCGTATGAGGCCACCAGCCCCCCAGAGTGACAAATTGAATAAACCCATCAGGTGTAATATTACGGACTCGAAATGCCACCTCATCCATATGACCAGCGAGCATCACACGTGGTCCCTCACCTCGCTCACAGAAGACTGAGCCATTCCCATCCGTACTGATTTCTCCCGTATCCGCCAGTTCATCCGCAAAGATTGCCCTCACTTCATCTTCAAAACCCGGTGCCCCATGTGCCTCAGTCAGCTCCTTTAGTAGCCCTATCGCTCTCTCTCGCATATGCATCATTTATCAGAGTCATGCGTAACTTGAAACTTGAAACTTCTAAATACAAAGCTGAGCCTCTGCGCATGGCAAAAGTCTCCGACCTCCACATCTCCAGTAATACTCCCCTACCTGCTCCTGCATCACTCATGTCTGAAATTGAGCGCACTCAGAAACAAGCAGAATTCATGGCAGAGTCACGCCAGCACATCCGTAATATCCTGAACGGCTCAGACCAGCGCTTACTTCTCATCTGCGGCCCTTGTTCTATTCATGACACCGCTGCCGGCATCGAGTATGCTAAAAAACTCGCTGAACTCGCTAAGGAAGTCAAAGATCACGTCTACATTGTCATGCGCGTCTATTTTGAAAAACCGCGAACAACAACAGGCTGGAAAGGACTGATTATGGATCCAGCACTTGATGGCTCAGACGATATCCCTGAGGGGCTAAGGCAGGCACGCTTGTTTTTACGTGAAGTGATCAACCTCGGCCTCCCTACCGCCACAGAGCTGCTAGACCCTATTACTCCCCAGTACATCGCTGACCTTATCAGCTGGTCTGCTATTGGTGCACGCACAACTGAGAGCCAGACCCACCGCCAGATGGCCTCCGGTTTGTCCATGCCCTTAGGGTTTAAAAACACCACCACAGGAGACCTCATCGCGGCCGTCAATGCCATCAAGGCCGCCACCCAGCCGCAGACGTTCCTTGGCGTCAGTGAGCAAGGTGTAGCATCCGCTGTAACTACCTCAGGAAATCCGGACTGCCACATTATCCTCCGCGGCGGAGACTCAGGCCCTAACTATGGAGCTGATGATGTAGCGGTAACCACCTCTCTCCTCAAAAAACATAACCTCCAGCCCGCCGTGATGATCGATGCCTCACATGCAAATTGTGGTAAACAGCAGGAAAAAATGCCAGCTGTCTTCCAAGAGATCATCCGTCAGCGCACCTCTGGTAATCCTCATGTTATTGGCGCCATGTTAGAAAGTAATCTCATTGCTGGAAATCAGAAGTTTCCTCGCCCATTGGAGGAGTTAACTTATGGTCAATCGATTACCGATCAATGTATCGATTGGGATACTACACTGACCCTCGTCCGTGAAACTGCCCAACAGCTTAAAGAGGCTGCCAACCCTCAGTAAAATAAACCAATGATAGCAAACTGCACCTTTGCCGCCATTGACTTCGAGTCCGCTGGTGCAGAACGAGGAAAAACAGATGTCCCCGTACAGATCGGCATGGCCACTTGGACGCGCACCGCTGGCCACGCAGACCACTTTACCTCCTTCATTCACACCGATCGCCCGATCACATGGGCAGCGCAGCAAGTCCATGGCATTAGCAGTGCCGACCTAGCAGATGCACCACAACTCATGTTACTGTGGCCAGAGGTTAAAAAACGCCTCAGCAATAACATCGTAATCGCCCATGGTCATGGAACAGAGAAACGCTACTTACGCGCCTTCCCAGCACATGGCTTTGGCCCATGGATAGACACCTTACACCTCGCGCGCGCAGCATGGCCAGAGCTACCCTCCCATGCTCTTGGCGATCTATGCACACACCTTCAGCTAACCAAAAAGATCAATCAACTCGTTCCTAACAAAAAATGGCATGACGCTCTCTATGACGCCACTGCTTCACTAGTATTACTCGAACACCTTATTGTAGATTTTAGACTAGAGTCATCTACTATTGATCTTCTTCTTCACCCTGACACTTCAGAGTGGCACAAGCTCAGACACTAAGTATTGTTACTCACCCTGCCACTCACCGTATTGGCGAAACTTCTTATACCGTTGATCAAGAAGCTCATCGATACTGAGCTGCTGGAGACTTTTAATCTGATTACTAACTGCGTCACGCAGGTTTTCAGCAGTTTTACGGTGATCGTGATGAGCTCCTCCTTTGGGTTCAGGGATCACTTCATCAATGAGATGAAGCGCGCCGAGATCAGGTGCTGCGATCTTCATCGCTTCCGCAGCATCAGGTGCATGCTTACGGTGCTTCCAGAGAATAGCAGCACAACCTTCAGGACTAATCACTGAGTAGTAGGCATTTTCCATCATCAGCACACGATCAGTAACACCAATGCCCAATGCACCACCAGAACCACCTTCACCAAGCACAACAGCCACGGTGGGAGTCTTTAGCAGCATCATTTCCTTAAGATTAAAGCCAATAGCCTCGGCAATATTACGCTCCTCAGCACCAATACCAGGGAAGGCACCCGGAGTATCAATGAGAGCAACAATGGGGAGATTAAACTTCTCCGCGAGCTTCATGAGGCGGAGTGACTTACGATAACCTTCTGGGTGTGCACTACCAAAGTTTCGTTTTAAATTCTCCTTGGTATCACGGCCTTTCTGGTGCCCTACCACCACCACGCGCTGCCCACCCAGTGTCGCAAAGCCACCCGGCATCGCATTATCATCTCCGATGTGTCGATCTCCGTGAAGTTCACAGAAATCATCAAACACATGGGCGATGTAATCGAGCATGAATGGACGATTGGTATGACGTGCGATCTGCACACGTTGCCATGGAGAGAGGTCGTCGTAAATACGGTTTCTCGTTTCACTCAATTTCCCTTCCATCGCAGAGATCTCGCTACTCATATCAATATTTTGAGTCTGCGCTTTGCTTTTAAGTTTTTCGAGCTCGTGTTCAAGTTCGGCGATGGGCTTTTCAAAATCGAGAGGTTTCATACTTGGCTTAATAAAATATTGCGTTGGAAAGATTAGTTTTTGATTTCGATATCATTACCTGGACGAAGAATGAGTGTGAGCTCTTCCATATCGGCCATGCTAAGGTAAAAGCCACGGTCTATATTCTCATCGTTTTCCTCTATCAAAGCACGCATAGCGAGTGATTTATCACTGAGCTGAATCACCTTAGCGGCACCACGGTAGTTCGCTGAATGTACTGAGACAAGCCTATCCTGATACCATCCTCGGATGCTTCTTACTTCTAGATGTTGGGCTTTTCCACTGTGCTGGTAATTTACTTTTTGCAATGCATATTGTTTCACAAACTCACCCCCATTCATGATGGTGAGGTAGTTTCTGCGAAGGTCAATGACGGCACGATTCCCAAGTGGCATGACGGTGAGCTTCTGACCAGGACGCAGGTTCCTACTATCGGTATTTTTTAGCTTACTCAGATAGGTAAGGTTATCCATGCTAGTTTGATACTTCCTCACAATAGCGGAATAACTATCGCCACTTTTTACCGTAATGACCTTTTTACCCTCTTTCCACTCAGGGTCTAATAACTTATCCAAATTTATCTCACCTAGGATCTTCCTAGCCTCTTGAGCAGACTTTGCAGATGGGTAAAAGCTGATAATATACTTAAGCTTCTCTTCAGCCTCCACCATCGATTCAATAGCGAGTAATTCACGCGCACGCTGAAATGCCTTTTCCCCTGGCTCATTGTCAGATTTTGCACCTGCTTCTGCCTTTTGCTTGAGGACGATTTCTTTTTGTCGCTGAAGCTGCATCATAGTTCCTGGCATATTTTTTACCGTGCCAGTGTACTTATCCATCAGATAAGCTGTGCCACCCATTGCCCCAACCATGAGCAATGCAGCAACAGACTTAATGATGAGCATCGTGCGCATGCATGAATAATAGTGAAAAATCTCCTTGGCGCTACTCTAAAGCAAACCTTTTCGCTTAAAATCAAATGTGTTGATGTCAGAGGATTTCCCAATCATTTCGATGGCAAATTTGAGCAAGGCAATTTCCCAAGCATCATCCACCCCCTCCATCACCGCCAACATCGGATCTCCACTAATCCGGACATCCTCCATCACGCGTTCACGTACAGCTTCGATTTCTTCATGCACTAATTCCTCAGTGACATTACCTCGCTTAAACATAAATCCGTATTGGAAAAATACTGGTTCAAGATTCTGCTCACGTAGAAAATCAAGAAATTCTGATGCCTTTTCATCAAACCCCTCTAGGCCTACTCCACCCATATCCTGTGGGCGAATAATTTGCGGCTTCTGAGCCTCCATTTCACCACGCCTAACACGCACCTGCCCGATCGCATCCATAGGCTCACTTAACATCGTAAATTTAAATCGCGTACTCCCAAACGTATCTATCCTCCTATCTGGTTCACGGAGAAGCCGTGCCGTTTCCATGGCATACTGAATACTGTCTGGTGAGTGGTTCATGGGTCCGATGAGGTGTCCTCCTAGCCTCTTACAATGGCTGAATGAGGCAATGGTAAAGCGTTGTAATAAATAAAAAAAGACGGACTCTTAAGGAGTCCGCCCTGTTAAAAAAATGAAGACAGACCTAACACATGTTAGGAAGCTTTCTCAACATAGCTGGTTACATCACCTACGCTTTGCAGTTTTTCTGCGTCTTCGTCAGGAACTTCGATACCAAACTCTTCTTCAAAAGCCATGACAAGCTCAACGGTGTCGAGAGAGTCAGCTCCAAGATCTTCAATGAACTTGGCTTCAGGCTTTACTTGGTCGGCGCTTACGCCGAGTTGCTCGACGATGATATCTTTTACTTTAGCTTCAATATTGTCAGACATGCTGATAGGTGTTTATTGGGTTGATTAATAACGTGTGTTACTTGCAGAAGATCTAGACCCGCAATGGAGTCTTGGCAACCCAGAAATGATGAATAATCTTTCTAGCTGCGATCATCTATATCCTAGCTCTTTGTAACAGAGTCTTCTGGTAGATCATCTTCATCATCGATACTGACATATTCCAGCACCTCACCTTTAAAGTTTTCCATGATCTTACTAAAAAGTTTTTCCGCAGGAGCACCATCTTCCTCTTTAAATTGACCATAGACCATTCCGTCGACCTTGGCTTTCTTCTCCTCACCACCTTGTGTGTAGTAAATTAAAGCAATCCCCTTAGTATCCCACTTGCGTTTATCCACCCGCACCATATCTGAGTAGAGAATTTTTTTACCCTCCTGAGTATAAAGAGCCTCATGATCTGCCTCCATTTTACGGCACATGGTACGAATAAAGAAAAATAAGGTAATCGATACCAATATCAGGGTAACTCCTAGAGCAATAAACTGCTCGCGAATCTTATCTTTATTCATTGGCTCTTCACCAGGATCGATATCCCAGGCTTTCCCTTCGACATCTTTTCTGGAGGCTGTGTAGTCCTCCCACAGGCTGGCAGATCCAGATTGCCCACCTTTTTTATCCATTACCTCGAACCCCTCTAAAAGCACCCCAGGCCATGGCATATCTACATTAGTTCCCCTTGGTAAAATTTCTACGGCACCATCGGGAAATACCACTTTTTTCTCTGCGGCATAATCTCTCCATTGTGATTCGGTGAGTTTCTCATCATTTTCTAACTTCTTGTTTTGTAATTTCTGAAAATCAACACCAGCCTCGATAAATGCTTGGTTTACATAGAAATGAAGATTCTTCTCTCGATACCCCCACATCCCATCCATAAAAAATAAAACAGCAAAAATGCTAAACATCGTTAGCATAGCTAATGCGCGCCAGAGAAACCACTTGGTAGGTTTACATACTATCTTCTCTTCTTTGGATAAATCTGCGCTCATGGGTTATTGTGAACAGAGCTTGGCTAAAAATCTCATCAGCTAGAAGCAAAAAAACAATGCAATATGAACTGGCCAAGCACGCTCACAGTAATAAGACTCCAGCCATCCTTATGAATCGCGAAGATATTCACCGCCTCACCTCTCTAGCATCCTGTGCTGGATGAGCCTCTAAGCTTGACCCCGAGTCTCTTACGCAGGTTCTGCGTGGACTACCTCAGCACCAAGATGATCGCTTACTCGTCGGCTCAGCCACTGCCGATGACGCTGGTGTTTTTAAAATCAATGAAGAACTAGCACTGGTTCAAACAACAGATTTCTTCACCCCCATCGTAGATGACCCTGTCCTCTACGGCCGTATCGCAGCGGCCAATGCCCTCTCAGATGTCTACGCCATGGGAGGACGCCCCATCACCGCGCTCGCCATTGCAGGAATGCCCTCAGACATCATCGATAACGATACCATACGCAGTATTTTCCAAGGTGGTGCAGAAATGTGCGTGGAGGCCGAGTGCAGCCTACTAGGCGGCCATACCATTAAAAATCCAGAACCTATCTACGGACTAGCCGTCACAGGTATCGTGCATCCTGAAAGACATCTCGCCAATGCTCACGCACAACCTGGTGAACACCTCATACTCACCAAACCCCTTGGCAGTGGAATTATTTCCACAGCGATTAAACGCGGTGAATGCAGCGCCGAACTAGCACAGACAGCCAGCCAGCTGATGGCCACACTCAATAAACCTGGGGCGGTTATCGCAGAACGTGGACTGGCAAACTGCTGCACAGACGTCACAGGCTTCGGTCTTGGCGGACACCTCATTGAACTCTGTGATGGCAGTCATGTATCGGCAGAGATCGACGCCGCGCTTCTCCCTCTGATGTCACCCGAGGTCTCCGATCTCATTGCCGCAGGCTGCGTGCCAGGAGGCAGCAGGAAAAACCTCTCCCACACAGAGACAAGCACACATTTTTCCGATCAAGTCAGCGACAGTGAAAAAATCATCTACGCGGACGCCCAAACATCTGGCGGCCTACTCATCAGCGTGCCAGATGAACACCTCAACGCCGTGCTGGAAACTCTTGAAGAAACCTCCGCGCCTTGTGCTACCGTAATTGGAAAAACCACAGAGCGCCGTGAGAAATCTGTCTACGTCACCACTTCAGCTTAAAACTCGATCACCTTGTGAAAAAACATCTCACCATTGACTTAAACTCACTTCCTGAGGAGGGAAAAACATTCTCCGGCGAGCTTGACACCTCAATTTTTGATGATGCGGCACGCTCTTCAGCCGATGAGCCACGCGCTTCTGAGCCGTTATTCTACGATCTCTACATACAGCGTTTTGATCAAGAACTCCTCATCCGTGGCAGCATCTCCGTGCTTATGGAGTTTACCTGTGTGCGTTGTTTAAGCAAATACCTTAAAACTATCCAAATTGAGGAATGCGCACTCTCCCATGAGATTACCAACTCACAGCTTAACCTAGCCGATGAGCTGCGCGAGGAGCTCGTCATCCTATTCCCTGACTACCCCCACTGTGATCAAGGTGATACCGAACAGGAATGTATTTTAGATTCCCACTATTTAGCAGTGGACAAACCTACAGAGGTTGATGTAAAGACCCCTCCCCACGACGAAGCACCCAATCCATGGGCAGCCCTTGATTCCTTTGATGATGCAGCTAACAAGCATAGCTAATCAACCAATCAAAAATTTCAACTAACTCAACCTCAAACACTTAACCACATAATACCATGGCCGTTCCAAAGCGTAGAACATCCAAAATGAAGCAAAAAATGCGTCGCGGCGCAAATCGTTGGCGCATCCCCAAGCTCAAGACTTGCCCTGAGTGCGAGAGCCGCGTGCCTTCACACATTGCCTGCCCCCAATGCGGCACTTACCGCGAGCGTCAGGTACTTGAAGTAGATGCCCTCTAAGGGATCATTAAGCTTCTAGCTTTGAATTCGATAAAGCGGAATGCCACGGCATTCCGCTTGTTTCATATCTAAACTTCTCATGAAAATCGCACTCGATGCCATGGGTGGCGATCACGCCCCCAAAGTAACTGTCATGGGCGCTCGCAATGCGCTTAAGCTCTATCCAGATATCGATCGCCTATTTTTAGTAGGTGATGCCGCTCTGCTGGAAAAGGAAATGGCGGAGTGCAAACTTACGGACTCACGCGCGGTCATCATTCACGCGCCAGAAGTTGTGGGTATGGAAGAATCAGGGGCAAAGACTCTCCGGAAAAAGAAAAAATCCTCTATTTCCATTGCTACAGACCTTGTTAAATCTGGTGATGCAAATGCTGTTGTAAGCGCTGGTAACACCGGAGCTGCTGTAGCCGCTGCCACCGTCAAGCTTCGCACCCTCAAAGGTGTCGACCGCGCAGGGATCGCCTCCGCAATCCCCAATGAACACGGCATTTGCCAAATCCTAGACGCCGGCGCTAACCCTGAGGCAAAACCTAGCCACCTGATTACCTATGCGGTTATGGGAGCTATCTATGCCAAAACCGTGTTAGGTGTTGAGCGTCCGCGTGTGGGGCTGATGTCCAATGGCGAAGAAGACGAAAAAGGTACCACATTTACCAAAGAAACCTTCGCTCTCCTCAAGCACCTCCAGTCCACAGGGCGGGCACCCTTTGAATTTGTTGGTAACGTCGAGGGACACGATCTTTTTGAAACCAAGCTCGATGTTGTGCTCTGTGATGGTTTCACTGGTAATATCATCTTAAAAAGCTGTGAAGCCACCGCCAAGGCAATGTCAAAATGGCTGAAGCTAGAATTTAAACGAAGCGCCTTTCGTATCCTTGGAGCCTCTATGGCCAAAGGAGCCTTCAAAGCAGTCAAAAAGAAAAGCAGCTATGAATATGTAGGCGGCTCTCCCCTTCTTGGCGTCAATGGCGTCTGTATCATCGGTCACGGTTCTTCATCGGCTTTAGCCATCCAGAACGCCCTCCGTGTAGCACGTGAAACAGTCAGCATGAAAGTCAATCCACACATTGAGCATGAACTAGCTCAAGTCAATCGACCTTCAGGAGAAGACCCTCAAGAATGCCTTCCTGTAAAATAGACTGATCGATAGGCTTGTTCATCCGTTTAATCATGGCTAAGTTTTCGCCAGCAAATTACGCGAACTATTTTTATGAACGAATCCACTTCTGTCACCCCTGTCACCATTTCCGGTACCGGTAGCTACGTTCCGGAAAAAATCCTCACCAATACGGATCTAGAAAAAATCGTCGATACCAGTGACGAATGGATCTTTAGCCGCACAGGCATCAAGGAACGCCGTATCGCTGCCGAGGGCGAATTCACCTCACACATGGCTACCAAAGCAGCAGAACGCGCCTTGGAACAAGCGGGAATCACCGCAAAAGAGGTCGACCTCATCATTGTAGCTACCATCACACCAGACACCCTAACACCCTCTACCGCATGTTACGTGCAAGCCAATCTCGGAGCCTCTTCTGCGGTTGCTTTTGATATTTCCGCTGCTTGCTCTGGCTTTCTCTATGCCATGAAGCTGGCTAAACGTCTCATTTCTGATGGTGCTTATCAAAATGCTCTTATCATCGGCGCAGAGAAGCTCTCCTCATTTATCAACTGGAAAGATAGAAACACCTGCGTACTTTTCGGTGACGGCGCTGGAGCCGCTGTGTTACGAAAATCAGAGCCAGGAGAAGGGCGTATCTTAGCCTCAGAAACTGGCTCAGACGGTCGTCACGCAGGGCTTCTCGACATCAAAGGCGGAGGCTCAGCCTGCCCCATCACCATGGCCAATGCCACAGACAATCTAGCCACCCTCGCCATGCAGGGCCGTGAGGTCTTTAAACTGGCAGTGACAGCTATGCGCCAAGCTTCAGAAAAAGTCATCGAGCGCGCTGGACTTACACCAGATGATATCACTCTAGTCGTGCCGCATCAGGCGAACTTACGCATTATCGATGCCATCTCAGATCGCCTCGCTATCCCTAACGAAAAAGTTTTTGTTAACCTCCACAAATACGGTAATACCTCAGCGGCGGCGATCGCAATCGCCTTAGATGAGGCTCATCGTGAAGGTAAATTCAAGCGTGGTGATAATATTATCATGGTTGCCTTCGGAGCTGGCCTTACGTGGGCCGCAGCTGCCATTGAATGGTAAAAAATAAGCCCCCCCTTCACCGTAGCGACCATCACTGCCGCCTTAGCCCGTATCTTTCACCATAGGAAAGTGCTCGCGCATTGGATGCAATCAAAACATTTCCAACTGCGGATCATCCTTCTCATCCATCAGGCGGACCCCAATACCGCACAACCTCACAGACTTGCCTCCACCACGTGACCAGGCCTCTTCTAACAATACCCGGAAAACCTCATCACTCATCTGAGTGTGCGCACTCTCAGCAGTAGTTCTGGTGAAATCTGAGAACTTCAGCTTCACCACCAACGCCCGCACCTGCCGATCACCGTATCTCCTTTGAAGCAACTCACTGATTTGCTCCTGCATTCTCTGGATCACCGGCAGCAGTTCCGCAGAATTCCTCACGTCTTCAGTAAAGGTGTTTTCTTTACTAATCGATTTACGACTACGGTGCGGCTTCACCTCACGCTCATCGCAACCACGGCATAGCCGGTAGAGTTCCATCCCCCACTTACCGAACCGGCGCGACATCTCAAACTTATCTAACTTCTGTAAATCACCACAGGTCTGCACTCCGATCCGAGTCAACTTCTCCTGCATCCGCTTCCCCACCCCCCAGAGCTTTGCCACTGGGAGCTCACGCATAAAGACATCAATCTCCTCCACCTTCACCTCAAACTGCCCATTAGGTTTATTCCAATCACTAGCAATCTTCGCCAGCATTTTATTAGGAGCAATACCAGCCGATGCCCTCAGCCCCGTCTCTTCAAAAATCTGCGCCCGCACCTCCCGCGCAATCGCCGAGGCAGAGCTCTGCCAATGGCTCACATCCAGATACGCCTCATCCAGAGACAAAGGCTCAATAAGCTCAGTAAACCTGCCAAAAATAGCGCGAATCTTTACAGACTCTGCCCGATAAAGATCAAAACGCACCGGTAACATAATCAACTGCGGACAGAGCTTCACCGCCTTAAACCCCGGCATCGCTGAGCGCACACCATATTTCCGCGCCTCATAATTCGCCGCACAAATCACCCCCCTCCTACTCGATCCCCCTACAGCCACTGGCAGACCACAGAGCTCAGGCTGCTCCCGCTCCTCCACCGCCGCGTAGAAACAATCCATATCTATGTGAATACACTTTCTCATCCCTCCACCGGCATCATCCACCACAGGTATCCACGAAGCAAAAAAAATAGCATCAAATCCCGCTTAAACAGACGCACCCCTACGCCATCAAAACCGTCATTCGCTTTGACACTAAGCACTGAGCCGCCCTTCCCCCTCATTTATTTTTTCTCATCTAAAGAGAAAATTACCTTGTAAAAACTACACCCATCCACTAGGAACCGGCCAGCCTTTGGCACGCCGCCTTACCAACTATGGGAAATTAAAGGACTTAGCTCGATTTGAGCTATAAAATGCGGCGGATTTCCCAACCCACCCAGAGCCACCCTGTTTCAAGGGCGGACAACTACCTAATACAATGGTCAACGAACTAATTAACGAAATGGTCGAAGCTGGCGTTCACTACGGACACCAGACTCGCAAATGGAACCCTAAGATGAAGCCTTACCTCATGAAGGACAAAGGCGGCATCTACATCATCAACCTTGAGGAAACCGTCAGATGCCTTGATAAAGCATCAGATTTCCTCGGTGAACTTACCAGCAAGGACAAGAAAGTTCTCTTCGTTGGCTGTAAGCGCCAGGCACAAGACGCCGTACGTGAAGCAGCAGAAGCCATTGGACAATATTATGTCAATCACCGCTGGCTTGGTGGCACACTCACCAACCTCGCCACCATCCGCCGTTCTGTTGAGCGCCTCAAGTTCCTTGAAGACATTGAGAAATCACCTGATTTCAAAAAAATGTCCAAAAAAGAACTCTCCGCCCTTGGTCGTGAGCGTGAAAAGCTCCTGCGTAACCTCCGTGGTGTGCGTGATATGGACAAACTCCCAGCCGCCATGGTCATCGTAGACTCTGCTCGTGAGACCATCGCCGTCGCTGAAGCACGCCGCCTCAACATCCCAGTAATTGCTATCGTAGATACTAATGCTGACCCTGCTGTCGTTGACTACCCTATCCCAGGCAACGATGACGCTACGCGCTCCATCCGCCTAATCCTTCAGAACCTCGTCGACTCCATCGCCGTTGCTAAGGACTAATCTATTTCCTCTATCACTTATTTCCTAAACTAATATTACCATGGCTATTACCGCATCTGCTGTTCAAGAGCTCCGTAAAATCACCAACGCAGGCATGATGGCCTGTAAAAAAGCCCTCACTGAAACTGAAGGTGACATGGACGCTGCCGTGAAGCTTCTTCGCGAAAAAGGCATCGTTAAATCCGCAGGTCGCTCAGACCGTGAAACATCTGAAGGCCTCATCTCTGCACACGTATCAGCCTGTGCCAAGAGCGGACTTCTCGCTGAAGTGAACTGTGAAACAGACTTTGTCGCTAAAAACGAAAGCTTTGGCGCCTTTGTCACAGACATCACCAAGACCATTGCTGAATCTGATGCAGCGGATGCAGCCGCTGCTGCTGAAGTTTCCTACGAAGACGGAACCATCCAAGACACTCTTGGTGCTAAGTTCACCGAGCTTGGTGAAGTGATTAAAATCAAACAAGTTGCACGCTTTGACGCTACTGGTAACGGAGCCATCTCCAGCTACATCCACATGGGTGGCAAGGTAGGCGTCCTCCTTGAGCTCAGCGCAGAGAATGCAGACACAAAGGACAACGCAATCTTCCAAGAGCTTTCACGTGACATCTGCCTCCACATTGCAGCATCTAATCCTGCAGGACTTACTCGTGACGATATTGACGCCTCCACTATTGAGGAAGAAAATGAAATCAACCGTAAGCAGCTGGAAGCTGAAGGGAAGCCTGCTGAGATTATCGACAAGATCCTCATCGGTAAGATCAACAAGTATTTCTCAGAGTCATGCTTGATCGATCAAGCCTTTGTGAAAGATCCAGAGTTAAGCATCAAAAAGCTCCTCGCAGCTAAGAGCAAAGAACTCGGTGATACCCTAGACATCGTACGCTACGTGCGCTTCAGCATCGGCAGCTAGTTCTTCTACCTCTGAAATCCCCCACATTTTCAAAGCCCGCCCTGCTCCCGAGCACGGCGGGTTTTTTAGGCTCTTATTTAGACTTAAGAGAGATTGAGCAAACAGCTTGCGACTCAACTTTGGGAGGAAATGCACCCCTAGATCGGGGTAATCTTTGCAAAACTAAATGGTAGCAGGAGGGAGATTCGAACTCCCGACAAAAGGCTTATGAGTCCTCTGCTCTACCCCTGAGCTACCCTGCCGTTCCATCTATGAAACCAGAAGTATAACCTCTGGCGCGGGAGCGAAGTAAATCCATGGCTGGTATTTGTCGATAAAAAATAACCTAAAATCTGTATATTTATCACTCTAAGGTTGCCAAATGTTCACAATCCGCTAGTTACACGCCGCCGCTTCGATGATTCGGCAAGACTCCATCGCCCTCATTTTCTGAGGATGACCCAACTAAATAAGAACACAAAGCTATGTCAGACCTGTCTCTCTACAGAAATATCGGTATCTTCGCCCACGTGGACGCTGGTAAAACCACAACCACAGAACGTATCCTTAAGCTAACCGGAAAATCTCACAAAATCGGTGAAGTGCATGATGGTGAGGCCACCACTGACTTCATGGAGCAAGAAGCAGAACGCGGTATCACCATTCAATCAGCTGCTGTAAGCTGCTTCTGGGCAGGTAGCAGCAATCAGTGGGATAAAGATAAATACCGCTTTAACGTCATTGATACTCCTGGTCACGTAGACTTCACCGTAGAGGTTTACCGTTCATTGAAAGTTCTTGATGGCGGCATCGGTGTATTCTGTGGATCTGGCGGTGTAGAACCACAGTCTGAAACAAACTGGCGCTACGCAAACGACTCCAAGGTAGCCCGTATCATTTTTGTGAACAAGCTAGACCGCACAGGTGCCAGCTTCTACCGCGTGGTTGATCAAATTAAGACAGTGCTTGCAGCCAAGCCTCTCGTAATGGTTCTCCCCATCGGTATTGAAGATAATATGGTAGGTGTTGTTGATCTTCTTACCCGTAAAGCATGGGTATGGGACGAAAGCGGCCAACCTGAGAACTACTCTATCGAAGATGTCCCTGCTGACATGGTAGATGATGTAGAAAAATACCGCGCCGAGCTCATTGAAACTGCTGTTGAGCAGGATGATGAGTTAATGATGGAATACCTTGATGGTAACGAGCCCAGCATCGAAGACCTCAAGAAATGCATCCGCAAAGGCACCATCGAACTTGCCTTCTTCCCAACATTCTGTGGTTCAGCCTTCAAAAATAAAGGTGTGCAGCTCGTTCTTGATGCTGTGGTTGACTACCTTCCATCACCTACCGAAGTTCCTGCTCAACCTGAGGTTGACCCTGAGGGTAATGAGACTGGTGAGTTCGCCACCGTCACACCTGATGGCCCACTCCGCGCACTTGCTTTTAAGATCATGGATGACCAATATGGTGCTCTTACTTTCACTCGTATTTACTCCGGTAAACTCGAAAAAGGCTCTACTATTCTGAATACCTTCACCGGTAAAACCGAGCGTGTTGGCCGTATCGTGGAGATGTCTGCTGATGATCGTATCGAGCTCGATGGAGCTCAAGCAGGTGACATCGTCGCCCTTGTAGGTCTCAAGAACGTGCAAACAGGTCACACACTCTGTGACAAAGACCACCCAGCCACTCTTGAGCCGATGGTATTCCCAGATCCGGTTATTTCCATCGCCGTTGCTGCCAAAGACAAAGCTAACGCTGAGAAGCTTGGCACAGCCATTGGTAAGATGGTTAAGGAAGACCCCACATTTATCGTAGAAACCGATCAGGACTCCGGAGAAACCATCCTTAAGGGTATGGGTGAACTTCACCTCGATATTAAGGTAGATATCCTCAAGCGCACGCACAAGGTGGAAGTCGAAGTGGGTAAGCCTCAGGTAGCCTACCGCGAGACCATCACCAAACGCGTAGAAGACAGCTACACGCACAAGAAACAGTCCGGTGGTTCTGGTCAGTATGGTAAGATCGATTACATCATCGAGCCACTTGATCCAGAAGAAGGCGTTGACTTCGCGTTCGAATCCAAAGTTGTCGGTGGTAACGTTCCTAAAGAGTTCTGGCCCGCCATTGAAAAAGGCTTCAAAACATCCAAGGAAAAAGGTGTCCTCGCTGGCTTCCCTTGCTTGAACTTCAAGGTAACTCTCGTGGACGGTGCACAGCACGCTGTTGACTCCTCCGCCATTGCATTTGAAATCGCAGCAAAGGCTGGCTACCGCCAGACCATTCCTAAAGCAGGCCCAACACTCCTTGAGCCCATTATGAAGCTCGATGTCTTCACACCTGAAGATAACGTGGGTGACGTCATCGGTGACCTTAACCGCCGCCGTGGTATGATCAAAGAGCAGGAGTCTACTCCTACCGGTATCCGTGTAAAAGCAGATGCTCCTCTGAGCGATATGTTCGGCTACATCGGTGACCTCCGCACCATGACATCTGGCCGTGGTCAGTTCTCCATGGAGTTTTCACACTACGCAGCTTGTCCTAAGAACGTAGCTGAGGAAGTGATTGCTGAAGTTAAGAAGCGCGAAGAAGAAAAGAGCTAATCGTTTTTTCTTCTATCCATTTTACCAAGCACCGGCTCGAAAGAGTCGGTGCTTTTTGCTTATCCAGCTTCAGTTGATAGCGTTTGTCCAAATACCTGCGAGCTTCTACCACTTGTAATAAGCTGCTCGCGTCTATCACTTGGAATATCGTCCAAACTCAAAGGCTGATAACCAAGTTCATTTTGGAAAAACTTGGCCGCTCGGTTCGTCAGCGCAAACACCGTCTTTACACCTGATCTTTGCGCAGCTCTCTGGGCATGTAACACAAGCTCTTGCCCATACCCAAGCCCTTCATGAGCTTGCTTAACATAGAGACAGGCAATTTCTGCCCGATCATCATCAGGATAACGATGTAAAGCCACACTACCGACCACATTCCCATCAATATCCATGACAAAGTAATCGCCAAGATTCTTCTCAATATCCGCATACCCACGAGGCACAAGCGTGGAGTTCCTCACTGAACGACCAATCATGCCTAACAACTCTACAATATCATCCTCCCTCAGAGGTCTAATCACGCGATAACTATCAGCGTAAACCATCGTGCCCACACCTTCGTTTGAAAAGAACTCATCCAGTAAAACGGCGGGAGAACCTCCATCCAGAATATGCACCCGTGGCACCCCAGCATGGCAAGCATCTGCGGCAGCCACGATTAATTCTGGAGCGTTCTCCGTCACTTCCGCCGCCCTCACTGCTCCCTGAGCAGAAATCCCACCCGCTCCATGCAGTAATACTAACTTAGCGGCTGATATAGAAGCTGCGAGGCTGGCAATCTGCGTGGAGAATGGATCAGAACTCTGAAAGCGCGCGACCACGGCCTGACCACGGCCTAATGCGGCCAAAAGCTCTGTTTCATCAGACTGATAAACCGTCTGACTATACTTCAACTCCACCTCAGCAGCACGATCCAATAACGCATCCGTGCTATGCACTGTACTCCCAATAACCAGATGCACACCCACTCCCTGCAGAGCGAGCAAATCCAGCATCACCTCAGCCAATGCAGGCTCAGGGGCATCCACGAGAATTACAAATACCTTACCGCGAAATTGCGGCACGTATTGCAATAAACCTCTAACATCTCCCCAGGACACTGAATTTTAGGTAGTAAATATTAAATCGATCAAACTAGCATGAGAGCTAACGAAGCACCACTGCCGTAGATTGAGCCAGCTCTGGCACAAGAGACTTCCACGTTTCATCACCTGCGGCAATCATTCTTTGAACATCACGGCCTGTATGTTCCAGTAAGTGATCATCACCACAGGGAATTGAGTGAATCCTTCCCTCCTCACGCAGATAGTTATAAAGGTGAGTGAGATTTTCTGGAGTTCGGAAATTCTCCGCTGTCACTAGATGCCTTGTTTTTCTATTTTGCCAAGGATACACGTAAAGAGAGAGTTCATGTTTAAAAAGACGACCAAATGACTCGAGAATACCACCAGAGAGATTCTCAGACCACTTAGCCTTAAAGAGCTCGTTTAGCAAACCGATGCTAAGCACGATACCAATAGGGCTACTTGTGTAGCGGCTCAAATAACTAGCAATACGGTGAAACTCAGGACAGCGAGAAATCAACACTGTTTTGCCAAGTGCCTGTAGAGCATCAGCACGATCAATGAAAGCAAGCTGATCCACACCACCATCTCTCAACAAATTATTCATCGAAATCTCACAGAGCTCAATCGTTTCATCATGCTGCCCCTCCGGTAAGCTTTGATGAAACACCTCACGTGTCTGCTGTAACATATCCATGTGCAAATTCGTCACCGGATTAAAACTCCCTCGCAATAGAATCAGGGGCTTTTTATACAACGCCTCGGCTGGCTGAACCACTTCCCCATCGGGCAAAAACATTGCTGCATCTGTGAGCCCACTTTCTACTAGCTGGAGATGACAGAGGCGGTTATCGATCATCTCAAACCCCTCCCCACTGAACTTCAGCATATCTACCTCTACCTGATCTCTACTCAGGCCATCCATCAGTGACTCTGTAAAACGCTTCAGATCATCTCGGAAATAAAATGCGGCAAAAATTAAATTCGTCCCAATGATACCCAAGGCCTCCATCTGATCGAGATTGGTCTGATCCAACAACCTCACATGAATAAGTATCTGGCAAGGTTCCATATGAGGCTTAAGCTGGAAGTGAATACCCAACCAGCCATGACACTCCCCTGTATCCTTATAGCCACGCGCTCTTACTGTGTTAGAAAATGAGAAAAAAGTTGTCGAATCCCCCCTTGCAGCACCCAGGCGCTCAACGAGAAGATTATATTCATACTTGAGCATGGCACCAATACGCTCACGGGAGACATAACGTTTAGCTTTGCCATAAATAGCATCGCTCATAGTCATATCATAAGCCGAGATGGTCTTTGCAACAGTGCCAGCAGAGGCAGAGGCTCGGAAAAACCAGTTTGCCACCTCCTGACCTGCTCCTATTTCTGCAAAGGTTCCGTATTTTTCCGAATCCAGATTAATGCGGAGTGCTTTATCATAGGTGCTGAGGCTTTCTTGCGCTAGTTCTTTGGTCATTGGTAAATAGGTAGATATTCCGGCGTGATTATTCTTTTGGGTCATCATTGCCCTCCTCTGCAGCAGCCGCCCACTTAGCGGAAAGGTACTCGGTGATGATCACTTGATTATCCACTACAGAATTTTCTGGATAGCGAATTTTAATTCGCGCAGCTAACCGCCCTAAGTTGATATCTGTTATAAAGTCAGCCATCTTAGGGTCTTGACGGTCAACGTATCCATAAAGAGAGCGGTCAGATTGAGGGTTTGCCATTTGAACAGCAAGCCAGCGGTTATCGTCACTAAATTGACGATTGTAATAATTAGCTTTATTACAACGAACCAGCAGTGTCTTAGGCTTCACTGGGCGCACTTCAAACAGCTTATCCCAGTCCATCTCCGTCCAACCAACCCAACTTTCCCAATCAATCTTATACCCATCCGGAGTCTTCTCAATGGCGGCCTCCTTGATTGAAAAATCACTCATTTGTACAGCAATGATAGCCAATACCCCATACATTTTCGCACGCCCGTCATAATTAAACTTTCTCAATGAAGTTTCTCCGATGGGTTTGTTTTTATACCACTCCTTGACAAGTGGCATGACTCTATCAGGAAAACGGATCATTTTACGGAAATCCTCTACTTTTTTAACCGCTAAAAACTCAGCAAAAACAGCCTCAGATTCCTTAAGGGTCTCATTAACTGAATAAATAGTTTTCTTAAGATTCTCACGGGCTTTTTGCACCTCTTCAGTTAGTTCTTCCTCAGTGTTCTCTCCAGTTATTGAGATATTCTGAGGCTCCCATTGCTCAGTAAAATCAGTGACTGCGGAAGATGTAGTATCGGCGGAACTCATTACTACCCATGCTCCTATGGCTAATAAAGTGAGTCCTAAAAGACCTCCTGCCACAAGCCAAGGGAGTGGACTACCACGATCTTTTTGGTTGGCGTGTTGCTGGCTTGGTGCTTGTTCCCATTCGGGTTGATCGGGCTTCACAGATCGTTGCCTTTGCACTCTTTTTCTACGCGCTGATTTTTGTTCAACATCCACCACACCATCAGCGCTATGCTCTGCCTGCTCCATAGGGCGGGCACTGATCGGTTTGACCTCCTGCTTATCTCCCGGCGCAGGGTGAATATGCGTATCACTCCCTGTTGACCTCACCTCTGCCATCTTTCCTTCCTGTGGAATTTTCAGAAGATAATGGCATGCTGGGCAGACAACACCGTTCCCATCATGCTGCTTAGGGATACGAAAAACAAAGCGGCATACTGGACAAACACAGGCCGCCCAAGTTCGTTTTATTGGAGTTCCATCAGGCACCTAAAAACGATGTTATAGCACTTAGCAAAGTGCAAGCTAGCAGTTCATCGATTTATACATAAAATCGATCCACTAATCCTCTAAAATCTCCACTCGCCGAGGGCGATCTAGAATAATCGCTGCCTCCTTATCCTCTGACTCTAGTTGATCCAGATTCAGCAACACATTACTGCCACCCCGTAATATAATATCTCGCGGTACAAAATCTGGCTGCTCTGTCCCATAGGGATCTTCTCCCAATAACAACGGTGCTTTGGGCTGCACAGGTATGGCACGCGCCAGGGCTGCCTGATTACCATCTGGAGAAAAGTCATGATTATCTGCTAGACCGTCATCGATGAGGCCATGCACGTCACAATATCCTGATGGCTCAGAGCCTTTGATGAAATATTCTACGAAACTTGTAGGGACATAGGTCTCGGCACCACTCACTGGATCACGCTTATCTTCCTGACAGTATTTCGTTTTTCTTAAACCGGAAACCTTACAGACCTCTAACTTCACAACCCCCTCAGGAGTAGGTAGCTGCTGGCCAGAGAAATGAGTTAACGCCAGATTCATACTATCTGCCCAGACAGGGAAAACAGTCTGTCTACTAAATGCTCCAGGATAAATAGGATCACGCCGCCCGTGGAGAAAGCCCATCCATACACCACAGGTAATATTTTTATTATAGCCCACAAACCAGTTATCAGCAAAGTCATAGGTAGTCCCTGTCTTCCCTGCTAGAGAAGGATCATTGATAAGTCTTATCGGCTCATCTTGAGGATCTCCAGCCACACCCTTCTGCAAAGCACTCTGAAGCATGGTGTGGGTGACAAATGCTGTTTCTTCATCGAGGATCTGCTTGGTGGCACTGCGGGATTTCAAATGATATCGTTCTCCGCCAGAGGAATCTAGAATACGCTCGACAATATAAAGCGGCTGGGATGCTTTACCTCCATTGGGAAATGCAGAGTAGGCTCTTACCAAATCGGGTAGTGAAAACTCATTCGTTCCCACCAGCATCCGAGTTAACAGCTTTGTCTCAGGAAAACTCAGCCCGAACTTTCGCGCTGTTTCCATCACGGTGCCAAGACCTAGTTGTTTACCCAAACGAACAGAAGACGCTATTTTAGAAACCTCCAAGGCTCTTCTCATGGTAATTTCCCCCTCATATTCAGGGCGGAGAATCTCCATCCCCCACTCCCCTAACACACCCTCACGTCCAGCCAGCATAATAGCGCGGTTATTTAATGGCGCGTCGACTAAGATGGATGCTGGAGACATCTTCTGCTCAAGCGCTGCCACATAGATAAAGGGTAAAAATGCCGTACCTATCGGCTTTCGGCCAAGCTGAACAATATCAAATTGGTTGTGTGTAAAATCTCTACCGCCCACGTAAGCAATCACAGCCCCACTGTCATTTTCCACCATTAGTCCTGCACCTTGCAAATACTTAGGTCTACCGTCTTTACGGCGATAATCTTCATACTTAGGATGCTTATAGCCTTCCTTGAGTTCAATGGATGTAAGCTGCTCAAGCATACGTTTTTCCATGGCCTTTTGCACATCAAGATCAATCGTAGTAAATATTTTAAACCCTCCTTCGGTTAGAGCGTCTTCACCAAGCTGCTGACGCACTTCCTTAGCGATGCGCTCGTAGAGGTGAGAGGCTCCACGCTGAATCGGCTTAGAGTTCACCACCACTGGTTCTAATTGCAGCTCCTCACTGACAGCCTCGGATATGAAACGCTCTGCGGCTAAACGCTTGAGCACCTGATTCCGTGCTTTTTTATTCATCTCTAGGTTATTGAGAGGAGATATCTTTGTGGGGTTTTTGATACAGCCCACGAGCGAAGCACACTCGGAGATAGTTAGCTCGCTGGGCTCTTTACCGAAGTAACCTAACGAAGCAGAGCGGATACCGTAGAAACCACTCCCAAATGGAATTCGATTTAAATAAAATTCCAAAATCTGAGACTTGCCATAATGTTTCTCAATTCGTTGCGCGAGATAGGCCTCCACCGCTTTACGTTCAAGTCCCGTCCAGCCTTCCTCATCCGCTTCTTCTTTAAGGTGAAAGGCATTACGAGCAAGCTGCTGGGTAATGGTACTGGCACCTTGGGTCTGCCTACCCGCTCGGAAGTTAAGCCAAACAGCACGAGCAACACCTACTCTATCAACTCCATCGTGTTCTAAAAAGCGCTGGTCTTCACCAGCAATCAATGCGTCGATGAGTATCTGAGGAACTTCTTTGATCGTAACAACATCTCTATTTTCTACGAAAATACGGCCCAACTCACGCCCTTTACGGTCAAGGATCAAGCTCACTACCTCCACATCATTGATTTTACTGAGGTCATATTCCGCTGCTCGATCTTTAAAAGGCTGCGTCTTAATATGAAATACTAACAAGCCAATGCCAGCGAGAATGATCCCAAAGAGACACAGGTAAAGCAGCCATTTGAGCTTGAAGAATTTCTTCTTACGGCGCTTCTTACCGCTAGCATCATTTGCTTTTCCTTTATTGGAACGTGTATTACCCATGGGCCTGATGTTTCATAACCGAGCAACTCATCGTGTGAAGTAACCCAGAACTTTTTTATTTATACTCACAGAACAGGATAATGGCAATCACCGCTTTTACAGAAGAAAACAATAGCCCATCGTCACTGACAGAGCAAATACGCCAGCGTATTCAAAGCAGCGGCCCGATCCCATTTCGCGAGTTCATGGCCTCCGCCCTCTATGATGCCGATCATGGCTACTACGCCAGCAATCATCAGCGCGTCGGAAGAGATGGCGACTTTATCACCAGTGTCAGTGTGGGCAGGTGCTTCGGCCTCATCCTAGCACACCGTCTAGAACGCTACTGGAGGGAGCTTGGCAGCCCGGAAAATTTTCAAATTATCGAACTAGGTGCCCATGATGGAGCTCTGTGTCATGATATCCTATCTGAAATCAGACTTACATTCCCCGAGTTCTACCGCGTCGTCATTTACAACCTCATCGAAACCACAGACAAACTACGCCTCGCACAGACAGCGAAACTGACTCCAGAACACGCTGAAAAATTTAAGACTCTCTCCCACATCCAGCAGCTCTCAGATATTACTGGGGCAATCATTTCTAACGAGCTCATCGATGCCCTCCCCGTAGACATCATCCGCCGGCAAGACAATACCTGGCTCCTACTCATGGTGGATCTTGATGCTCACGGTGACTTTATTTTCTCGCCTGCTTCTATCCCCGATACACATACCGAGCTTATTGATTTCTGTAAAAAACATCCAGATTTCCCAGAGGGCTACACCACTGAGTTTCAGCCCCACCTCAGATCCCTTGCTCAAGACACATCCCAGGCACTCACAAAAGGTCTACTCATCACCATTGATTACGGTTACCACACAGAGGATTACTACCACAAAGACCGCACAGAAGGAACCCTCCAGACCTACCATAGCCACCAGAAATCAGACAACCCTCTCCTCGCACCTGGAGAGATTGATATCACTGCACATGTTGATTTCACCCGATTCACCACCGAGCTTGAAGCAGTAGGATTCCAGCTGCGTAGCCTTAGCACTCAAGCCAGCTACCTCACCCATCAGGCTAAGCACTGGCTCATGGCGATGGAGCTGGAATTCACCCCTGAGAGCGCCGCCCTTTTACGCCAGTTTCAAACTCTAACTCATCCAGCGATGCTCGGTACCCGTTTTATGGTTTTGGAAATGGAAAAATAGAGAATCACCTACTTGATGAAAAATCTCCGCAAGAATGTCGCGCCTTCGCTTTGACAAATCTAATCTCACCCCCTACACGCACGCCATGGCTAAGCAGCGTATTCTTGTTTCAGATCCTATTTCCGATAAAGGTATTGATCTTCTCCGTAATCATCCCGATCTAGAGGTCGATGTAAATACTGGACTTAGTCCTGAAGAACTCATCCAGATCATTCCATCCTATCATGGGCTAATCATCCGCTCACAGACGAAAGTTACCGCTGAAGTTCTCGCAGCAGCCACAGAGCTTAAGGCAGTAGGACGTGCTGGCGTAGGCGTGGATAATGTCGATCGTGATGCAGCTACCAATCACGGCGTCATCGTCATGAATACCCCTACGGGTAATACAATCTCCACCGCAGAGCTTGCCTTCACCCTAATGCTTTCCGCGGCACGTAATATTGGCCCAGCGCACGCCAAGGTGCTGAGTGGCGATTTCCCAGCTGCACGCAAGGCCTATAAAGGCATTGAAATTAACGAAAAACGTCTAGCCGTCATCGGCATGGGACGCATTGGTGCTGAGTTTGCCAAACGTGCACAAGCATTTGGCATGACCGTGGTCGCCTATGACCCATTTCTCACCCAAGCGCGTGCTGACCAGCTCAAAGTAGAGCTTGCAGACAGCCCTGAAAAAGCACTCACAGGAGCAGACGCAGTCACCCTCCACGTCCCTCTCACAGATGATACCAAACACATCATCAACGCAGAACGCCTCGCTCTGATGAACCAAGGCGCACTGGTGATCAACTGTGCACGTGGTGGACTCATCGATGAACCAGCACTCAAGGCCGCTATCGAGTCTGGACACATCGCTGGCTGTGGACTCGATGTCTACGAGGACGAGCCACCATCATCTGACCACATCCTCTTTGATCTCCCCAAACACACCTCCTTCACACCGCACCTCGGTGCATCTACTAATGAGGCACAGGAAAACGTAGGCATCCAAGTAGCCGAACAACTACGCGACTTCCTCAGCACGGGCGAAATCCGTAACGCCATCAACATGCCCTCACTAGATGCCACCGCTTTGGGAGAAATTGGTGATTATCTCGATCTCGCCTCATCTCTCGGTAAATTCCTCGCCAAACTCGGCCCAGCTAACCCTGACTCACTGAGAGTCTCCTTTCACGGAGACCTTGCCGAGAAGGACACCTCACTTATTTCCCGCACCGTCCTCACAGGCTACTTAGCAACAGCACGCGCTGATGGCCAAGTGAATATCGTAAACGCACCTGCCGTGGCTCGTGACATGGGGCTCGAAACGGTGGAATCCACCATCACCTCACAGACCGAATATGCAGAACTCGTCGTCGCTGAACTCCGTAAGGGGAAAAAGAAATTCCGCGTCGCAGGCACCATCATTGGCCAGTCCCCAAGAATTGTAGAAATCGATCGTCTATACGTAGATACCAATATCGAAGGCCACTTCCTCATCGTCCGCAATGATGACCGCCCTGGCATCGTAGGTCTTGTTGGCACCGCACTAGGCAGTGCAGGATTCAACATTGCCAATCTGTCACTTGCTCGTAACAAATCCGAAGGTAATGCACTGAACGTCATCGAGCTCGACTCCAGCCCCAGTAATGAGCTTATTGAGCACCTCAGTAAAGAACCTGGCGTTCTCTCCGTCACAGCCATTGATGTTTAACCCAGATGACGCATTGGATTTAATCTTATTTTTGCCAGAAATAGACTTTACACAGTAAGCAATCTGAGTATTTTCCTCGCCCCGACCTGCTCCTGAGATCATTCTCACTGCTGCGAGATACTTTTCCTACGATACACCTTCTCTAACCTATATTTCACCATGAAAGTTCTTTCCTCACTTCTCTCCATGAAAAAGCGCCACGAAGACTGCCAAGTCGTTAAGCGCAAAGGCACCCTCTACGTCATCTGTAAGAGCAACCCTAAGTTCAAAGCTCGTCAAGGTGCTACCAAGGGCACTCGCCTAAGTAAAAAGGGCGTGAAGTAATTCACCCTCTATATTTCAATTTTCAGAAAAAACCTGCCCCGTTGATTCGGTGCAGGTTTTTTTATTTCAGCTGATGCATGAGATCATGAAAGAAATACATCATCTAGGTTTACGCCTTCTTTTTTCTACAAAGCAGCTTAACGATCACCCACAAAAGCAGCAAGACAACTAACCCCAGCCCCGCATAGACCCACCACGGCAGAGGGATAGGTGCCACCATATCAAGTTCAATAGGAGTCTTCTTACACTCACCCAGCTGGTAGACCCACTTCACTGTTTTCCCACCGTTAGAGACTGCATGTGCATTACTCTCCTTCACAGCCTTAGGAAAATGAATGGTATAACGAAACTCTGAATCACCCAGCATGGATGGCCATTGTTCACCCACAAATTGATCCAATAGCGGCGCCAGGTCCACCTTGCGGTTCACCCCCACGGCGAGCCCCTCCCTACGAAAGATAAAGTCTCCTAACAAAGCATCCAGCACCTGCCCTGACTTTTCTTCCTTTTTCTGATCAGGCTCCTGGCCCATGAGGTCTCCCAGCTCCATCAGATCTGCTGTTTCCACTTCAATAGTAATCACCTGCTTACCATTGATCCGCTCAATCTTGTTGGTAAGTAAACGGACTTTTTTTTCTCCGCCAATTCCCTCGGCTATTTGCTGCTGGAGTTTCGCCGCATCCTCATCAGAAAAAATCATCGCCGGTAAGGAATAGATAGCAATCATTCTAGCTGAACCATCTGCATGAAGAAAAATTTCCTCATCCCCATCGATACAGCTACTAAGCATCACCACAAACAGAGCAAGAATAAGTATGCAAAATTGTTTCATCTGAACGACACCTTGCCCTATCAGCCACAGTCTGCAATCTCGAAAAACAGCTCCTTAACGAGATTCCCTCTTGCTCCATGTGCGTGGATATGGCAACCCAATGCCGATGCATACATGGCATGATAAACTCTCTCGCTGGCTTTTTGGAGAGAATAACTTTACGAAGCTCGATTGGCACCAAGGTCTTATCATCGATGGCGTGCTCTTCCTCTGTGTATTAATCACAGCATTTCTCTCCTTTCTTCTCGTCCGTAAAATCTTAGTAAGGATCGTCTACAAGGTAGTCAAAAAAACCGCTAACACCTGGGATGATGAGCTCCTTAAGAGCAGACTCTCCAAATGGCTTTCCATGCTCGTCCCAGCAGTGGTGATCTTCAATGCCGCCCCTCATGCCATCGTCACCCTACACGATGGTAACGCCCTTTTTTCCAACGGTGTCCAGATCGCAGCCAAGGTCTTCATCATCATTCTTTCCTTCCTCGCGTTTAATTCCGTACTCAACATTATTGAACGGCTCTACCAGCGTTTTGATATTTCCCGTGAGCTGCCAATCAAGGGGTTCTTTCAGGTGATCAAGATCCTGCTGCTCATCGCCGCGATCATCTTTATCATCTCCACACTGATTGGAAAATCCCCCGTACTGATCTTCTCTGGCCTTGGGGCGATGACTGCGGTGATGATGCTTATTTTCAAGGACTCCATCCTAGGTCTCGTCGCTGGCATCCAGCTCTCGGCAAACCGAATGATCGCACGGGGAGATTGGATAGAAATGCTTAAATTTGGCGCCGATGGAGAAGTCATGGAGGTAGCACTAACCACCGTTAAAGTCAAAAACTGGGATAAAACTATCACCACCATTCCCACCTACGCCCTCATCTCGGACAGTTTTAAAAACTGGAGAGGCATGAGCAACAGCGGTGTCCGCCGGATCAAACGCTCAGTGAATATTGATATGTCAACGGTAGGTTTTCTGAATGATGATCAGATGAAAAACATGAAACAAATCTCCCTCCTTAGTCAGTATCTCGCTGAGAAAGAAGCCGAGATAAAAAAATGGAACCAACAAAATACAGATACGCTTAATACCGTAAACGCACGCTCACTCACAAACCTAGGCACCTTCCGCGCTTACATGCGTGAATATCTTCAAAATCACCCCAAGATCTCTTCCGAGGAAACCTTACTCGTCCGCCAGCTTCAACCCACCGAACACGGTCTCCCCATCGAGCTCTATGTCTTTACCAATGATAACGCATGGGCAAAGTATGAAGACATTCAAAGCGATATCTTTGATCATTTTCTCTCCATCCTCCCTGAGTTCGGCCTACGCGCCTTTCAAAGCCCGTCTGATCATTCTTTCCTGAAAATTTCACCCTAAACCACTTCAAAGCAACATGCTTTTATATGACACCCTCACACGCAGCTCTCGCGAACTCAAGCCTATCGACGGGGAAACCTTCCGCTTTTACTGCTGTGGTCCCACCGTATATGGCCCAGCGCACATAGGTAACTTCCGCACCTTTGTGATCAATGACGTTTTCCGCCGTGTCCTTGAAGCTGGAGGCATGAAGACTTTACATGTTAGAAACATCACCGATGTAGATGATAAAACCATCCGTGATGCACAGGCGTCTGGTAAAACTCTCAGAGAATTCACCGCTGGGTGGACAGATAAATTCCATACCGACTGCACAGCTCTCGGCTGCCTGGAGCCACATATTGAGCCCAGTGCCATCGAACATATCCCCCAGCAGATTACCATGATCGAGGAGCTTATTGCCAAAGGTCACGCTTATGCCTCAGAGGATGGATCTGTTTACTTCAAGGTCTCTTCGTTTCCAAATTATGGAAAACTCTCCCACCTCGATACCCGTGAGCTTGATCTCGGAAAAACTCAAAACCAACGTGCCGATGCCGATGAATATGAGAAGGACTCGATCGCTGACTTTGTTCTCTGGAAATCACGCAAAGAAGAAGACGGAGAAAACTACTGGAACTCACCATGGGGTGATGGTCGCCCCGGCTGGCACCTCGAGTGCTCCGCAATGATTAAAGAATACCTCGGCACAGACTTTGACCTCCATAGCGGAGGTGAAGACCTCGTCTTCCCTCACCACGAAAACGAAATCGCCCAAAGCCAGTGTTCCTGTGGCGGTAATTTTGCTGCCCATTGGTTTCACAGCACGCACCTCATGGTCGATGGCGGGAAGATGTCCAAGTCTCTAGGAAATCTCTACACCATCGATGATCTAGCAGAAAAAGGCCACACCCCTATGGAGGTCCGCTACGTCCTTATTTCAGGCCACTACCGCAAGCAGCTCAATTTTACCTTAGACTCCCTTCACGCCGCTAAAGAAGCACTTCAAAAACTTACCAAAGGACGCGCTAATCTCTCAGAAAACGCTGGAGACCATAAGGCAAAATCTGCCGATATACCAAATTCCACCTTCGCTGCAGCCTGGGAGTCATTAAACAATGACCTTAATACCCCAGCAGCACTAGGCCACCTCTTCTCCGGCCTCAAAGCCGCCCAGAAGTTAGCTCCTGAAGAAGCAGCCGCCAGCCTCATGGCATTTGATATCATTCTCTGCGCCCTTGGGCTTACTTTACCCGCAGAAGAAACCACCTCAGACATCCCCTGCGAAGTCAAAGAACTGGCCGAGAAACGCCTAGCCGCAAAGCAAAACAAAGACTGGGCAGCATCTGATCTACTCCGCGATGAAATCACCTCCCTAGGCTGGACCATCAAAGATAGCTCAGATGGCTATGAACTCACCATCAATGCCTCATAAAAACGACATGTAAAATTTGCAATTTGAGCTATCTGCCATTCAGTAACTTTCTCAAACCATCTTATTCGCCACATGCACCGCTCCTTCATTC
The DNA here is from genome assembly GCA_937969495.1 of uncultured Verrucomicrobiales bacterium. Taxonomy (GTDB): domain Bacteria; phylum Verrucomicrobiota; class Verrucomicrobiia; order Verrucomicrobiales; family Akkermansiaceae; genus Oceaniferula. The sequence goes on along the minus strand of CALBVY010000022.1, from coordinate 3,197 downwards.
TCATCCTCTTCCTGATCAGCAGCTTGGCTTCCGCCAGCGAAACACCGAGCGCTAAACTCCAGATCATCAATGCCAGCACAGAGACCATTGATGTTTATTGGCTCGATCAAGATGATAAAGAGGTACCTCAAAAACCTATTGAACCCAACGCACATACGATCATCAGCACCACCCTAGGCCATCGTTTTGCCATTGTTGGCCAGAAAAGCAAAACGCGTAGGGAGGTTAAATCAGAATTACTCGTGCAAGCAGTCCGCTACGCCCCAGATGAAAAAGACGGCATACCTAACTTCTATACTCAGCGCATCAAGGCAGGAGGCTTCCCAATCGTAGCATCCACCACGGTAAACCCTTACGCCCTCAAAGAAGCCGCCTATCTCGTCAATCTCATGCTCATTCAGCGAACTGATATTCGAGAGGCCATGATTCAAAGTGGGGCTCGCATATGTATTATGGCGTATAACGAATACACCACCGATCTACCTGAGTTTCAGCATTTTTCGACATTAAAATCACCTCTCCCCGGCATCAGTGCTAAGAATTTCTGGGATGTGCGTGCACGTGGCACTGGCGGCAGTGTTGCCAATCCCCTCTGCACCTGTGGCGAGGAAAATCTGCTCGGCTATGAGGGTGACCCTTACCACGCTGAGAGTATTCTCATTCATGAATTCGCCCATAATATCCACCTTCGCGGTATGTTAAATGTAGATCCCACTTTTGATCAACGGCTACAAACGGCTTACCAAGAAGCGATGAAAAAAGGCCTGTGGAAAAACAAATATGCAGCGACCAATCATTTCGAATACTTCGCAGAAGGTGTCCAATCATGGTTTAATAACAACCGTGAAAATGATCATGATCACAACCACGTAAACACTCGTGAGGAACTCATCGCCTATGACCCTGTTCTGGCTGCTTTTTGCAAAGAGGTCTTTCGGGACACAGAATTCACCTACACCAAGCCTGCCACGCGTCTCACCGGTCACCTTGAAGGCTATGACCCAACAAAGGCACCCACCTTCAAATGGCCAGCTCGCGTCAAAAAAGCACAAGCCGCTATGAACAAAGCCGCGCAGGATACTGATCAAGGGAATCCCTAGCACTGAAGTTCTCCCTCATCGGCCGAACCTCCCAGTGTAAACATCATAAGTAACAAAACCTGACTGGAATAATACTCGCCAGATTCAAGCGTATCCGATAGCACATCCACATGGCATCTCTCTTTAATTTTGATCATGTGGTTCCGCGTCGTGGCACCGGCTCTCTGAAATGGGATAAGCTTCCTACGTTAGATCCTTTCTGGGTAGCGGATATGGACTTCACATCACCTCCTGCTGTGTTAGAGGCTCTGCAGGAACGCGCGGCACATGGCGTGCTTGGCTACGCCTTACCTCACCGAGGCTTAATTGAAGCATTACTCGAATACATGGAGAAACGCCACAGCGTGGCAGTGGAGGAAAATGAAATCGTCCACCTTGGCGGTCTCGTCTGTGCCCTATCGATGATCGCTCAGGCCATCGGAAAGCCAGGAGGAGAGATCATGACCTGCACACCAATCTACCCACCATTTATCGGGGTACATCATGATGCAGAGAAAAAATGTATTACCGTCCCACACATCGAAGTAAACGGCAGATGGGAGTTCGACTGGAATGCCATGGAAGCCGCCGTCACTCCAGACACTGCCATTTTCCTACTCAGTAATCCGCAGAACCCACTTGGCCGCGTCTTTACGCGCGCAGAACTGGAACAACTCGCCGTATTCTGTGATCGGCATGACATCATCCTCGTTTCTGATGAGATCCACTGTGATCTTATTTTTGACGAAACCAAGACTCCACACATCTGTGGTGCTGGCCTACCAGATGAGCTACAAAAGCGTATCATCACCCTGTTAGCTCCCAGTAAGACCTACAACATCGCCGGCATGGGCTACGCCTTTGCTGTTATCCGTGATGATTCTCTAAGGAGAAAATTCACCCAGGCAAGAGGCCACACTCAACCAGAAATCGGCTGTCTTTCCTACTACACCGCAGAAGCCGCCTACCGTCACGGAGAACCATGGCGTAAAGAGCTCATCAGCTATCTAGCCAAAAACCGCGATACCATCACAGACTTCGTGCGCACACGTATGCCGGGGTGTAGCATCCCCGATATCGAAGCCACCTACCTCGCATGGATAGACTGCCGCGCACTTGGACATGATAATCCTGCGCAGTTCTTTGAAAAAAAATCCGCACTTTACCTCTCTGACGGCGCTTACTTTGGCGCACCTGGTCACGTCCGCTTCAACTACGGCTGCCCTCATAGCCGGGTGCTTGAAGGACTTGATAAAATGGCTAATGTCATTGCCTAAGCCCATAAACATTATAATCTCTACGCATTGCCATGAAATTCATCTTTCCTCTCACACTCCTCGTCTGCTGCTTCACCTCCCAGCTTTCTGCCGATGTTGAAAATGAAATACCTTTAGGTGTAGAAGCTGTCACAGGCTTCCGTAGCGAGTATGTTTACCGGGGATTCACTCTGGCTGAAGACAGTGTGCTGGACTTTCAGATCGAAGCCGAAATCGCACTCAACGATCATACCTACCTCAACATAGGTGGATGGTATGCCACTGAAACTGGCCGTGGCGACTACGATGAAGCTGCCTTTTTCACCAAGCTGAACTTCCAACAATCTGATGAATTCACCATTGGCCTCAGTGCCACCTACCGTGATTTTAATGGCTCCGTCTTTGAAAGCGGTGTAGATCTCGGCATTTACGGCATCTATCAGTTTAACCAAGACTTTAACATCACCGCTGGAGCTTATCACGATTTTGGTGCAGAAGCATCGTATGCCCATTTAGAAAGTAACTGGTCTAAATCACTATCCGATAAATCATACATTGCATTAAAAACAGGTGTTAGTTACGTAAACGATTACTATGGCCGCGATGGCATCAACGATCTCTACGCACGTCTCTCTTACACCTACCACATCTCAGACACCGTATCCATAACCCCATTTATAGGCACTTCCATTTTGATAGATGATGACAGCACTACGCCAGGAGTGATCAATGATGACAGCACCTATGGAGGGCTCTGGTTTATCGTTAGATTTTAACCACACAAGCAGTTCTTCCGCTGCTAGACATCATCATGGCTAAGCATAGCTTCGGGGAAAAATCTCTCGCTCTACTAGCGACTGGA
>CALBVY010000021.1 GCA_937969495.1 uncultured Verrucomicrobiales bacterium | reverse complement strand
AACAACTACCAATATGCCAACTACACTAGAAAAACCACAAACAACTGTTACCGACTACAAAGTCGCTGACATCACACTTGCTGACTTCGGTCGTAAGGAAATCGATATCGCCGAGCATGAGATGCCAGGTCTCATGGCCACACGCGCCAAATACGGAGCCGAAAAGCCACTCCAAGGAGTGCGTATTATGGGCTCTCTACACATGACCATCCAGACTGCGGTTCTCATTGAGACACTTGTTGATCTAGGAGCTGATGTGCGCTGGGTTTCCTGTAATATTTTCTCCACCCAAGATCACGCTGCCGCTGCAATGGCTGTAGCTGGTATTCCTGTCTTTGCATGGAAAGGTGAGACCCTGGAAGAATACTGGTGGTGCACATGGCAGGCACTGCAGTTCCCCGGTGATCTCGGTCCTGAGTTGATCGTTGATGATGGTGGAGATGCTACACTTCTTATCCACAAAGGATATGAGATGGAAAACGGATCAGACTGGGTGAATCAGCCTGCAGGATCTGAGGAAGAGCAAGTCATCAAGAATCTCTTGAAAAAAATCGGTGCTGAGCAGCCTGGTGTTTTCGCCAAGATCGTGAAGGACTGGAAGGGCGTTTCTGAGGAGACCACGACTGGTGTGCACCGCCTCTACGAGATGGCGAATAGCGGCACCCTCCTCGTGCCTGCTATCAATGTCAATGATTCCGTTACCAAGTCTAAGTTCGATAACCTCTACGGCTGCCGCGAGTCACTTGTCGATGGTATCAAACGTGCTACTGATGTGATGATCTCTGGTAAAGTGGCCGTCGTTTGTGGATACGGTGATGTCGGCAAAGGCTGTGCCCAAGCCCTTCGTGGTCAGGGTGCTCAAGTGGTTGTTACCGAAGTTGATCCTATTTGCGCCCTTCAGGCTGCTATGGAAGGCTATCGCGTGCTCACTGTTGAAGATACTCTTGGCTGGGCAGACATTTATGTTACCACCACAGGTAACTATGACATCATCCGCTTCGAGCATATGGAGAAGATGAAGGATCAGGCGATCGTCTGTAACATTGGTCACTTCGATAATGAGATCCAGATGGATAAGCTTAATAAAGCCGAAGGAGTCGAGCGTCTTAATATTAAGCCACAGGTAGACAAGTACACATTCCCTGACGGAAATAGCCTCTACATGCTGGCTGAAGGCCGTCTTGTAAACCTCGGTTGTGCCACTGGTCACCCAAGCTTTGTGATGTCTAATAGCTTCGCTAACCAGACTCTTGCCCAGATCGACCTTTGGAAAAACAAAGACACGTATAAGGCTGGCGAGGTAAAAGTGCTGCCGAAGCATCTCGATGAAGAAGTCGCCAGACTTCACCTTGAGAAAATCGGCTGTAAGCTCACCGTTCTCAGTGATGATCAGGCCTCTTACATCGGTGTGAAGCCGGAAGGTCCATACAAGCCAGAACACTATCGTTACTAGTTTTTGTTAGTTAACAAAGTTAATATCTCAAGCCCTCGTTGCCGAACTGCAGCGGGGGCTTTTTCATTATGTAATGGATAAAGTGCCTCAAGGTTGCCCAAGAAGATATCGATGATCATGGGTGCAGGAGCTGGGGAAGTAGGCCATGCCCCAGCAGGCATCGAGGAGGGTATCACGAGAAACTGGTTTACCCTGATGTTGATGGAGTAAGTGGAGAATGGAGGTTTCTCTAGGGGTGAGTTCGATGGCTTGGCGGCCATCTTGAGCTTGTAAAGTGGTGAAGCCCTCAGCCTCGATACAGCTAGCAAGAGCATCGAGTGTGAGGGGATCATCTTCAGCGATTAAGATTTTCATGTTGCTGGAACTATTAATAAAACTAACAAAATACTTGCTATAATATCGATGCTACTTCATTACAATATTTTAAATCCAGATAATGTTTCGCTTGTTCATTTACAGTTTTCTTTCGTGTTTTATTACATGGATATTTTCCATATTACACTGGAGTATCTTGACGCTGATGTTGCCTAGTGAAAGTGAATATTTGTTAATCCCGATTTGGTCAGGGGTAATTATTTTTAGCGTTTGGTTGATGATTATCTGGCCGATTTACTTATGGGTTCCTACAAGTTCTGTTTTGTGGACTAAAAAGATAGCCATTCCTCTTGGAGTTGGAACGGGTTTATTATTAATGATGTTATTTGGCTTAAGTGCACTTTTTTCCAATCTGCATATTGTGATCGATATAATTACGATGAGTTCACTGATACCATTTTTGTCCATCTATTTATTTAAAGCTAAGATACAGGCGGATCAAGTTAGGTGAAGTAGCTTTCCGCGGTAGGTGATATTCATCAACGCCTCGAAGCGTTTTTTTGGAATGCTGTCCTTATCATTAAGGATGTTGATCCTGATTTGGAATGCGAGATCTTCCCAGCCGTAGTGAGCCACCAATTCTCTAAGCATACGCTTTAGAGTAATTCCATGGAGGAGATCGTTGCTCAGTAAACGTCTTAAAATTGGCCTAGGTTGCTTGCTTGGATTCCCTCAAGGTTTGGGCTGCTTTTCCGGGTGTTAGGCCGGTGGTGGTGGAGCTGCCGAGATGTGCTAGAACATATTCTGGGTATTCCCTTGGATTAAGATCTTCTGCTTTGCTGTTCTCTATCGTCAAAATCTTCCCATCCATGACCAGAACCACCTGATCGTGTTGAAATGGGAAATCACCACCAAACTACAAAAAGCTCCGACAAACTCAAGCGCGGGTCATGGATTGGGAACGATGTCTTGTTCGGAAATTCGATATTCGTTCGTTGAAATTGTATTTTAAAATATTATTGACGCCTTTACGTAATTCTTGCAAATGACCCGTTGTGCACATTGTTTGAACTGTTGAGCAATTGCGAAATTTTTCAGCTTATGCAATTATGTATCTATCGGCTAGAGCCGTATTAAATTAAAAAATTATGAAACTAAAAATTGATGAATGGAATAATAAGGGGGCAATCCCAGCACAGTTTGCCTTTGGAAAACCTGGCACTGATGAACCGTTTGCTCCTAGTGACAACGTAAGTCCTGCTGTATATTGGTCTGATACACCTGAAGGTACAAAATCATTTGCCCTTATTGTGCATGATCCGGATGTGCCATCTAAGCCAGATGACGTGAATCAAGCAGACCGCGAAGTACCAGCTAGCCTTGCTCGTTGCGAATTCTATCATTGGGTTCTGGTTGATATCCCTGCTGAACTCAGTGAGATAGCACAAGGAGCAGGTTCTGAGGCACTTGTTGCTCGTGGAAAACCTGTAGGATCAACCCCAGTTGGAATCACGGGGCAAAATAACTATACTGACTGGTTTTCAGGAGACTCTGACATGGAGGGAGTTTATGGAGGATACGATGGTCCTTGCCCGCCTTGGAATGATAGCATAGTTCACAACTATATCTTTAGTCTCTACGCTCTCGATATCCCAACTCTTGGTCTCTCAGGCGAATTTACAGGTCCTGAAGCTCTTGCCGCTCTGGAGGGGCATGTATTAGCAAAGGCATCATACTCAGGCCAATATTCAATGAATCCAAAAGTAAAAGCTGGTTAAATCGAGTTAAGCTTATGGTTACGATTCCAGACAACTTCATTAGTAACAATCTCCACTCAAATATTGTGCTTCGGCAGGGGACAATCATTGATTATAAGAGTGAAGAAGACATGGCTGCACAGCATGTCCTTATATCTCTTCCAACCATTGTTCTTGTCCGGTCTGGAATCAAAAAATTCAAATCTGAAAGCAACTTCGAGCATTTAGCACCGTCTGGTAGTATGATTGCTTTTCGCTCTGGAGTACATTTAATGTCAGAGTTTTGTGCAGAAGAAGATGCTTATCAAAGTTTTGTCGTTAGCTTTGAACGAGATTTTTTGAAGCAAGCAATTGGTGTCCCCTCCGACTTGGCGGCTAATACTTCAAAATCTGTGGTCGTGGACAACCTGAGCAACGAGGAGTGGGAACAACTTCTCCAGACTCCTTCGGTAATCAAGACACTTAATTCCGAAACAGAGAAAGAGTTCCGACTCCGAAAATTTATCCTTCAAGCAATGGAAAACCCGATCGTTCGTAATATGTTTTACAATGAAATCCGTGATTGGGGAACATCGATAGAGTATCGAATTTCTTCAATCTTGAAGGCTCATTATCTCAGCCCTCTTCGAGTTTCTGATCTAGCAGCACTCTGCGGGATGAGTCTCTCGTCTTTTAAACGCTATTTTAATAAAAAATATGATACATCACCGAGGGAATGGCTTCGTTGCAAAAGACTAGATTACGCGTATAGACTAGCAGAAAAAAATGAATTAAGTGTCCAAGAAATTTGTGAATCCATCGGCTATCGAGATGTTTCAAGCTTCATCCGTGCCTTCTCACGTAAATTCGGTAAAACTCCACGAGCTGTAAGCCGAGGGTAGATGAAATAAATCTGCCATTAATAGCGCCAGATCAATTTTAAAGATGAGTAGTTGTTTCAAGCGGGTATTTTTAATCCGAACAAGATGTAGAGCGTGGCGTTGTTTTTACCGGCCTCAAGGTTGCCCAAGAAGATATCGATGATCATGGGGTTATCGGTGATGAATTTTTGCCTAACGAAGTGAGCAGCCCATTTCCTCATGTTGAGGCTGAGTGAATCTACATTTCAAGTGATTCAGGATAACGATAGCCTACAGCGCGGACAGTTTGAATGAGGACTGGAGTGGCTGGATTCCGCTCGATCTTTTTTCTTAGAAGAAGGATATGTTGATCAAGGGTGCGGGAGCTGGGGAAGTAGTCCATGCCCCAGCAGGCATCGAGGAGGGTATCGCGGGAAACTGGTTTACCCCGATGTTGATGGAGTAAGTGGAGAATGGAGGTTTCTCTGGGGGTGAGATCGATGGTCGTTTCATCACGGCGGGCTAGAAGCGCTGAGGGATGTATGCTGAGGTCTCCGAAGGTAAAGACATCATCGGGAGATTGTTTGGCGATGCGTCTGAGCGCTGCTCGGATACGGGCGATCACCTCAAGCCGCGTAAAAGGCTTACGGATAAAATCATCAGCGCCTAGACTGAGACCTGAGACGACATCGGCTTCCTCGCTTTTTGCGGAGAGAAATAGGATGGGGAGTGTGGAGTCAGTCGCGCGGATTCGTTTACATACGTCGTAGCCGTTGATCTCAGGCATCATAATATCGAGACAGACGAGATCTGGTGTTTCGCTACGCCAGAGTTCGATAGCTTGGCGGCCATCTTGAGCTTGTAAAGTGGTGAAGCCCTCAGCCTCGATGCAGCTAGCAAGAGCATCGAGTGTGAGGGGATCATCTTCAGCGATTAAGATTTTCATATTGCTGGTTCTTCTTTTTGAACGATGGGAAGAGGTGCTTTGGGGCAGGGGATTTGAAGTCGGAAATGTGCGCCATCTTGAGAAGGCATCAGCGTGAGGCAGCCACCCATGCCTTCAGCGAGATCACGAGCAATAGAAAGGCCAAGGCCATTACCGCTAGCCCCCTCGCTTGTGTCCTCGCGTATTCGCTCGAAGGGGAGGAAAATTTGATCTTCTTTATCGGGTGGAATACCAGGGCCGCAATCTTGAATTTCAAGTGTAAGTATCTCCTTACTTGCGTGGCATGTAAGCTGGAGCCAAGCGCCGGAGCTAGCGTATTTTTCTACATTGGAAATGAGATTGCCAATGATTTGAGTAAGAGCATCACCATCGATCAATGAAGGTGGGAACTCTGCGATAGATGATTGAATTTCAAAACCTCGCCGTTTGAGCGCAGGTTGAAAAGTTTTAAGCGTCTGGGTAATAATTTCTCCAGGTGAGCAGATAGATGGTTTGATCTCCAGTGTTTTACGCTCACACTGAGAAAATGTTAGAACATTAATGACGAGGCGCGAGAGGCGATCTACCTCTTCACTAACAAGCTTGAGGCGTTTGCGTGCAATGTGTGATTGATCAGGAAGAGCGTCTTGCGTGAGATCGAGATTAAGCCGAATACTTGTGAGAGGAGTCCCGAGCTCGTGGGATACGCGGTTAACAAAGGAAACGCGTTTGGCTGCAAGGCGGAGAGCGCGTTTTTGTTGAGTAAAGAGAAGGATCCCCATGCCAAATAAAATAACGGCGGAGAGGCTTGCGGCAGTGAGAATGCCGGTATCATAGTGTGTGGTGGTTGAAATACGATCCCATGTTTGTAGGTTCCACTGGCTCAGGGCAGTACGAACAGGGATGAATGCAGAAGGTGGTGCGTTAGGAAGATCACCTGACGATCTGATGATGGTGCCATCAGTGTGGGTGATAGAGAGCAGCTCGTTATTGCCCCGGATGGGAAGGAAAAGTTGTTCAGTCCATTTTTTGAGATGGTCTTTTTCACTTTGACTTATTTCCGCGGTATTTACCAAGATAGCAACGAGTAAGCCGCTTCCTGGATAGCCGGATGGAGTAGAGTGCTGGATATAAATTCGGTAATCATTCTTGATTTCGGAGAACCACCATCCGGATTTACTGTTAGTTTCTTGGAAGATTTTTTTAGGTAGTATGAACGCTTTCTTAGGTAAGAGTGGGAGCTTGCGTCCTTCTATTTCTACATCCGGAATTTGAGTGCTTAGGCTTTGTTTGATGGAGATGTCTCGACCTTGAGGGGAGAAAACCCGGATGAGTTTGACTCCTGCTACTTCATCCATCGCGGTGAGCACCTTATCTTGTCTTCGTGACATAGCGAGGGGTATGAGATTCTCCAAATGTTGCTGGTAGAGTGTTTCTAAACGTTGTGTTTCCTGTTGAAAAGCATTTGCGAAATCAGCAAAACGCTCTGAGTTAATAGGGGTGCGCTTCTCTTGCACCTCCCTCGCTAGGCGTATGCCACCCATGAGAATGAGGGTGGCGGCGAGCGCCATAGGAAGGAGTGTGTAGAGGAGGATTTTCACTAGATCATTAAGGTTTGGCCAATGAGATAGTTACAAAAGCATATAAAACTTTGTTTGCCGAGTCAGGATGAAGGGTTGAATTAGGGGTGCGATTCATTGTACCAATTAGGAAGGGCTTGTCTACACGCACAGTCGTGTGAAGGTGGGCCTTTTGGGTTTCAAATAGAGGTTTTTTCACCAGTGATGCCCCTTGTCCCCATTTAGTATATCCTGCTAGTTCGACGTGTTCATTACTCATGCTAAGATTAACCATTAGTTTATTTAAAATCGTAGCTTCGCATTGGGTGGTAGCTCCTGTGTGCCTGGTCTCGAAATTAGCTGGATTAGCCGAAGTATGTAGACCCGTGACGGAATTTAGAGGAGCAGCATCTTTAAGTTTTTCTGTGTCGACTAAAGGAGCGGGTTTACCTTCGACCTGTGGAGAAGCAAAGGATACGCTTACGCTGTTAGGTATTGCTGCGGATTCAAACTCAGTGGGGTAGAGGTATTCAGAGATTGCCCTAGATGCTGTATTTTCTCCAGACCGTGAGCGTAGCACGGTAAAGGTTTCTTGGGTAATGGTCTTGTTTTTGAGGCCGTCTACCATTCTCTGATAGAGTTCTGGATCAGAAATTCTTTGACGGCGCAATTCAGCGGCTTCTGCGAGAGGGAGGGAGAAAACTTCATAACATATTGATAATGAAGCATGAGCCAAGCTTGGGTCTTTACCTTGAAATTCCAGAGGAGTTAATCCTTTTCTACTATATGGGTCATTTCCAGCTCGTTGGGCGCTATTGTTAGCAAGTAAGGGGTAGACGAATAGCGTCATGATGTAGGTGGTGATAAGTATTATTTTTTTCATAACATGGTTATGCTAGCTGATTCTTGGGCTCTTTTTGTCAAAGAAATGCAAAAATAAAAAAATCTACCTTTCCTGGAAAGGTAGACTGATCAAAGCCATCGATAGAGTAAAATTGTTAGATCCTCCGCTCTGGATCCTTCAGCCCTAAGAACTGTTTGTAGAGAATCTCCACTTTGTTTCTTGCCCAGTCTGTTTTTCTTAAAAACTTAAGGCTAGATTTGATGCTGGGGTCTTTTTTAAAGCAATTGATCCTGATTCGGAATGCGAGATCTTCCCAGCCGTAGTGAGCCACCAATTCTCTAAGCATACGCTCTAGAGTAATGCCATGGAGGGGATCATTGTTCACGTATGTATCTAGCTGGTGAGTGGGTGCAGAGGAATGCTGAAATCGTAGAAGTGGCCAAAAAGCTGATTTTTTTCAAGGTGTCAGCTTGTCATATTCTTCTTTGGTCAACCATGAAAGCTGCTTCCAATAGCCGGTATCATTGGGCTGGGCAGCACCGGGGGTCGTGCGTCCTTGGGTGATGATGGTGTTGATCGCCTTGATGAGTTCATTGACTTTTTCTGGGTTTTCTTTGGCGATATCATTTGCCTCAGTTTGGTCTTTGGTTAGATGGTAAAGTTCAGGTGTGGAAGCTTTTTTACTACGTATGACCAATTTCCAATCACCATCAGTGATGGCGTAATCAGCAGTGGGGTTACCGTGATTGATGAGAGGAAGGCGTTGGTGCTCTGCTGTGGGATCTGTGAGAATGGATGCAAAGCTCTGGCTATCTTCGCCTGCGTTGTCAGGGAGCTTGTGGCCTGTGAGCTCTGCGAGTGTTGCTAGGATATCGACTTGCCCAACGAGTCCATCCCAGGTGCGGCCTGCCTTTGGAATACCCTTAGGCCAGCGGATGAGAAAGGGGACACGGTGTCCGCCTTCGTAAACGGAGCGTTTACCTTCGCGGAATCCTCCCCGGCTATCATGGCCAGTTTCTTTGATCCGAGATCTCCATGATTGTTCAGGGCCATTATCACTGCTGTAAATCACTAGTGTGTTGTCATCGATGCCTGAGTCCTTCAAAAATTGAAGAATGCGGCCTACGTGGTAATCGGTCTCTATGACAAACTCACCATAAGGTCCAGCTTCTCCCTGACCGTGGAATTCTGGTAATGGACAGACTGGGTAATGAGGAGAAGTGTAGGGGAGGTAGAGGAAAAATGGTTTACCATTTTTGGCATCCGCTGTTTTTGAAGTCATCCACTCGATGGCTTTATCGGTAAAGCGTGTGAGGCATTGGTTATCGATAAAGTCTTCTGCGATCTCGAAGTTTTTCTTGATTGTGCGTGTGGGGTCTTTGGATGGTTCTGCCGTCTTTTCATAGGGCGGCATGATTCTATAATCCACATAACGAGGGTTTTCTTTTTTACCGGAAAAAAGAACAGGAGGCACTTTGGCGTATCTGCCATCGAACCATGCCAATACCCCAAAGTTCAGTGAAGCTGGAATGCCGTAGAAGTAATCAAAACCTTTATCTAGCGGCATATCCTTGACTGGCTTTGACCAATCTCGGTCTTGGTGGCTGGTGCCTGGGAAGTCCATACCGAGGTGCCATTTTCCCACCATAGCGGTTTGGTAGCCTTGCTCTTTGAGCATGGAAGGAATGGTCATACGGCCATCGGGAATGAGACATTTTGCCTCTGCACCTAGAACGCCTCTTTTCATTTTGGTGCGCCAAGCATAACGTCCTGTTAGGAGTCCGTAGCGTGATGGGGTGCAAATAGAGTCTGAGCTATGACCATTGGTAAAAGCGATGCCTTCGTTAACGAGTCGATCCAAATGAGGGGTTTTGAACTTAGCCTCGGGATTGAGGGCGCTGACATCACCGTAGCCTTGATCGTCTGTGTAAATAAGGATGATGTTAGGTTTCTCATTGGCGTGTAGAGAGCTGAAAAGCGATAGGCTTAAGCTAGCGCTGGTTATTGATGTGGATATGAGACGTTTTATATTCATACGGCTGTATCTTTAATCTTTGTGATCGTTAAGAGGAGACATGCTTGATCAATCAATTATTTGGTGAGGTAATTGAGTGATGTCAGGAACTGCACGGTGTAAGCCATTGATTTTTCGTAATCACTTGTGTCTGTGGTTTTAGGGCGGAAGAATTGACTATTGAAAAAGCCATGCCCTTTACCCTCAAAGGCCTTGAGTTCACAATGATTCTCCATTGCTTTCATCAACTTGGCAAAACTTTCGGCATTTGTGAACGGCACGGTGGTATCGGCAGTGCCATGCAATAGCAGAGTAGGGGTGATGCCTTTACGGATGTGGTGGTTTGGCGAGATTTCAGTTTGTCTGTTTTTGCCCACTAGTTTGCTTCCGTAACCTTCTTTTGTAGTGTCTAACACGGGGTTGTAGAGAACCATGGCATTGGGCAATGAGCTGATTTTGAGATCTTCATTTTCAGCTTCGAGTCCATTGATAATGCCTGCACATGCAGCGATATGACCTCCAGCAGAGCCTCCAGAGGCTACGATGCGGTCTGGGTCTATACCTAGCTCAGCGGCATTTTGGCGTATCCAGCGTATGGCAGATTTTGCATCTTCTACGGCATCAAATGGACTGGTCTTGTGTTTACTTTTGACGCGATATTCAGCTGAAAAAGCGACCATGCCTTTTTTGGCCAAGAGATCAGATTGTGCGTAGAACTGTCTGGGAGTTCCAGTTTGCCATCCACCGCCAAAGAAAAAGACAATGGCAGGTTTTCTGTCTGTTTTCTGATGATTTTTGGGCTCGAATGCGTGTAATTTTAATTCCGTATCACCAATGGTTTTATAGGTGACTTTGTGAGAAGGGGTGATTTTGGCCGATAGATTCAGTGTGGCAACTAGGGTGAGGACAATAATCAATTTCATAGATTTATTTATCTTACGTGGTGATGGAGTAGATATTTCAAGAATGGTTGCTTAATGGCTGTTTGTCGAATGAGGGGCTTTTTCTAATTGATCCTGAAAGAAGGTAAACGTAGCAGCAATACCTTCTGAAAGAGTATGCTGTGGTGTCCAGCCTGCTGAGCGTAATTTATCTGAGGATGCGCGTGAGTGGCGGACATCGCCTGGACGTTGCTCTGCGTGGACGATTGGGGAGTTACTTGCAGCTATTTTGAGAATTTGATCTGCGAGGTGGTTGATGGTCATTTGTTCACCGTAACCAGCGTTGTAAGTGCCGTGAATATCCTCATGAGTGGCGGCGTAGACGAGTGCGGCTACAATGTCTTTGATGTAGATGAAGTCACGAGTTTGCTCGCCATCGCCATAAATGGTGATGGGTTCTCCTTGGATTGCTTTTTCAATAAAAATGGGGACTGCCGCAGCATAGGCACCGTTGGGATCTTGCCGAGGGCCAAAGACGTTGAAAAACCGGATCGATGCGGTATCGATCTTCCCTTCTCGGCGAAACATTTCGAGATAAAGTTCACCATCTAGTTTGCTAATTGCGTAGGGGCTTTTCGGTTCTGGCGTCATTGTCTCCAGTTTTGGCACGGAGGGATTATCTCCGTAGAGCGCTGCTGAAGATGCGAGGACGATTTTTTTTACCCCACATGCGGAAGCTTCTTCTAAAACGTTTAGGAGTCCCTGGACATTGATGTCTACACACTCGGAGACTTTGGCCATTGATTCAGGCACGGAGACCATGGCCGCCATGTGGAAAATATAGTCGATTCCTTGCACAGCCTTTTTCACCAAGGACCGATCGGTGATCGAGCCTTCCATGAAGGTGTGTTCGAGTCCCTCTAAGTTGTCCAAGTAGCCTGTGCGGAGGTTGTCTAGGACTCGGATTTCCGTTGCCTTACCTTGGAAGTGCTCAGCAATGTGAGAGCCGATGAAGCCCGCTCCGCCAGTGATGAGTATTCGAGGTGAATGCATGATGGGGATCGGTGAATTAATCTAATTTGTTAGGGTAAGCTCCAGCAGTGATTAGTTTCTTAATATTACTTACAACATGAGGCTTATCGTCAGGGTAGGTGACGCCGAACCATGAGCTGCTAGTTTCCAAGACCCTGCAGTCAGCTTTCCCAGAGTGGATCAGTTCATCGATGAGGGTGGGGATGTAGCTCTCTGATGTCATTTCTGCTGCGTGAGCTTTGAGGAACTCGATAAAGTGAACTTCAAGGTGCTCAAAGAGGTCTTGGGTAAAGCCCCAGAAGTTCATGGACGCGATAGCGTTCTCGCTGATTTCGCGACGTTTACCATCTAACCAATCTCCTTGAATGTGCCCTGACTTGTCACGTGCAATCTCCGTGACTTCTTCCACTTCCTTGAGGTAGCCGTTTTCAGCTGAGCATATTCCTCGGTTTACGTTTCCATGTTCTGAAAGAGTGTTGTTGAGCTGGTAGCCTACCAATGCGTAGTGCGATATGCCATCAGAGCTGGTTAAAGAGTTTTGAAAGTAGTTAGCAAGCTGTTGGTATGCATCTGCTCCATAGAAATCGTCTGCATTGATTACGGCGAATGAACCGTCAATGATATGTCGTGCAGCGCGGATGGCGTGGGTGGTGCCCCATGGTTTTGTGCGCCCCTCAGGAACGGAAAACCCATCTGGAAGGTCATCGATTTTTTGAAAAACATAATCGACTTGAATTTTCCCCGTAAAGCGGCTGCCAATTTGCTCTTGGAAAGTATCGGCAAACTCTTCTCTAATGATGAAGACCACACGGGTGAATCCAGCACGAATGGCGTCGAAGACCGCGTAGTCCAGTACGGTTTCTCCATTTGGTCCCATTGGATCCATTTGCTTCAGGCCGCCATAGCGGCTCCCCATTCCGGCGGCTAGGATGAGAAGTGTAGGTCTGTTTATCATGTAGATGTTGTTGAAAAGAGAATTTATGGCGAGAAGTGATGTGTTTGGCAAAGGTTTCTTTGTGGTGGCATTTTTTCTTTGGCAAAGAATGCTATTGCCAGTTTTACCTGACGCGGTTTTATTGGCGTGGTAGCAAGTTTGCACTACGTGGCGATGCCGGTAGTGCATGTGAAGAAAACCTAATTAAACGCATGGAAATCACCACTGAGGCTAGTCAAGTGAATGCTTATGAGCACGATCGCGATCATGTGCGGAAAGTATTCAGATCGATGCAGACCTCTCGTATCCTTGAGAATAAACTGGGGAGTCTCTATAAGGCAGGGAAAATTGTAGGGGGTGTTTATTTAGGTAAAGGTCAAGAGGCGGTGAGTGCGTCTCTGGCTTCCTGCTTGACGAAGGGGCGAGATATATTTGCCCCTTTGATTAGGGATCAAGCTGGGAGAACTGCTTTTGGCGAAGAGCTGATAGATTGCACGCGGACTTATTTAGGATCTGTAAAAGGGCCCATGCGTGGGCGTGACGGGAATATTCACCGTGGCCGCCCAGCAGAGGGTATGCCTGCGATGATTTCCCATCTTGGCGCGGCTATCTCTCTGGTGAGTGGAATGCTGCTCGCGAAGCGTATTAAAGGTGAGTTAGCAGGAGTTGTAGGCGCCACTTGTGTGGGGGATGGTTGCACCTCCACGGGAGCGTTTCATGAAGGATTAAATACAGCTGCCGTGGAAAAGCTGCCATTGGTGCTGACCATTGCTAATAATCAATATGCCTATTCTACTCCTAATGACCGGCAGTTTGTCTGTCAGGATTTGGTGGACAAAGCCATTGGCTACGGTGTGCCTGGCTATAGCGTGGATGGCACGGATATGCTTGCTTGTATCAAGGTGATGGAGGAAGCCACGGCGAAGGCGCGGGCAGGAGGTGGACCACAGCTCGTTGTTGCTTCCATGCTCCGTTTGACGGGTCATGGTGAGCATGATGATGGTTCCTACGTAGACCCTGATTTACGGAGCTCGGGACTTGGCCGTGATAGTATCGAAGTGGGTAGTTCCCAGCTCATTGAGCATGGGTTTGCCTCAGCAGAGGAGATTGAAGCTTGGGCAGTAGAGGCTGCGGAGGTTGTGCAAGAGGCTGTGGCGATAGCGCAGAAAGAGTCTGCGCCAGACCCATATCAGGATGATTGGGCTGCATTTTCTAATCCTGCCAATATAGATTTTCATAGTTAATGAGTGATATGACTTACATTGATGCCATTCACGCGGCACTTAGCGATGCGATGGAGCAAAACCCTGAAGTCTTTCTCTATGGGCAAGATATTGGTAAATTTGGTGGTGCTTTTAAGGCAACCAAAGGGCTTCAGGAGAAATATCCGGATAGGGTTCTGGACGCCCCCATTAGTGAGGATGCTATGGCAGGGGTAGCGATCGGAGCGGCCATCGAAGGTGCGCGGCCGGTGCTCGAAATGCAGTTTGCAGATTTCTCTTCCGTTGCTTTTAATCAAATTGTCAACCAAGCGGCTACCCATTTTTACCGCACTGGAGTGCCTGTGCCGATGACGGTGCGCTTACCCTCTGGAGGGACTCCTGGATCTGGGCCATTTCACAGTCAGAGTATGGAGTCACTTTACGCCCATTACCCAGGTCTGGTGGTGGTAACTCCTGCCACCGTGGCGGATGCATACTCGATGCTTTTAGATTCCATTAAGATGGATGATCCCGTGATCTACTGTGAGCATAAGTTTCTCTATCGTTGGCTGAAATCCAAAGATTATCAAGGAGACGGGCTACCTATCGGTAAAGCACGTATTACTCGCGCTGGGAAACACGCTACGGTAGTGACTTACAGTGCGATGGTGCATGAGGCTGTGCGTGCCGCAGAGATGTTACAGGCTGAAGGAGGATGGGAAATCGAAGTCGTAGATTTGCGTTCTGTGAAGCCGATGGATACTGATACCATCATTGCTTCCGTGGCGCGCACTGGGAGATTACTGGCCGTGGGAGAAGCTTTCCCATGGGGGGGAGTCACCGCAGAAGTCATTGCACGTGTGAGTGCAGATGGATTCCATTTACTCGATGCGCCACCGGCTAGGTTCAACGCTCGTGATACTCCTATTCCCTATCATCCAAAACTCTGGGCTGCTCACCGTCCAACACCAGAGGCTATCGCTCAGGAATTACGTAAGTTATTGAATTACTGATAGATACGATTATTTTTACACTTTAAATATTATGCCTAAAGTTCCTATCCTTATGCCTCAACTTGGTGAATCCATCGCCGAGGCTACGATTATTCGTCTCAATATAACGATTGGTGACACCGTTGTGCCAGATCAGGAAGTGATCGAAGTGGAAACCAACAAAGCAACTATGGGCGTGACCGCACTCTGTGCTGGTGAGGTTATCAACATCGTGGCTGAAGAGGGGGTGAGTTATGCCGTGGGTTCTGTGCTTGGCGTCTTAGAGGTGACTCAGGAGGAGCTTGACCGCACTGGGGAAGAGGCGATGGGGGAAACTTCTACAGGGGGAAATACAGAGTCCTCTCAAGAGTCCACCAGCTCGGTTGATCAAGATTCAGAGGCAAATCTGCATTTTAAAACAGAAGACGGAGGCTACCATGAGCCTAAGCTGGTAGAGCCTAATGTACAAGGCTTACCAGTGCCCGCAGGTAAGGGGGGGGCGCACTATATTTCCCCAAGGATGCGTGCTAGGATGGCTGAGCTAGGCCTTCGGGCTGCTGATATTTCTGCGATTACGGGGAGTGGGGCAGGTGGGCGTGTTACCGTGGAAGATCTGGAGTCATTTCTTCAGCATATTGATACTTGGCCCCGCACTAAGGCCTCACCTATGCGTTTAGCCGTGGCAGATGCTATGCGGCGCAGCTGGACGCGTCCACTAGCTACTGTAGCGAGACCATTGGTGATGGATAGAATTCTTGATCATCGCCGAGGCCAAGATCCAAAGCCAGGCCCTGCACTGTACCTCCTCAGGGCTCTTGCTATTTCTCTTGCAGAAAATCCAACAACGGCAGGTTACCTCATCGGTGAAAACGTGGTGCATCCACGTGCATTTGATATTGGTGTAGCCGTGCAAGTAGATGATGGCGTGCTAGTGCCAATCATTCGCAATGCAGACACAAAAACTCTTAGTGAGCTGGTAGCAGATTACAATGAACTGGTCGATATGGCTCGCTCACGTAAACTGCCTAGTGGTGCTACCCAGCACGGTATTGCTACGGTTACTAATTTTGGCACCTTTGGTCTGACCTGGGGGACCCCCATTCCTTTGCCTAATGAAACTCTGATTCTGGGCCTGAGTGCAGGAGTGAAAAAGCCTGTCTGGAGTAATGAGACGGGAACATTTATTCCTGTGACCGAAGCGGAGATTGATCTTACCTTTGACCACCGTGTTGTCGATGGTGGTGGTGCCGGTATGTTACTGAACCGTATTTCTGAGCTACTACAGTCACCTGAGCAGCTGTAAGCCAGTAACTACCTTGAACGGCGGCGACTACGTCTGTTTCGGCTAGCTGGAGCGGATGATTTCTTCTCTCCTGAGTTTCCTCCCTGTGCGGAATGGCGTCTACCACCGCCTTGTTTACGTGGTCCTTGTGCTTGGCGTGCCTGTTGTTTGCGGGCATTAGCAGCTTTCATCACCTCACTAGCGGTAGGTGCACGCTTTGGCCAGAGCTCTGGTGCAAAGCCCTCAATATCCGTGAGGGGTATACGCTGTTTGATGAGTTTTTCAATACCTGTGAGAAATGGGCGTTCATCGTTACACACTAGAGAGATGGCTTCACCTTCCTTGCCAGCACGGCCAGTTCTGCCGATCCGGTGCACGTAGTCTTCTGCTACGTTGGGTAATTCAAAATTAATGACATGCGGAAGCTGAGCGATATCGAGCCCTCGGGCAGCAATATCAGTGGCGACTAAGACGCGGACTTTTCCCTGTTTGAAGCCTTCCAGAGCTTTGGTGCGTGCGCCTTGACCTTTATTGCCATGGATAGCACTGGAGTTGATGCCGGCTTTATCTAACTTTTGGCTAAGTCGGTTAGCACCATGCTTAGTGCGGGTAAATATGAGCACCTGCTTCCAGCCACCTTCTTGGATGAGTTTGAGGCAAATATCAGATTTTTTGGTATTATCGCAGCGGTAAGCATGTTGCGCCACTGTTTCTGCAGTGGTGTTTTCCGGGCTGACCTCTACGGTGATAGGGTTGACTAGGAGCTCACGTGTCATCTGCTTAATCTCTTTGGAAAAAGTGGCAGAGAAGAGTAGGTTCTGGCGTTTTTTGGGGAGTAGCTTGATGACTTTTCGGATATCATTGATAAAGCCCATATCTAACATTCGATCAGCTTCATCGAGGACAAGCATATTGACCTGATCGAGCTTGCAGGCACCTTGTTGGCAGAGGTCAAGTAGTCTGCCAGGTGTCGCCACGAGGATATCGATACCATCTTTGAGTTTACGGATCTGAGGGCCAATTTTTACCCCGCCATAAACAACCATACTTCTGAGCTGCAAGTATTTTCCATAGTCAATAATACTCTGCTCTACCTGTGCGGCGAGTTCGCGAGTGGGGGTGAGTACAAGGGCGCGGATAGGTCTGCCGCGAGAAGGTCTGGACTGGCTGGAGTCATGGAGAATCTGCATCATAGGCAGCGTGAAGCCAGCGGTTTTCCCAGTGCCGGTCTGCGCAGCAGCGATGAGGTCTTTACGTGCAAGCACGTTAGGAATAGCTTGCTCCTGAATAGGAGAGGGAGTCGTGTAACCTTTATCGGCAACAGCACGTAGAAGGTCTTCTGATAAGCCGATGTCGGCGAAAGTTTTCATAATAAGGGGGGAGAAGTAATATCTCACCAGATTCGAAGCTATGCAGATTGTAGAGAAATGAACAGGAGAATATTGGGGGCGATTTTTTTCAGATGTTTTTACTCTGGCGGGGTGAATGTTTATTATGGATAGTCCTACCATGCTCAGACGCTTTCAACCTAAGTATCTCACGTTACTGACTAGCCTATTACTGCTCAATGCCTCGGCAATTTTTGGGGAGGTGGAAGTAACTCCGCCGAAACAAGAAGCTACTACAGAGGTAAAGGTCTTTCGGATTCACTCGGTGATAGATCCTGCTGTGGAAGCACTGGGCGAGCCGAAAATGCGCCCCGGTAGTGTGGGGATCCAGATGGATATTTCGTCTCCTTCGGAAAAAGCCCGTGAGCACGTGAAGCAGGGGTTTGCCCTTATTCACGCGCAGTGGGACTTTGAAGCCTATCGTCATTTCTGTGCGGCGATCAAAGAAGATAAGGAATGTCTCTTAGCCTACTGTGGGGTCACTCTCGCCTTGGCCCAGCCGTTTAATGAATACTCGGAATACAGGCGTGCTGCGGTAGACCGCATGCTTGATCTAATGGAGTCAGATACTGCTGCGATGAAGTCTGGAAAACCTGAACGCTACCCTAAAATAGAAAAACAATTCAGTGCTGCTACTGCGACAATGGTATCGGAAAGCCCTGTGGCGGCAGGAGCACTTTTTATAGCTCTCGGAGAGAAATTCCCTAATTTACTGCAAGCAAAATTACTGGGTGTTTTCCTAACGCGTGGCGGCTATGATGTTTCTGGAATACCCACTCCTGGGCAGCTCAATGCTATTGAAAGAACTAAGAAAATAGTGAGTGAATACCCTGAAAATCCATTGGCGTTAAGTTTCTGGGTATCACTCTGTGCGGAAGCTCCAAAGACGACTGTTGATTTTAAAAAAGAACTTCTCCCAGCTGCTCGGAAATTGGTTAAAATGTCACCTGACATGCCGTCATGGTGGCACGCAGTGGGGCATCTGGAATGGCGTGCGGGTAACTACCTCCTTGCTGAACGCGCCTTTGCCAAATCAGCAGACCTATACGCAGCCTGGATGGAGGAATCCGGTGTGAGTATCAACGACTGTCCTGGATTGATTAAGGCGAAATGTTATTTAGCAAACACACTTTACCATCGTGGAGACTTTACTGGAGCGATGAAGATCGCTGAGGAAGTGAGAGCCTTTAAAGTAGATATCAAACGGCCTAGATCAGCGGGAAATCATATTTTACTCTGGAGAGGTTACAGTCTCCCGGCGCGTCTCTACATAGCGCAAGGTGCAGAGGGTGATATGAACCGGGGGCTTAAGAGCCTGCCTTCTGCGGAGGAGTTAAAGCCCTTTGCAGAGCATGCTAAGTTCCCAACTCTAGCTGGCACATATATCAATGCGTTACGCGTTTATATGGGGTGTCGGAAGGCGATAGATGATCGGGCGATCACCGCAGCTATGTCATTGCGCCGGAAGACATTCAGTAAATACATCATGGCACTGGTGCAAGTGTTTGATGGCGCTCAGCGAGCTAGTGATGCCAGTCATTATTCCCATGCTGGGAGGTGTCTTGCCATTTATGATAAAGAGCTAACAGGTATGATCCGTATGCATGGTGAGCGAGCCCTCCGTGTAGGTGCTATTGGCTCATTTTATTCTGCCCGTGATCTTCAGACTGTTCCTACCCTGATGATGCCACCCATGGTGCTTACTCCGATGCAGAATCGGATTGGGGAATATTACCTACACATGGAGAAAAACGATGAGGCATACCATGCCTTTACCCAAGGGCATCAATATTTCCCTAATAACATGGGATCGCTTTTGGGTATGAAGCGTAGTCTAAGCCTTTTAGGTAAAAAAGATGAGGCTACGATGATTCAGCAGCACATTGATCTGGTAAAGCCGAAGCGTTAGAGCTCTTTTCTGCGTGTTAACTCTAAGCAATCTCCATCAGCTGCTCATGCGAAATGCCACGTAGCTCAAGGGCGCGGATGATGGTGGATTCGATCAGATTATTGGGACAAGAAGCACCGGCGGTAACGCCAATGATGATGGGTTGATCTTTCAGCAGCATACCGGTGTAGGCACTTTGAATTTCTTTTTTCTGCTCAAGATCATAGTGGATGATATTCTCAAGGGATTCCATACACTTGGCATTGCGGATAAAGAATGTAGGGAGGTTTTCCTGTCCGATCTCTGCGAGGTGTGTTGTGTTAGAGCTATTATAACCACCCACAACGAGAAGGATATCCATGGGCTTTTTCTGGCTATTATCGAGCATTTCAAATAGCGCCCCTTGGCGTTCTTGCGTGGCACCACAGATGGTATCAAAGACATGGTATGCTTCATCACTGCCATCGCGGGTGACAACAGCTTTGCGAATACGGTTTTGTAATTCCTCAGTCTCGCTTTGAAGCATCGTCGTTTGGTTTGCTACACCTACGCGTTCAAGGTGCAGTTCAGGATCAAAGCCCTCCGAGCAGGCTTTACCGAATTTTGCCATGAAGTCCTCACGGTCACCATTTCCTAAAATGTAATCACAAACATAATCCGCATCCTTGAGGGTAAGAATAACGAGGTAATGGCCGTTTTTCTCTGTGCCTAAAGCGCGTGATGCGGTGGCGCGTGTTTCTTCATGGTCAGCTTTACCGTGGATAATGGAAGTGACTTCCTTTTTGGCGTAGTCTCGAACGCGCCGCCAAACTTTCATGACATCACCACAGGTGGTATCGATCACATGACAACCTACTTCACCAAGTTTATCCATAAAGCTCGTAGGAGCACCAAAGGCGGGCACGATAACGACGTCCTCTGCGTTTAAGTCATCGTAATCCTTACCCATATCACGCCAGGGAAGGGAAACGATACCCATCTCACGAAGTTGGAGGTTTACCTCGGGGTTATGGATAATTTCTCCGATGAGAAAGATCCGCTGTTCTTGAAAAACTTTACGGGTAGCATAGGCGAGATCGATTGCTCGCTCAACACCGTAGCAGAAGCCAAACTTCTTAGCCAAACGCACGGTGGTGTTTCCAATGGTGAGTTCACCTCCATGAGTGCGGATTTTTTCTACAATAGAAGATCGGTAGTGTTGCTCCACTTCAGCTTGGACAAGTGCCATGACATCGGGCCGGCGCACGTTGACTCGTTTGCGTTTTTGTGTTGCTGGCTTTGGTGATGAATCGCTCATAATGAAAAATAGGTGAGTTTTTTTACCTTTGAGTAGGCTCTGAGTGAATTAAGTCCAAAACGGACTTAATGGCACGCGCTAATTTGACTCACTGGTCTTAGTTGAAGTGCTGTTGAACTTTTTGAAGGGAAGTTCCAACAAATAAAACATCAAACCAGCCATGGCAATCAACACCAATATATACCAAGGCCATGGCCCCATGATATTGAGTAGGCTTCCTTGTTCAGGCTTGTGCATGAGGAAGCCAAAGTTTGTCCCTAGTAAAAAGTTGATAATAAGAGCGGCCACTGCGTAAATAAGAACCCAGAGGAAAACGCGCAGAGACGCTCTAGGCCTCGGTCTCCAACCAAGACCCAGCGGTAGTAACAAGGCGGTGATGACAATGATACCATGGTGGAGGAAAAAGATGATAAAAACAGGGTTAGGAAAATCGTGATTTATATCGGGAGTCAGTAGTCCTTGCAGAGTGCCTGCAAGCCCCCAGAAATAAGCGAGCTCACAGAGTATAGGTTTTCTTGTGATGAGCGCAAATCCACAGATGATTGCAGCAATATCGCAGAGATGGAATGGGAGAAGCATATCAAGCTTAGACGCCCCACCATTGAGGGTATGAAAAATTTGGTAAATCGGGTAGATGGCAAAACACAAAAAAGCGAGCACCGAGAGTGTAATGCGATAGCTATGACTGTGTGCCTTTTTTCTGCATAGCCTAATTATCAGCACACTACTTAGCGCAATGGTAGTAAGCACGGTGATGTGGCTCAATCCAAAGTGCAAAAAGGTGGCAAACATGTGTTACCTTTAAGTGAAATTAAAGGCTTCGCAAACTGAAAACTTGTAACCTCCTCCAGCACACGCTTCACTACTTGGCATCCATGCCTGCAATGCTCCAGAGTACTATGATTCGCGCCTCTGCAGGTAGTGGAAAGACTTGGCAGCTGGCGAATCGCTACCTCAGCCTAATGGTGCTTGGAGCTGCGCCAGAAAAAATCATCGCGCTAACATTTACGCGCAAAGCAGCAGGGGAGTTTACCAGTAGAATTATGATGCGGCTAGCTGCAGGTGCGAGCAATGATGCATCTGCCGATCAGCTAGCGCAGGAGCTGAGGCTTGTTATTCTCGGTAGTGATACCATTCCCGCGCTTGTGACAGCTCGCTCTGATGGAGGGAAGGTAGTTCTGCCTCGTATGGATGCTGCTTATTTTCAAAAAAAGCTGGAGGAGTTAGTTGCGGTCTTAGATCGGCTTGCGCTATCTACTCTGGATAGTTATTTTGTTAGAATTGTAAGAAACTGCTCTCTGGAATTGGGATTAAGTGGTTTTGATCTTATGGAAGATTCAGCGGTGGCTGCGGAACGGTTAGCGGTGATGACCAATATTTTTTCTCGT
This sequence comes from uncultured Verrucomicrobiales bacterium, assembly GCA_937969495.1. GTDB lineage: Bacteria > Verrucomicrobiota > Verrucomicrobiia > Verrucomicrobiales > Akkermansiaceae > Oceaniferula. Next base: position 29,464 of record CALBVY010000021.1, on the reverse strand, counting down.
CAGGGGACAACAGAGCAAGAGCGCGAGGTGTTCTTGCAGTCTTTTAAACAAGCCACCTGGGGGGAACAAGAGAATCGTTTAACCCAGACTCTGGAGGAATTTGTAAAAAACCATCAGAACCGCTGGCTGGCTACACCTGAGGGTGAAAAATGGGGTGGCTCAGATATACTCTGGCCGCAAGAGAACGGTGGCTGCCCGTTACCTGAAGGGGGCGATTACGCCGCAAAAGCAAGGTATGTAGTAAGCTTATTAGGAAATATTGAGAATGTTCACGGGAGTTATAAAAAATCTTGGGTAACAGCCTGTGAGTGGATGGAACAGCGTATCCCAGGCACTTCATTAGGCAAGCCGCCGGCTAGAATAACTGATGCAATGAGCGTACTGCCAGAGCTTAAAGCTGGGCGATGGGTCAAGGAGTTCTCTAAGCGAGAGCAGGTGATCGAAGGCGAGCTGGCGGAGGCCATCTACCTCATGATCGGTGCGCTTGTCCGCGATGAGATAGAAGTTAGGATGAAACGGACTCAGGGGCTTTACGCTGTCATGACTGCTTATGAACAGGAATATCAGCAAAGAGTTCGAAGCAGGGGGAGGTTATGTTTTTCTGATCTCACTCTTTTGTTAGCAGGTCAGGGTGCGATGGCTATCTGGGACACAGAGGCACGTCATTTGATCGATTATCGTTTGGATGCCCGTTATGATCATTGGCTACTTGATGAGTTTCAAGACACCAGTCAGCCACAGTGGAAAGCAGTGGGAGGTTTGGTGGATGAAATCTTACAGGATGATAGCGGAGAACGCTCCGTATTTATCGTCGGTGATGGGAAACAGAGTATCTATGGGTGGCGCGGTGGAGAGCCTCGGCTATTTGATGAACTTCAGAGCTTTTATGGAGATCGTCTAGCAGAGTGGGAAATGGATAAGTCATTCCGCTCATCGCAGCACGTCTTGGATCTCGTTAATAAAGTTTGTGATTTAACTGATCCAAAGTGGCGGGAGGTTTTTCCCGCTGCCGCGGTGGCACGGTGGACTTTTCAGCCGCACCATCCTTCTGGTGATAAAGTTGGCCATGCGCTAGTGATGGAAACGGACATTGACCCCCGAGCTCAAGGAGCTGAAAAAACATCCGCTCGCTATCGGGCTGTGCACAAAATATTAGAAAAAACAGACCCATTAAATAGTGGGCAAACTTGCGCAATATTGGTGACGAAAAACAATCAAGTCAGCGCGATGGTAGAGTATCTACGCCGTGAACTTCCAGAGCTACCAGTTGCGCCTGAGTCAGAGAGTTTTGCTGCCGATGGACCAGAGGGTGCTGTGATACTGGATTTGTTTCGCTGGTTAAGTAACCCCTCAGATACATTTGCCTATCTCCATGTTAGTTATTCACCGATGGCAGCTGTGGTCCAGGAGCTGACCGATACCGCCGTAGTAGGTCAGCAATGGCGGTGGCTCACTCAAGAAATAGCAAGAAGTGGTGTAGCGAGTCTGGTGAGAGACCTCATCGGTATGCTACGTCATAATGTGGAGATTTCAGATTATGGTCATAGTCGATTTAATGAAATCCTCACTGCTGCCGTTGATTTTAACCATCGTGGCGGCAGTCTTACAGATTGGGTTAATTTGTTAGAAGGGCGGAAAATTCGAGAGAGTAGTCGAGAGGGTATGGTGCAGGTGATGACAGTGCACAAAGCAAAAGGCTTAGGCTTTGATGTAGTTATTTTACCAGAGCTGGGTGGACAGGGCTTTGCACCTAGTAATCGTCTTGAAATGTTAGAAAGCAAGGGTGTGCTCGGCAGTACAGAGTTTATTATCCGGAAGCCTGCTAAGGAAATTTGTGCGGCAGATACAGCTCTTCAGTTAATGTTAGATGACTGGGAGGCAGAGCAGTGCTATGAAAGGTTCTGTAATCTTTATGTGGCTCTTACCCGTGCTAAGCACGCTACTTACTGTATTTTAGACCCAGTTAAGGAGAGCTGGCACCCAGCAGATAAGTTTGATGATTGGATCCGTGAAGCTACTGCTGGGCACGATGCGGATAACTGGTCTGTGGGAGATGAGAGTTACCCTGTCCTCTTTGAGTCAGGATCATGGTTAGATCCTGTGCAGATCGAGGAGGTCACAGCCCAAGCTCTTGAATTACCAGTGGTGCTCAAAAAAGCAAAGCCACGGGTCTCACGCAAAATCGCCAGTGCACAAAAAGAATCTGCCGGCATGAGTTTACTGGAGAGTGGTAAAGGGGTGGCCTTTGGCAGCTTGGTGCATCAGCACTTTGAGAATATCACTTGGCTTGACGCACTCCCTGAGCTTGATGAGAGACCAGCTGCTAGTGTCGTGCGTAAATGTCTTCAAATGCCAGGGATTGGTCGCTTTTTCGAACGGCCAACTGGTGAATACCAATTACTTCGCGAGCAGCCTTTTGAAACACAGATCGATGGTGCGTGGCTGAGTGGTGTGATTGATCGCGCTGTAATTACCCTTGAAAATGGGGTTCCGCAGCACGTTTGTATCATTGATTTTAAAACAGATCAGAAGACTGCGGCAGAACTCACTGAAGCTTACACTGGTCAGTTAGATGTTTACCGTCAGGCGATGGCGAGGATCACTGGACTGCCTGCTGATGCTATTAGCTGCTACTTACTCTCCACCTACCTTAAGGAAATGGTGGCGTTGCCCTGAGATGCGTAGCTACTGGCGTGATAAGGCTGGGATACCGCGCTGGAGTAACTTGGCATCAATGGTGTCTGAGGTGTTGGCATCAAGATAGACGATCTTAGGCTGGCCATCGGTAAATTCGATGGTGTGAAGGCCGTCAGCGTCAGGTGTTTCAAATGCTTTGATAAGTGAGGCAATATCGGCGATTTCTTGTCCATTGACCTTAGCGATGATGAAATTTCGGATTCTCTCATAGCCAGTGGTGGCGGGGGTGGGGATAGTGGCGCTGAGGAATACGAGTTTGTTACGTCCTTCTTCATAATCCTCTGGATTGATAAATGCGTCCAATAAATTCAGGGGGGCTTTGCTCCTCCAGTCTGAACCAAACGCTTCGAGGTAAGTAGCGGATAGCTCTTGAAAGATAAAACCACCTTTGACGAGGTAGTTTGGCGCTTGATCATGCATATGATTAGGAATCAGTTTTTTACCAGAGCGTGTGAGCTCTGCTGTGATTTCCTTTTTCTCCCCGTCCCGAAGTAAGGTGATTTTAATTTCATCGCCCACTTGGTGGCCGCCTCGGATGAGGTGACTCCAGAAAAGACGTCCGTATTTTTCATTGTCGTAATATCCACGGCGACCAATCACTTTATCTTCGATGGCAAGCAGCACATCGCCTTTGAGGATACCTGCTTTCTCGGCAGCACTTCTTTTACGCACACTGGTGATGTAGAGGCCTCCCATATCTTCGGGTAGCTTGAGCCAGAGACGGAAATTAGGATCTACAGTGTTGGTGATACCAATCCCCAATGAGGGGAACCCCTGGTAGTCATCATCCGCAGCATCAGCGAGGAAGGCAGCGATGATTTCAGGTGCTATGATGTCAATAATTTGATCTTTAGAATTATAACTAGAAAGCATACCTAACAATTTACCATCTTGGATAACAGGAAGCGCAAAGCTACTTGTGGCACTTTGCATAGATCCCTTTGCTTCGTAAGTTAGAAAGTAGTGGCCACGGGTAAAACTGGAGACAATGTCTGCCCCTTGGATAGTGGCTTTGGTAATAAGTGGCATGCCGTTGTCTTCCAACTGCCAGACATCGACTTGGTCACCTATCTTAGCTGGCTTCCCGAGAGCCAGAGGCTGAAGTGCACTGAAGAAACTTTCTGCATTACCATTACCGGGAGCCAGAAGGGCGAGATTGGATTCGTAGTCGATGGCTACCACTGTGGCCGGTAGCGTGCGGGTGCTATCAGCATTTTCCAGCTCGATATAGGTGCTGTTAGCGGCCATCTCCGCTGTGGTGAGAATGTGTTTGTTTTCCAGTAGGACGCCGAGAGCACCACGTGAGGAGGGGGCTAACTTATCCCATGGTTGAGATGTATTCCAGCGCTGTTGTGTAGAGTTTACACGCACCAGTGAGTCTTTGATGTTGGGATTAGCCATGACTTGCGCAGTGATGGCTAGAGTGAGAGTGGTGATGATTGTTAGGAAAGGTTTCATGATCAATGAGAGTAAATAGGGAAGTGCTGTGGATACTTTACTTGAGGCGGTAAGGAGTGCTGATGCCGTAATTCCTCATGGTTCGTTCACTGGCTTCCTTAGCTTTGTTACTGGGGATGACGATGGGGCGTGCGAGACCCTCACATTTGATTACAAAGAACTCAGGAGTTTCCTCAGGGTTTAGTAGAGCGTGGACTTGATCGAGACTTGTGACTTTCTCTCCATTGATGGACTCGATGGCTTTACCTGTGTGATTACTGATATGTGTATTGATGGGATCACTGAGGATACGCGTGAGTATCACAATGTCCTTCCGCTCTTTAAAAATAGCTTCATCAATGTAGTGAACGAAGAGTCTGCGCACGCGGGTGTTTTTAAAGCTATGGGCTGCGTAGAGGTTACGATCAAGGGGCTGGAATACAAGCCCAGCAAAGGTGGTAAAGCGGGGTGCTACACCATACTGAACGGAATACATTTTAGCTGGTGGAAATGGTTTTAATGTAGCGGTCTTTTCCATGGTCTTGCCGTTGCGGATAAAGCGTAGTTTGATTTCATCACCGGCGAACTTGCGCTCTACGATTTCATTCATGTTTACTTTTTCACCATCAATGAGGACGTTGCCAGCGGCATCCACGGCGTTGCCATTGAGCTCCGTTAGGATGTCGTTGTCTTCGAGTACGCCATCACAGGGGCCATCTGGCATGACGGATGCCACAAGGACACCTGGGGCATTTGCCTCGAGGCCAAACTTTTTCCGCATAGCGGGATTAAATAAAGTGAACTCGGAGATACCTAGGTCGACATATTGATCATAGCGGCCATCTTCGATGTCTTTGAGGAAGCGTTTTACCACTGGTGGGGGGATCATGTAGCCAGTGTTATCCGCAGAACGTAGACCTTGGAAGGCAACGCCTACTACACGGCCGTCCTGAAGGACTGGGCCGCCAGAGTTGCCGGGGTTGATAGCCGCATCAATCTGCACAACGAGGTGTTGATCAGCACGGGAATGACTGTAGGTGCTAAAATCAATACGGGATACCACACCGCGAGTTACTGAGATACGATTCCCACCCACTGGGTAGCCAATCACTCTGACTTGACTCTCAAGCTTGGGCACGAGACCAATCTCTAAATGCTCAAGCCCCTCAAATGGGGTAAAATCTTCCACCTCTAGTAACGCAAGATCACAATCATGTGCAATGTGGAGGATACGTGCAGGGTGCTTCTGTGGTGATCCATGCACCGTGATTAAAAGTCGGCGTGCATTGGAGACAACGTGGGCATTGGTGAGGAATTTATTAGGTCCAATGAGAAATCCTGTGCCGATGCCGCCGCTGAAGTTACCAGCCTTCCAAGGTTCGCGGTAGTTGGGCACCTGAGTGGCAGCTTCGATACGCACGATAGAACTATAGATGCCATTGGTGGCTGCTGTTGCGTTAGCGGCTGGAGCCAGAGGTTCCTTCTGCTCTGCCAGAGAGGGTGTTAGGGTGGATAGGATACAAAGCGTAATGCTAATAGCCGATGACAATTTTATCATGCCGAGAAGCTAAAGCCATTTGGCCTCAAGGAAAGCTGGAAAATAGAGAATTTATGAAATCGGATGATGTTATTTCTAATCAGACTATCCTTGATGCTGCCTACTCGATGGTTACACATATTCCATTGGCTCAATATAACCGAGATTAGTAACAAAAGCGTCCATCGAGTTCAGCACGATTTCGAAGTGAGTGGCGCTGACGTTGAAGTTAAAAAAACTATGGTTGGCGGCTTCGAAATCGATCAATTCACATGAGTTCTTTTTTCGTTTCAGTATCTTAGTGAGTTTCACCACGTGATCATGGGGCACAATGGTATCGGCTTTTCCATGGAGGAAAAGACTGGGTGGTAGTCCTTTACGCACGTGACTGGATGGGCTGTATTTTGCCGCTGTTTTGACATCTCCAAAGCGCTCACTTGCCATCCCTTTGCGGGTGGTATTCACCAGTGCACTAAGAGCAATGACACCCTGTGGCCGGGCATGATGACCATCAATTTCCATGATCTCAGGCTGCATCGCCAATGAGAGAGCCATATGTGCACCAGAGGCAGCACCAGCAACTACGATCCTTTCTGGATCAATACCGAGACTGGCGTGGTTATGTTTCATCCATAGCATCGCCATTTGTGCATCTTCAAAGGCATCGATCGGTGATGTAGCATGTTTGGGGGTAATACGATATTCCACCGTGATTGCTACCATACCCCGGCTGGCGAAGTGCAGGCAGTGTGGGGCGAATTGAGTAGGCATACTAACATCCCACAGTCCGCCGTGAAAAAAGATAATCGCTGGCTTGAGCTCAGCGTGATTATGGTTGGGCGGATTAAAGCAGTAAGCAGTGAGCTCGTGATCACTTTCCACCTGATAAACATGGGAGACGGCCTCCTTGAGGAGCTCACGTTCACGTTCTTCGCTGAGTGGGGCGGTGGCTGAGCCGGGCTGAGGCAGAGAATTCATGGGCTGATAAGGTGCAACACTTATGGGCTGTTGCTAAGAAATGGTTTGCCCTTGTCTGAATTTATTGTCCAATGGAAAGCGTGAAACGACTGCAATTAATTCTCTTGACCTCCAGCATGCTTTTTAACCTAGGAGGATCTCCTCAAGTATCTGCTCAGACTGCACAGCAAACTGCGGCATTGAGTAATGACTTACAAAGAGCCTATCTCTATTGGCGTGGCGCTATGGTGGGTAAAAACTATAATCAATGGAACCAGATCACGGCATCTCACCGGAAGATCACCATTCAGAACCGTATTCTCTCAGAAAAAGGTCAGTTCCCAGCAGATATTTTTAAAACTCCCGTGCCTCCACCTACTTTAAATGGATTAAAGCTATTGCGTGTTCGCAGCAAGGGGGTGACTGCGAAGTTGGTGTGTTTTGGGAAGGTAGACTTCGGCGTAGGAGGTCAGCCGTCCGATAATCTTCTCGTATTAAATTATCTCCATGAGGGAGGGAGATGGAAATATGATAACGCAGAATTTATTAACCTTAGTGCGCTTAAGGATGTTCGGAGTCAGCTCCTCGCTGGAAAATTAGACTACGTGGACGGTGCGGCATTTATTCCTGATGGGAAAAAGCCCAAGAAACCTATCGTAGTGGGTAAGGCGAAGTACATCGCCAAGGTTTACGCTTACTGCCCAGGGCGTGAGGTGCAGGTGTCTATTAACAGTCTGAGTAAACACCGTTTTCAAAATGCCGAGCGCGCTGAAGTGATCATCGGAGGTGGCCGTGATGGGGTGAATAGCATCTGGTTTTCGATCAAAGATTTACCTGACTACAAGGGAGATGAACCCCTTACTGTGCGAGTTTATGTTTTCTCTCAGATACCCGGTGTCAAACCAGTGATGGTATTTCGCTATCAAACTAAAAAGGGTGAGAAACCTAAGTTCAGCAGTAGCGAGAAATTTATGATTGATGCCACTACAGCGGCCAAAATTCTCGGGAGGTAATGACGAGGGTTTTGCCTTTATCGGCTTGATATCAGTGTAATGCAGGTGCATGGACATCTTCGTCATGGATAAGTGGACACTGCTCATCGCCACCCTACTTGCTGCCGCGGCTGCTATACAGGGAGCTAGCTACGTGCGGCGTGGTGTGCGCTCACCGTGGACGATGGCTTGGCTGCTGTTGTCATTTATTGCGCAGATGGTCTTACTCGGAATGCGAGGAGAGATGCGTGGTGCCTGCCCACTGGGGGATACTGGTGAGGTTCTTATTTTTGCGGCTTGGGCATTGACCATGTGTTATCTGCTTGAGGGATCTGTGTATAGGCTCTCATTGCTCGGTGTCTTTACCTCACCGCTGGTGGCTTTTCTACTGGCACTGGCATTGATCCCTGGCATGTTAGATTCTAACCCTGTGCATATCGATCATGCCGATGCCTGGGGGGAAGCGCACGCTGCTCTATCAGTGCTGGCGTATGGTGCCCTTGGGCTAGCCGCTGTTGCAGGGGTGATGTTTTTACTGCTGAATCAACGGCTTAAAGATGGGGAGCTTAACAACGTGCTTTTTAAAAACCTCCCACCTGTGCGTGAACTGAGCCGAGTGGTGATGAGATTACTTGTTCTTGGTTTTACTATTTTAACCTTGGGGTTGGTCTGTGGATTGGTGATGGAAAAAAGCGGAGACGTAACGAGGCATCTGATCGTAGCGCTCTGTCAGTGGGGAGCCTACGCTACATTATTAACCTTAGAATGGCGGCGGGGGATGCCGCCCAGAAAGTTGGCACTGGCAGCAGTGATCTTATTTATTCTTTCATTATCGATTTTCCCACTTCTCTAGGTGGATTTTTTTAGATGGAACTTGTTTGCCTAGGACTGAATCATGAAACCGCACCTGTTGAGGTACGGGAGCAGTTTGCCGTGGCTGCCGAGCAGCAAGGTGCGAAGGCACGAGAGCTCACGGAGCTTAATAGCATCGCCGAGAGTGTGGTGCTCTCTACTTGTAACCGCACTGAGATCTACATCGCCGCAGAACAGGCAGAACAAGGAGCAAAAATCCTACATGACTACCTAGCATGTGATCATAATGCGGTGGAAATGGAACATATCTATCAAAAAGTAGGGACTGATGCCAGGGCACACCTGTTCCGTCTAGTTAGTGGTTTAAATTCCATGGTGATCGGTGAGACAGAAATTTTTGGGCAGGTGAAGCAAGCTTACCGTCAAGCACTGGAATCAGGTGCTACAAAGGGTATTCTCAATAAGCTCTTTCAGAAGTCTTTTACGGTAGGCAAGCGTATCCGCACGAATACCCGGATTCAGATGGGACAGACGTCTGTAGGTAGTGTGGCGGTAGATCTCGCTGAGAAAATCTTTGGTAAACTAAAGGGCAGTCACGTCATGGTGATTGGAGCTGGTGAGGTCAGCAGGCAGGTGGCTCAGAGCATGCTCTCGCGCGGTGCCAGTGAGGTAACGGTGACCAACCGCACTCACGAACGTGCCGTGGACCTTGCAGAGGCACTTGGAGGTGCTTCGGTGCCCTTTGATAGCTGGGAGAAGACTCTTGTCTCCGCAGATATCGTAGTCTCCTCCACAGGAGCCACCGATCCAGTTCTTAAAGCTGCCCAGATTGAACAAGTGCGCAGAAAGAGAAAGTTCCGCCCACTTTTCCTGATCGATATTGCCGTGCCGCGTGATATCGAACCAGCGGCAGGGGAAATTGAAGAGGTTTACCTTTACGATATTGATAAATTACAGCAGCTTGCCAACGAGGCTAAAAATTCACGTGCGGAGCAGTTAAGGATCTGTGAACAGATGATCCAAGAGGAGTTATAAAAAAATATGAAACCACTCATTGTAGGCACACGCGGAAGCGCCTTGGCCCTTGCTCAGGCAGAGATGACAGAGGCTGCATTACGCTGCGTATTTCCAGATCGTGAGATCGTAAGGAAAGTCATCACCACTACGGGAGATCGGCGCACGGATGTGCCACTCTCCCAGGTAGCTAAGTCCGAGGGCGTGCTCGATAAGGGGGTCTTCACCAAGGAGCTAGAAGTGGCTTTAGAAAATGGCGATATTGATCTTGCTGTGCACAGTATGAAGGATGTGCCCACCGTGCTTGCTCCGCACTTTGAGATTGTGGGTGCGCTAGAACGTGCTCCTGTAAGTGATGTGCTTGTTTGCTGTCAGCCCGGTGGTCTAGAGGCATTACCTCAGCATGCTAAAGTGGCTACGAGTAGTGTGCGGCGTCAGCATCAGCTGCAGTGGCTACGCGCAGATCTGCAACTTGCCGATATCCGTGGTAATGTACCTACACGTCTTCAGAAGCTACGTGATAACGAGGAGTTAGACGCTATCATGCTGGCGGAGGCTGGCCTTGTTAGGCTAGGGTATGACCTTGGGGAAGAGATGGATGGCTTGTTTGCCGAAGCATTAGATCCAGCTACTTTTTATCCCGCAGCAGGGCAGGGAATTGTAGGTTTTGAAATACGTGCAGAGGATACAGATGCTCGCGCTTGTGCAGAGGCGATTACCCATCAGCCATCGATGACGCTCTGTCGTGCAGAGCGTGAATTTCTTCGTTTGTTGGATGCGGGCTGTCACACCCCTGTAGGAGTCAGATCATGGATAGATGGAAACACCTTGCATATGGCTGGGCGGGTCTTTGCTGAGAATGGTGATTCCCCACCTGCTGAATCCACTGCTTTTGGCGTTATTGATTGTCCAGAGGCTGTTGCAGCGAAGCTTTTTGTTAATCTCACATGAAATCAGGAATTTGCTATCTCACTGGTGCCGGCCCGGGCGATCCTGGCTTGGTTACTTTAAAAGCACAGCAGTGTATCAGCATTGCCGATGTGCTTGTCTATGATGCCTTGAGTAGTGCTGAGCTTCTTAGCTGGACGAAGCAAGACTGTGAGCATATCGACGTCGGTAAGCGCGCCGCCTGCCACAAGATGCGGCAGGAAGAGATTAATCAGCTCCTTGTGGATAAGGTTCGAGAGGGTAATATTGTTGTTAGGCTAAAAGGGGGGGACCCTATGATATTTGGTCGTGGTGGTGAAGAGGCAGCAGTACTTGCCGAGGCTGGTCTGAAATACGAAATTATTCCTGGTATTTCCTCCGCCTTTGCCGGGCCTACTTACGCGGGTATTCCACTTACACACCGTGACTACGGGGCACAACTAACACTTTTCTCAGGCCATGAGGCGGAAGGGAAAGAAAAAGGAGATGTAGACTACGAGGCACTGGCAAAAACTCCAGGGACAAAGATTTTCCTCATGGGAGTAGCTCGTCTAGCCATCATTAGCCAGCGACTCACCAGCTATGGCATGGCCCCTGAGACACCAATTGCTCTAACACGCTGGGCTACCACTGGTCGGCAGAAAACCATCACTGGCACATTGGCGACCATTGCAGACATTGCAAAAAAAGAAAAATTCACCGCCCCCGCCGTGGGTGTTATCGGCAATATAATCAACGAAATGGACAAAATTAAATGGCATGAAGACCGCCCGCTGCAGGGTAAACGTATCGTAGTCACCCGTAGTCAAGCGCAAGCAGGTGGTCTCGTCAATGAACTCACTGCTCTTGGTGCTGATGTGTTAGAGTTACCTGTGCTCCGCATTGTCGATCCAGCGGATAAACGTGAATTTGCTGAACTGGTAACCACTGCACATAGCTATGATTGGTTAGTATTTAGCAGTACGAATGGAGTGCGTCGTTTTTTTGATGCCTTTTTCTCCGTCTACAAGGATGCACGAAGTATCGGTGGTGTGAAAATTGCCGTTGTTGGACCGGGGACTCAGCAAGCAGTTGAGAGCTATCGATTTTCTGCCGATCTTGTTCCAGATAACCATATTGCAGAGGGTTTATTAGATGCTTTCAGGAATGATCACGATATTGAAAACCAGACCATTCTCTGGGTTCGCCCTAAAAATGCGCGTTCTGTTCTCACGGAAGGACTGCAAGAGCAACGTGCTATTGTGGATGAGTGTATTGCCTACAGTATCGAAGCTGAAACATCAGATCCCACAGGTGCAGCTGAGCGTTTCAAGCGTGATGGCGCAGATCTTGTGACCTTTACTAGCTCTTCTACCGCGCAGTATTTCCATGACTTAGAGCTACCATGGCCAAGTGGCTGTAAAGCTGCTAGTATTGGCCCTATCACCACCGCTAAGCTTCAAGAACTAGGTAAAAACGATATTCTTGAAGCTGAAGACCATAATATAGAGGGTCTAGTGAAGACGATTGTGGAGGCATTAACTTAGCTTATCAACTAATGTCTAAGGAGCTGGGGTTTTTCCGGTGCCATGCTCGAAGTGAGCTACATGATGTTTGTGAGATAAGTGAAGATGGATTTAGACCGTGATTGATTTTTGCGCTTACTCAGCCACATTCTTCTTCTATGAAACGTTGTCTTATTTGGTTCCGCAGAGATCTCCGACTTCAGGATAATCCTGCACTCGCTGCTGCGTTAGGTGCAGGAGCAGAAATTCTCCCTGTCTACATTCACGGAGAAAATCAAGTAGCGCAACTCAGTGAAGGAGGAGCATCAAAGTGGTGGCTGCACCATGCTTTATCTGATTTAGACAGCCAACTTAACGAACTAGGAGCAAATCTGCACCTGATCAAAACCAGTGCCATCGATAAGGCACTTTTTGCCCTCGTGCAGGAGTTAAACATCGACACCGTACTTTGGAATCGGCGTTACCAGCCTGCCGCGATTGAGCTGGATCAAGAGATTAAAAAACAACTCGTCGATGAGGGGATCAAGGTAAAGAGTTTTAATGCAAGCGTTCTTAATGAGCCTCACACTATCAGCAATAAATCGGGCAAACCCTATCAGGTATTTACGCCATATTGGAAATGTAGCCGCGAAACTGAAGTGCCCGCACCTGTTGAGATTAATCTTTCATCGGCACAGTGGGCTAAAGCTGAAGGGATTGCGCTAAAAGACCTTGGCCTGCTACCTGAAATTGATTGGGATAAAGCTTTTTATGATAACTGGGAACCTACTCGAGAGGGAGCAGTGAAGAGGCTCAAAGAATTTTCAAAACAATCAGTTAGTGAATACAATGATGAGCGTGACATGATGGCAGATGATGGCACCTCAAAAATGTCTCCCTACCTCCACTTTGGGCAAATTGGAGTAAGAGAAATTTACCACCATCTTAGAAATGCAGGTGATGAAGTGATGCATGGCTATATCCGCCAACTCTATTGGAGAGACTTTGCCCATCACCTGATCTATCATTTTCCGCACTCGGTAGAAAAAAGCCTGCGACCAGAGTATGAACAATTTCCATGGAGTCATTCTGAGGAGATGGTGCAGCGGTGGAGAAAGGGGCAGACTGGCTACCCGGTTATTGATGCGGCCATGCGTCAGCTCTGGCAAACAGGATGGATGCATAATCGTGCCCGGATGGTAGTAGGGTCTTTTCTTGTGAAACATCTCCTCCAAGACTGGCAATCTGGTGCAGATTGGTTTTGGGATACCCTTGTGGATGCTGATTTACCCAATAATACCATGGGCTGGCAATGGGTAGCCGGATGTGGCGCTGATGCGGCACCTTACTTCAGAGTTTTTAACCCTCTCCTACAGGCCAAGAAATTTGATCAAGAAGGTGAGTATGTTAGGAAATACCTGCCCGAGCTTGCTAATATCCCGGGGAGTGCCATCCATGAGCCGTGGGAGCTATCAGAAATTGAACTGTTAGCATATGGCGTGAAATTAGGTGAAACCTACCCAGCGCGTATGATTGATCTGTATGAAGGGCGTGACAGAGCACTTGAGGCTTATAAAGAATTTAAGGAGCTAAATAAGTAGTATCTACTTCTTTAATTCTGTGGATAAGACCCTGAGCATGCGAATACGTGTGTAACGGAGATTAATGATACAAGGTGTGTTAGAAAGGATTGCGTAGCACACGATGATGATCTTAGCCTGCCATGGATTAATCACTATAAAGCTTGAAATAGCTAGAATCTGCACCCAGTGAGAAAGTTCGCCACGCCTTGTTTCGGCGATAAATGTCTTGAGGTAGCTAGGTTCAGTGGACTCGAGGGAGCCTTTGGGGAAACCATTAAACCAAGGAGCGGCATCTGGGAGTAAGTGTTTCCAACTACGAACCAAAAAGATTTTTTCGTAAATCGCTGTGGGTCTTTTTTTAGCCACTTTATTTACGCTGAATGGTAGACGAAACCATGTTTGAGGTAGCTGCGTGCTACCCCATGCAATGATCAGATGGGTGAGCGGGATACCTAAAGTATTAATGACTGCGATCCAGGCTAATGGGAGTTCAACTAACATCACGTCCTTTCCATGTTACTTTCTGTCCACGCTTTGCTCCGATCACAGCGGAGAAAAATAACACATGGTAAAAAATCAGGCTGATAGGAAAAAATAAAGAGTTGAGCCAAGAAAATGCCCCAACGTGCCTAAAGGTAAAATAGCAGATAACCGAGTAGGTGAGGTAGGCACAGCATGCGATACCAAAGAAAAGAGGGGGGCATCCTAACAAGGTAGCAACAAGCAGTGAGATGGCAGCGGTGATCATGCCTGTGATCCATACCGAGGTCCATACCATAACCTTGCTGGAAACGTCAGCGGCTCCTGAGGCAAACCCCTTTTTCCAACTATTCCATAGTTCTTTAAAACCACTAGGGAACATACGCATACTGAGATTATTCTTTCCTAGATAGCAGGAACGCTTAACGCCTTTTTTTCGCAAGATTTTGGAAAACTGATAGTTTTCTAATATCTCGGACCGAACAGCTTGATGGCCTCCGCATTGCTGATAAATTTTCTTAGGGATGAACATACACTGCCCGACTAGCCGGGTGTCGCTACTAGAAGACTGGTCTGTGCCAAAGGCATCCATACCAATCACCATAAGAAGGTTGAAAAATACGGAAAGCTGTTCGTAAGGAAGCTTTACATGGTGCCATGGGCAGATGGAAAACACATGATTTTCAGAAAAAGTGAGATGACCGAGTGTGGCCAAGAAGCTTTGCGAAGTCATGCAGGTATCAGCATCAAGAAACAAGAGCCACTCACCGGTTGCGTAGTCTGCTCCCTGTTGGCATGCCCACGGTTTCCCTTTCCAGCCAGCTGCTAGTGGCTGGGCTTCAATGACTGTAGCTCCATTATCACGGGCGATGTTTGCTGTGTTATCTGTGGAGCCATCATTGACGACGAGAACTTCGTAGGCCTGTTGCTCTTGCTGGGTAATCGATGCTAACAATTTTCGAATATTATCTTCTTCATTGCGTGCAGGGATGATGATCGAGATTCGCGCTGATGTTTTCTCTTCATACCTTGGTAAAAACCGAGGCCTTCCAAAAATGACCCATAGCGCGGGAGCACAGAGAATGGCCAGAATAGGAACAATAAACATCACGATGAAGGTGAGCTAGCTGATCGGGTGTCTTTTCATCACGCGGTCTGCACAATTTTGCCCTGAGAGAATCACCATGGGCATGCCGCCACCTGGATTCGTGCTGCCACCAGTGAAGTAGAGGTTGCTGTATTTACTGCTAGTTTTAGGTGCTTTAAATCCATAGTTCTTTTTCCAATCGGTGACCACTCCGTAGATTGATCCTTTGTTAGATCGATACATCCTTTCGATGTCTACAGGTGTTAAGAGGTCTTCAGTGACGATGCTTTCGCGTAGACCTGTGAGGCCGCAGCGTTCCATTTTATCAATGCATCGATCTTTAAGTGCTACATAGTCATCGTGAGTAATGCCTGATCCCTCCTCAAGTGGGGGAATGTGGGGAAGGATTTTAATGTTATCACAGCCATCTGGTGCTTTGGTGGGATCTGTGCGTGTGGGGGCGACTACGTAGATGGTAGGATCATCTGGTAACTGTTGTTTTTCAAAGACTGTCTGGAAGTGTTTATGCTGATTCTCGGAGTAGAAAAAGTTATGATGTGCGAGCTGAGGGAAGACCTTATTGGTGCCGAGATGAAGAACGATACCAGAGCAAGCTGGAGCGAATTTTTCTAACTTTTTAGTGAACTTCGCTGGCTCATGGAGAAGTTTTTCATAACATGGGATTACCTCCATGTTACTGACCACAATGTCAGCTGCGTGTAGAGTGCCATCAGCAAGCCTTATGCCGGTGACTTGTTTCCCTTCTTTTTCAATGGCTGAGACATCGGCATTAAGATGCACCTTGATATCCATTTCCTCCATCAGTTTCCCTAGGCCCTCGGCGAGCTTATACATGCCACCTCGCACATACCAGAGGCCATGATCAAACTGAATGATAGGCATGAGATTCATATAACCAGGGGCATCAAGGGCAGATGAGCCTACATACTTGATGAAGTATTCAAAAATTTGCCGCATCTTAGGATCAGTAAAACGCTCTTCGATGGACTGTGCCATGGTATTACGATAATCAATCTCACCACCTAACAATTTAAATTTATAGTGGCGAATGAATTCCCATAGATTATCGAGACCTTCTTTGAAATAGCCATTATCAACGATATCGTACTGCTTCCGGCCGTAATCGAGAAATGCCTGAAGTTCTTGCCAGTGTTGCTCTGTATTACCTCCGAGTTTTTCCAGCTCTTTGCGCATCAGATCAGGCTCTTCGTAGAGATCAATGGATGCATGTTGCTCAAAGAAATTACGCCAATGAGGAATAACAGGATCAAGTAACACATAGTCTGCCATTTTTTTGCCAGCACGTTGAAAGAGGTCTTCAAAAAACTGAGGGAGAGTAAAAATGGAAGGCCCTAGATCGAAGGTAAAGCCATCCAATTCCATGACATTGAGTTTGCCACCGATCCGGTCATTTTTTTCAAAGACCTGAACTTGGTAGCCTGCTGCTCTGAGAGAGATAGCTGCGGAAAGTCCGCCTAGCCCTGCACCGATGATTGAGACGCTTGGTGTCTGCATGCTGCTATCTTTCCACCGAAAAGTCCCTTGTCAACGATTGCAGCAGCTTGATTTCAGGTTATACTCCCTCCATCGTGGTTAATTCGCAAATTCAACAGCTAATCAGTGAGACACATGACGGACAATTGCAATACTTTGCAGCTGGTCATACTCAGACCTACAAGTTCCGTTTAGATGCTCTTCAGCGTCTAGAAGAGAGTCTTGTAAGCCATTGTGACGATGTGCTAGAGGCACTCACTGCCGACTTAGGAAAGCCCAATGTGGAGGCCTATGTGGCGGAATATCATTTTCTCCTAGAGGAGTTACGTATGATTAAGAAGTCACTTAAGAAATGGCTTAAGCCGAGGCGTGTTAGTAGTGCATTTTACCTCCAGCCGTGTCGCTCTGAGCTGCGGAGGGAGCCATTTGGTGTGACTTTGATCATGGCGCCTTGGAATTATCCTATTCAGCTAGCATTTAGCCCATTAATTGCTGCGGTAGCGGCTGGAAATACAGTGATTTTAAAACCCTCAGAGATGAGTAGTGCTTCTGAGGCTCTTATTGCTCAGATTGTTCAGGAGGTTTTCCCTCCAGAGCATGTCTCGGTGATAACGGGGGATGCTGAGTGTGCTACGGCTTTGCTTGAGCGGAAGTTTGATTTTGTGTTTTTTACTGGCAGTACTGCTATCGGAAAAATTGTAGCGCAAAAGGCAGCCAAACATCTAGCCCCTTGTGTGCTTGAGCTTGGTGGTAAATGCCCAGCCGTGATTGATCATACCTCAGAGCTTAAGATGGCTGCGATGCGCATCCTAACAGGTAAGTTCTTCAATGGCGGGCAGACTTGTTTTGCCCCTGACTTTATTGCTGTGCACAGCTCTGTGTATGACAGTCTTATTACGGAAATTAAAAATGTGCTCGCAGAGGTTATGTGGCACGGTGAGATGGCACATGTGATTAATCAGCGTCACTATACTCGTCTAGAGCAACTTTTGCAGACAGAGCGGCCGATGATTCAGCAGGGTGAAGACCATGCTGAAGCGTTACAGATGGCGCCACGAATCATGACAGAGGTGGACTGGGATGATGAAGTGATGAAGGAAGAAATTTTTGGCCCTATCTTGCCGATTGTGCAGTTTGGTAGTGATGATGAACTTATTGAGCGACTTCGGGCATACGGCTCACCACTTGCGCTCTATCTTTTTTCTAATAACCATAGATTTATTGAGAAAATCTTGGCTGCTATACGTTCTGGCGGTGTCTGTATTAACGACACCATGAAACAAGGCGCACACCTTAAGCTTCCCTTTGGTGGAGTGGGAGAAAGTGGTCACGGCCGCTACCGTGGGAAGTCAGGGTTGCTCAGCTTTAGCTATGAGCGCGCCGTGGTGAAGAAGCCAACGTGGAGTCCTGATTGGTTTGATCCACGCCCACCGTATGGTGATAAAATCAAATGGATGAAACGCTTTATGCGTTGAGCATTTCTGCCACTAAGCGTCTGCGTTCATCGAAGATATGATTAAGTTTTTTCCTAACAAAAAAAGCATTGCCGATCGTTCCAATCACTCCGAAGGGCATCACGTAAGCGACATCATCAGACATTAAAACGCCATGATCATTTTCCACGAATCGGTGGGTATGGTGCCAGACCTTATACGGGCCGGATAGCTGGTTATCGACAAACATACGGCGATCTTCCACATGGCTAATCTCCGTAAGCCAGCTCACCCAGATCATGGGGGCGACCTTGATTTTATAAGAGATGATTTGCCCTTTGTGCATGGTTTCCGAAGCACAGTGGGTGATTTTAAAGCCTACGGACTTGGGTGTTAATTTATCAAGGTTTTTAGGAGTAGAGAAGAACTCCCAGGCCTGGTCCATGGAGCAGTCTAATTGCTGTTCTCTGTGTAGGTGATAGATAGACATCCGTTATTTTTTGCTAGGTAAGTGCGTTGTCTAATATGGATGTTGCGAAGTCAACGCGGTCTGGACTCTGACCATGCGATTCACAAATCATATTAGATGAAATACGTGCGCTCTCATAGATCGTGGGTAGTCCGCTACCAGGGTGAGTTCCACCACCGACCAGATAGATATTTTCAAAGCCCTTCATTCGGTTTTGAGGGCGAAGGTAAAGCATCTGATCCATTGTGTGCGCGAGATTAAAGGTAGCACCGAGGAAGATATCTGCATCCTGCCACCCCTGTGGTGTGATGCAGCGCTCCTCCACGATGTGCTCTCTGAGATCTTTCATGCCAGTGCGCTCGATGATTTTATCCAAGATTTTTTCTCTGTATTCAGCCTGAGTTTCCTCCCATGTGTGCCCATTTCGGGTATTAATGGTGGGCACGAGGATGTAAATCTGTGAATGCCCGGGAGGAGCTACGGTGGGGTCTGTTACGCTGGAGTTACGCACGTAGATGGACATGTCCTCTGAGACTTTTACCTCGTCTTGGATGTCTCTTAGATTTTGGTGGTAATTATCGGCAAAGATGACGTGATGATGTGGTTCATCCTGATAGATTTTATCCAAGCCTAAGTAGAGCATGTAGGTAGAGCAGGAGAATTTTTTCTTCCGTAGCTTTTCCTCAGTTTCATTACGCTCACCAAAGATCATATGGCGTGCGTGGGCGTAGTCAGCGTTGATGACTAAGTCATCACAATGCATCGTCTCGCCATTAGTAAGTTCTACCGTAGCTGCGCGATCGCCACTGTAGGTGATTTTACTTACCTCAGTATCAAGCATCAGCTTACCACCTTCTTCTTGGAAGACCTTTGCCATGCCTTCTGATATGTTAGATAGGCCGCCTTGTACGTGATAAATGCCGTGAGCGTATTCGATATAGGCAAGAATGCTGAAAAGGGCAGGGCAAGTCCAGGGGGACATACCGAGGTATTTGGCCTGGAAGGTGAAGGCGAGCTTGAGATCATCATTGGTGAAGTACTCATCAAGCACATCCATGACGGACTTAGTGGTAGCAACGTAGGGTAAAGCCTTGAGGAGGTCAGCTCGAATGTAGCTGCTTAATTTATCGTAAGGGCTGAGTAGGCAGGGGAAAATCTTGCGTAACTTCTCAGCATGATCGCTCATGAAGCGATCATAGTTCGCGGATTCACCAGGGAAGGCCCGCTCAATATTACGTTTCATCGTTTCTTCATCAAAGCTCGTTTCCAGTGAAGTGTCACCCCAGCTAAGCGTGGTCATAGGATCAAGTTTTACAAAGTCCATGTAGTCCTCAGATTTCCTACCGGCTTCAGCAAACACCTCATCAAGAGTAAATTTCTGATGAAGGAAGGTGGGGCCTGTATCAAAGGTGTAATCTCCAGCATGAATGGGAGCATTTCTACCTCCCACCACGGAGGCTTTTTCTAAAATAGTTACATCATAGCCACGGTGTGCGAGGATCATTCCACTGGTTAATCCGCCTGGGCCAGCGCCGATGATAAGAATTTTTTTACTCATATTTGAATGCGAACTCTCAGTTCTGCGTGCGCAACATGACACAGCAATCCTATGCCTCAACACGAAAAAACCAATTACTCAGATACGGGCTTTATGGCTGACAAGAAGAGGTCGCTGGTGTTGGATGTCTGTGCATATGAATATTCCTGATTGGGCAGCGGAAATTATCGGTAGTTATGGGAGCGGCGCCTCTGGTTGCTTTGTTCTTTATGGTAATGTGAACGATAGGCTTTTGGTGCCAGAGAAAAAGACAGTAAGACTAGGTTCATTACAGGAATTTATCATGGAAGCACTCTTGCCGCGCTTTGATGTTGTGCTGAGCTATGATCCTGGTCAGGGACTCAGAGTGGAACGAGGGGGAGAGATATTCTCACAATGGCCTACGGTGAAAGATGGAGTGAATTTGCCAGATGCACCACTGCCCGCTGTGCGCACACTGACCCACTATCTCAAATATTGTAAAAACCTTCAGGCTGTGGGAGCGGAGAGTCCTAAGGTGGCAGTGCTCATTCAGCAAGCACATTTGATCTGTCCAGCTCTGCCGAATGCGCATAACCATGAGCTGAATGCTATGGCATCTATCCTTAGAGGCTGGGCTGCTGATATGCGTCTCCAGGAGCATGGTCAGGCTGCATTTTTGATCTCTGAGAATCTGAATGGGCTGCATCCGCTGGTAGCGCGGAGTCCACGTGTTAGTGCTGTGGAAGTGCCGTTACCATCGGGGGATGATATGCAGAAGTCGTTAGAGGTTCTATACGATCGTTGTGCCGCTGCATTAGTGAACTTTAGGGATGATTTCAGCAAACCTGCACAGCGCCTAACAGGTTCAACACTAAGCTCCGTAGAGATTCTTCTGTTACGGAGGAATCATGCGAAGAAGCCACTGGAGGAAAAAGACCTCTCTGATCTCAAGCGCGCCCTTGTGGAAAGGGACTGTGGAGGGCTTATTGACTTCGTAGAGCCTGATCGAAACTTTGAGGGTGTGGTGGGCCTGGATGGAGTGAAAGAGTGGTTACGGCAGGATATTGCTCTCTGGCGGAATGATGATCTTGAGTCTATGCCCATGGGCTACCTGTTCTGTGGGCCTGTGGGGACAGGGAAGACCTATTTGGTGGAATGTCTAGCGGGTGAAGCAGGGGTGCCGGTGGTTACTTTAAAGAACTTCCGTGATCGTTGGGTGGGTAGCACGGAGGAGAATTTGGAAAAAATCTTTTCATTATTACATGCTCTGGGGCGCTGCATCGTATTTATTGATGAAGCTGATCAAGCTCTTGGGCGTAGGGCTTCTGGTTCAGGTGATTCTGGAGTTTCCAGCCGTGTTTATTCCATGATGGCCAAGGAGATGTCAGATACACGCAACCGTGGAAAAATTCTCTGGGTGCTGGCATCAAGCCGACCCGATCTTATTGAAGTGGATTTAAAGAGGCCGGGGCGCATTGATGTTAAAGTTCCACTTTTCCCCTGTGCCACGCCGCAAGAGGGATGGGCGCTGCTGCGTGCTTTATGTAAGCGGAGTGGCGTGAAGCTGGAGGCTGATCAAGAAGAGCGGCTTTTAACACAGATTCCAGAGCTGCTTACTCCTGGCTCAGCCGAGGCGATTGCGGTGAAAGCGAGGCGGAAAATGATTACGGAAAAATGCAGCCCACTTGAGGCTCTTGAGCAGTGTCTTTCTGGCTATTTACCTCCTATTTCACCGGCTGTTATTCAATCGCAGATCCAACTGGCTATTGAGGAAGCCTCTGATGCATCATTTATTCCTGCCGCATTCCAGCGTTAGAACATGGCTATTGATGACGCTTACGAAGGTGCGATGGTAAAATGTCTAACTGATCTCGGTACTTTGCGATAGTTCTCCGTGCTATTTTGATGCCCTTTTCCTTGAGTTTCTTCTCGATCGCGGTGTCGGAAAGAGGTTTACTGGGGTCTTCATCATAGACGAGATGTTGGATAGCATCACGGACACCGGTATTTGCGATTGTTGTTCCTTGTTGGGTGGTGTAGCCGGAGGAGAAAAAGGCGCGCAGCTCCATGAGTCCGTGAGGAGTCATGATATATTTACTTGAGACGGCACGAGAAATGGTAGCAGCGTGCACACCGATTATTCCTGCAATTTCATGCATGGTCATAGGCCGTAGTTTGCCGCGGCCGTATTGCAGAAAGTCTGGCTGAGCTGCAATGATTTCCGTGCCGATTTTCAATAAAGTCTGTTGCCGCTGACTTAGCGCATGTATGATCTGTCTTCCTTCGTTGATATTTTCGCGAACATACTTCCGTGCCTTTGGGTTTTCACTGAGCTTAGCGAGAAGATCTTTGTAATGATTATCGATACGGAGAGTGGGGATATATTCGTTGGTGAGATGTGCGTAGTATTCGCCATTGAGGTTCTGCCGTATTTCTAGATCAGGTAATACGTGGGGATTAGATGTTGAGTCAAATGCGGCACCTGGATCGGGATTTAGCTCGCTGATGTTATCAGCGGCTTCTACAACGGCCTCTTGAGTCACTCCCAGCGCTCTGGCGATATCTGCGAACTTATGCCGAGCAAGATCGTCTAAATGTAGATCAATAATCCGTGATTCTAGAGAGTTACCTCTGCCACTGACCTGAAGTTGTAGCAAGAGTGATTCACTAAGATCTTCCACCGCTACGCCGGCAGGATCAAAGCCCTGAATAAGTGTCTGAGCTGAGAGGAGCTCTTTCAGGCTAAAAGGGGATGCTGTGACTAGACTCTCTAGGTGATCATCGAGAAATCCTTGATCATTGATACAGCCAATGAGGTACTCAGCTGCTGCGTGTTTATCATCATCGACAGCTGATTGGTTTAATTGATCGACGAGGTGTTGTTGCAGTGTTCGTGGTGCAACGATGGAGTTATAGAGGAAATCACGTAGTTCGTCATTCATGCCAGAGGGTTGATTACTCCCATGCATGAGGATGTGGTCTTCACGCCAAGTATCATCAAACTCAGATAGATTTTCCAAATCATGCTCGGCATCTGGCTCCAAGGTATCGTCTAGGCGTTCAATTTCTTCACCTATTTCTAAAGTGGGATTCAGCTCAGCCACTTGATTGATGAGCTGGGAGAGCTCCATGGTGCTGGCCTGTAATATCTCCAAGCTCTGCCTCATTTGAGGCGAGAGAGTTTGTTGCTGTGATTGAGTTTGACTCAATCCCTGCTGTGGTCCTGATGGCGGCATAGGGCTGGCGCGAATCAATCGTCGCACCGAAATATAGGCCTGAGTTAGGAATATTTCACGCAAGAAAACAGCAATTTTTATGCCATTTTTGTCAAATATGCGTCTCTGCGGAGATTGTTGTTAAGGGTGATGGGATGAAGCTTAGCTTAATTTGATGTTGGCCATTGTGCTTATGCGCTTTTAGACAGAGCGCGTGTCAGTGTTTGTTACAAAATTTTCCAAAGGTGGTTCATGGTGGATTGCTGTGGGGTTTTTTCTAATTTCTGTAGCACCTGGTCTATGGATGACATCGCTGCCAAATACGCTGAAGGCTCAGGGTGCGGAGTGGGTGTTGCCTTTTGCTTTCGCCGCATCACCGATAGCAGCTTTGATTTCGCCTTTAATTTTTGGCTCCATGGCGGACTATCGATTTTCTGCACAGAAATTGTTAGGTGTTCTTTCTCTGGCTGGTGCGGTGTTTTTAGGGTTGGCATTTTACGCTCTTTACGCTGGTTGGGGGCCATGGGCTTATTTGGCATTTCAGTTGATGAATGCTCTTATTTCAGCACCTATGTGGGCTTTGCTAAGTACGGTGGCACTGGCAAATCTGGAGCAACCAGAGAAGATGTTTCCGCTTTACCGACTATGGGGAACGATTGGGTGGATTGTGGCTGGTCTGATGGTGAGCCTTTTTACCTTAGACAGCTCTCCATTGGCGGGAATGGCAGCGGCAGGCGTCAGAGTGCTGGCAGGCTTGGCGTGTTTGATGATGCCAGCCACCTTGCCAATGGGTGAGAGGGCGCAGAGTAAATCATGGCTTGGTAACTGGCGTTCATACTGTGGTCTTGATGCCTTAGTGCTCTTCAAAGATCCCTCGTTACGAGTATTTTTAATCACCTCAGTTCTCTTTGCTGTCCCTCTAGCAGCTTTTTATATGTATGCGCCCATTCAGCTGAAGGAAATGGGAGACGGGCACCCGGTGGCATCGATGACGATCGGTCAGTTCACTGAAATCATTGCCATGCTGATGCTCAGTGGCTTGATGGCTAAGGGGAGGTTACGCTGGGTGTTGATTGCTGCGATTGGCTTTGCGCTTGTCCGCTACTTGTTATTTGCGCTGGCTGGATGGACTGAGAGTTTGCCATGGATGTGGTTGGGGATCGCTATGCACGGGCCTTGTTATACATTTTACAGTGTAACAGGGCAGATCTTGGTTAACCGAAGAGTTACACCTGGATTAAGAAATCAGGCGCAGGCTTTGCTGGGAACGTTGTCTAATGGGATTGGTGGTCTAACGGGGAGCTTGTTCTGTGGTTTGTATTATCAGAAGACGATAGGTCTCGTCAGTGGCTGGGTATTTTTCTGGAGTGGACTAGCGATGATGGTTTTCGCTTGTGGAGTGTATTTTTACACGCGTTATGAGCGCACCTAGTGACGTAGTTTCGTTACTTTTCTACTACCTGATAGATTTTTCCACCATCGCTTATGATAAGAAGATTTCCCTCTGCATCTTCACCAAAGGATGTAATTGCGGTGATTTTTCCTTTTGCTGGGCTTAACTGTTTAGACCAATCTTGAAAATCAGCTATCTTCCCATTTTTTACCTTAAAAGACCACAGATGAGGCTTGGCGTAATCTGCGAAGAAGTATTGACCTTGTAGGGAAGCGATGGGGCCTCGGTAGACGTAACCTCCAGTAACAGAAACGCCTCCACGGCTGCTGTTATCATGTGGGTAAACGTAGATGGGATCAGTGACGCCATCAGGCTTATCACCGCCAACACCTTTTTTGGGTGTGGCGATGTTGCCTTCGCGAAGTCGCCAGCCGTAGTTTGCGCCACGGCCCTTACCAGCAGGCGTGTAGTTAATTTCTTCCCATTTATTCTGTCCTACATCGGCAATATAGAAATCGCCAGTTTTCCGATCCCATGAACATCGCCATGGGTTTCTTAAGCCATATGCGTAGATCTCAGGCTTAGCCATGGGGTTATTGAGAAATGGATTATCTTGAGGGACTTGATAGCCTTTCTCTGTGGACACATCGATGCGGAGTAATTTACCGAGGTAGGAGCTGAGATCTTGTGCTCTTTTTTTGGGGTCATTGGCCGCACCACCATCGCCTGTGGCAATGTAGAGGTATCCATCAGGGCCGAATCCAATCCACCCTCCGTTGTGGTTTCTGTAGTCCTGTTTAAATGTAAGTAGGAGCTCACGGCTAGATGCCTTGCAGCTTCTCTTATCATCACCATGAGATAGGTAGCGGCATATTTCTGTGTCTCCCTTGCGGTTGGTGTAATAGAGGTAGAATCGGCCAGTGAGCATGTAGTCGTCTGAGAAGGCGAGACCCAATAAACCTTGTTCGTTAGATTGACTGGTAATCTGATCAGTGACATCGAGGAAAAGGGAAGATTGACCACTTTTTACATCTAAGATTTTGATTTTTCCAGTTTTCTCTAACACCCAAAGGTAGTCTTGAACTCCATTGGGAGATTCCGCCCAAACGGGTCGGTTAAAGCCTTCTCCGATGAGTTTGACTCCGATTTTTTCTTGCTCAGCATGACAGCTGAGACAGGCTAATCCGGTAATGAATAAAATAAGTGCTCGGAACATGAGAGAAAACTACCCCCATCTCAAAATCATGCAATGTGGGAAATCTCGGTATTTGCTAAGCATCGAGGTATTGCTGTAATGAATCCCTCAGAGCGTGACGCGCTCGGAACAGCTGGCTCTTCACCGCTGAGATGGAAAGCTCAAGGACTTTACCAATTTCATCATAGGGCATATTTTCATAACGACGTAGAATCACAGCCATACGCTGTTTTTCTGGTAGATCGTTAATAGCTTTATCAACCGCTTTTTGAAGTTCACCGTGGAGGAGGGCTTCATCTGGTGAAGCTGTTTCAGAGTCTGGACTCTGCAAGTGGAAGTCATCCTCGCGCTCTTCCATGGAGTATTCTTTTTTTCTGCTACGGCGGCGGCTTTCATTAAATACCAAGTTTCGAGTGATGGTAAACAGGAAGGTGGTGAACTTTGCCTTGGGCTGGTAGCGGGGAGCACTTTTCCAAATACGAATAAAGACCTGCTGAGCGATATCTTCGGCCTCAGAGGTGTTTCCCAGCATTTTAGCAACCGTGCCGATCACTGCTTGCTGATGCCGAGAGATTAATTCTTCAAATGCCTGCTCATCACCTTCTCCTACGCGTAACATAAGAGCCACATCGATATCGTTAGCCGAAAGTTGATCAGTGTTGGCTTCGCTTAAGTTTGGCATAAGGGCGATGGAATGCAGCTGCTGGTCAGAAGAACTGAGCGGTGACATGAGTGATAGAACTCATCAATTACACCAAAGTTGCAAGAATTCTCCATGGACTGAGACCGTCATGCAAGATCATTCACAGTGTCAGCCATCATACAGGATTCTTGAAGCCTATTTGTGCTTTTTCCTAAAGCCGCAGCATGGTTCATCGGTAGAATATTTTTACAAATGAGATAAATGACAATACATCATTTAAATCGATGATTCATACGATAAAGTCGATTTGATCGAATCGCTATTTTCTGTTGTTCTGTCCAGCATGCAAACTATGACAAGCGGAACGAACGATGTTACTCCAGAGACTGG
Organism: uncultured Verrucomicrobiales bacterium; assembly: GCA_937969495.1. Lineage (GTDB taxonomy): Bacteria > Verrucomicrobiota > Verrucomicrobiia > Verrucomicrobiales > Akkermansiaceae > Oceaniferula. The sequence goes on along the minus strand of CALBVY010000021.1, from coordinate 2,684 downwards.
TGACGAACCGACACGGAGAAATTGGCTGTCGTTCTGGAGCTTGCTCGTATTGCAGACGCAAAATGCGTTTAACGATAAAGCGGCACAGTTTTTACTTATCCCTATTGGTGCTTGGCTAGTGTTTATCAATGCGGATGTTCCAGGCACGGGTAAGATTGAGTATATTCTAGCGGCTGTGATTGTGTTGCCTTTTATTCTATTTTCACCTCTCTCAGGGTGGTTCTCGGATCGATTCAGCAAAACCAAGATTGTCAGAGCCGCATCTATTCTACAGCTGATCGTGCTCGTCTGGATAGCTGGGTGTATTTATTACCACTTGCTATGGGCTGCGGTGTTAGGTTTTTTCGTACTGTCCATGCAATCTGTGCTGCTGAGCCCAGCAAAAAGAGGCTTGGTTAAAGAGCTTGTAGGCCATGAGAAGCTTGGTATGGCGAGTGGCTTGCTGGAAATCTCAGTGATTCTCGCCATTTGCGCTGGGCAGATTGTGACGGGGGTATGGTTTTCGGCGCGCCTCAATGAGAGTGGTAATGGCTGGGAGGCAGGATTTTTCCCCTTGCTGGTCCTCACCGGAGCATCGGTGCTGGCTTTGTGTGTGGCCTTTACCATTGAAAAAGTACCAGCTCAAGGACAGCGGAAATTTCACCTCGGCATTCTGACCGAGCACTTTGGTCAGCTCAAAGAACTGCTCGAAGAGCGTTCAATGCGGCTTTCTGCCATGGGGGCTGCGTTTTTCTGGGGATATGCCGGCTACCTTAACCTAGCAGCGATAGGGATTGCGAAAAACCTTACTGGAGGAGGAGATAACTTTGCCTTGGATTCGGCCATGCTGATGTTTGCAGCTAGCCTTGGTGTGATTGTGGGAGGGATTATTGCATCTTTAATCTGCCGGAAAGGCATCGAGCTAGGACTCGTACCTTTGGGGGGACTCGTGATGGTGATTGGATCACTGGCGCTTGCGGTAACTCCAGAGCATTCTCATTGGTTAAAATTCTGGCTTGTGATCGCAGGTGCAGGAGGTGCCCTTTTACTGGTACCATTAAATGCTAATATCCAAGACTTATGTGCTCCAGAAAAGCGCGGCCGCATCCTAGCTGGGCTTGGTTTGTTGGACTGTTTATTCGGTCTTATCGCTGTGATTATTCAGCTCGTTCTAGTGTGGCTGGATGTGCCGTTTTCTTGGCAATTTGCAGGACTTGCCGTAGTCTGCTTTTTTGCTACCCAATATTCAGCGAAGTTATTACCCCAGCATGTGGTGAGGCTTCTGGTGTTGGGGATATTTAAGATGTTTTATCGTGTCCGCGCGATGAATGTAGACCGTATACCTAGCGAAGGTGGAGTGTTGATGACTCCGAACCATGTGAGCTACATGGATGCGTTTATTCTATCGACGGCCAGCCCTCGTAAGGTGCGCTTTCTGATGTTCGATGGTTACTTCAAGCGTCCATGGATTGGGAAATTTGTTAAATTGTTTGATACGGTGCCTATTTCACAAACTCGGGCAAAAGAAGCTCTCAAAGTAGCTGCGGAGGCTCTGGAGCAAGGTTACTTGGTCTGTATTTTCCCTGAAGGTCAGCTAACCAGAAGTGGGGGGATGAATGAGTTTAAACGAGGTTTCGAGATGATTGCTAAAAAAGCAAAATGTCCGGTGCTTCCTGCCGCTATGGATGGTCTCTGGGGCTCTATCTTTTCCTTTGAACGTGGTAAGTTTATTTACAAGCTACCTTATCGCGTGCGCTACGGAGTTACCGTTAATTTCGGTGAGATTATCCCTCCAGAGAAAATTAAAGCGGATAGAGTGAGAGCTGCCGTTAGTGAACTACGTGCTGATGCTTTTGCGCAGCGAAGAGTGCTTGAAAATCCTATGTCCATTCTCGGTAAAGAGCCGATGGTGCTAGCGGCAGAGCCTTGCATCACGGATAGCTATCAGGAGCGCGTAATAGCCTTAAGGGAGGCAGATGCCTGTTTACAAAAACGCCTTGTCGCCAATGCCCTTCAGATAGGAGATGTAAATGGGGTCGGGCGTGGAAAAACAGTGCTCATGGAATGGACAGGTCTAGCATCATGCCGAGATGTCATAGCTATTGCCTTTGCGCAGTATTTTCAGCTGAAGCTCATTCTTGTGGATTCTAGTATTAGTAGTGATGAGGTAATGCAGTTAACTCAGCAGTATGAAGTGGATGAATACATAGGTGGAAGCGCTCTAGCAGATGCCTGCGTGAAAGCTGGTATGAGTAGGGTTTGTTATGATGTTTCTGAGCAGGCTGTGGGTAAAAGTGATACACTGCCATGTTTGGTCGTTGATGGGCGTGTGATCTCGATGTCCATGCCTCATCCAGATGCGCAGACTGCCACGAATCAACATCAAGAGGGCTACCGAGAAGGCACCTGGGGCAGACTACTACCAGGCTATCAGGTGAGGTCAGCAGAAAACAGTATCATCGTCTCTGGCGTGAGTTTAGAAGAAGATGAAGGATTAAAAATAGACGATGTTCAAGTGGATCTACAGGGCTTCATTGAGCAGGGTTAAACAGTGAATACTGATGTAAGCTCTGTGCTGAGCTTCTGGATATCGGTTTTTTCAGTAATATCACAGGAGGTGAGCCATGGCTCTTTACTAAACCACGTCCGTTGACGTTTGGCATACTGGCGGGTGGCGGCGGCGATACGCTCGCTACACTGTTCAC